>JBBRCN010000041.1:0-35659 GCA_038204775.1 Burkholderiales bacterium | reverse complement strand
GATGGCAAGAACGGCGGTCAACGCCGCTTCGGCGTCGGGCACTTCGACCTGATCGTCATCGACGAGGCGCACCGCTCGGTCTACCAGAAGTACCGCGCCATCTTCGCCTACTTCGACTGCCTGCTGGTGGGCCTGACCGCCACGCCCAAGGACGAGATCGACCACAACACCTACGGCCTGTTCGACCTGGAAGATGGCGTGCCCACCGACGCCTATCCGCTGGACCAGGCGGTGGCCGACGGGCACCTGGTGCCGCCGGTGGCGGTGTCGGTGCCGCTGAAGTTTCAGCGCGACGGCATCAAGTACGCCCAGCTCAGCGAAGACGAGAAGGAACAGTGGGACGCGCTGGAGTGGAACGAGGACGGCACCCCGCCGCCCAGCGAGGTGGACGCCGCAGCGCTGAACAAGTGGCTTTTCAACACCGACACGGTGGACAAGGTGCTGGCGCATCTGATGACCAAAGGCCAGAAGGTGGCCAGCGGCGACAGGCTGGGCAAGACCATCGTCTTCGCCAAGAACAACGACCACGCCGAGTTCATCGCCGAGCGTTTCAACGTCAACTACCCGCACCACAAGGGCGAGTTCGCGCGCGTCGTCACCTACAAGACCGCCTATGCGCAGAGCCTGATCGACGCCTTCTCGGCCAAGGACAAGGCACCGCACATCGCCATCTCGGTGGACATGCTCGACACCGGCATCGACGTGCCCGAGGTGGTGAACCTGGTGTTCTTCAAGATCGTCCGCTCGCGCACCAAGTTCTGGCAGATGGTGGGGCGCGGCACGCGGTTGTGCCCGAATCTGTTTGCGCCGGGCGAGCACAAGAAGTTCTTCTACGTGTTCGACTACTGCCAGAACCTCGAATTCTTCAGCCAGAACCCAGGCACCACTGACGGCAATTCCAGCGAGTCCTTGGGCACGCGGTTGTTCAAGGCGCGGCTGAGCCTGATCGATGAACTGGACCGCGAGGTCATCGATGGGCGCCACGGCAACGACCAACTCGGCAAGTACGGAGCGCAGCCGAACAGCCAGCAGTTGCGTGACAGCACGGCAGGCCATCTGCACCAGGTGGTGGCGGCGATGAACATCGAAAACTTTGTGGTTCGGCCGCAGCGCCGGACCGTGGAGAAGTTCGCCCGGCTCGACGCCTGGAAGGGGTTGACCGGCGACGACCAGACGGAGCTGACCACCCATGTCGCCAACCTGCCCACCGAGTTTGTGGACGGTGACGAGGAGGCCAAACGCTTCGACCTGCTGGTGCTGCGCACGCAACTGGCCATCCTGCAGGCCGCGCCAGGGTTTGGCCCGCTGCGCGATCAGATCCGCGCCATTGCCAGCGCGCTGGAGGAGCAGGAAGCCGTGCCCGCCATCAAGGCCGAGATGGTGCTGATACAGGCCATCGCTGGCGACGAGTGGTGGAACGGCGTGACGCCGGGCATGCTGGAGAACGCCCGCAAGCGGCTGCGTCTGCTGGTCAAGCTGATCGAGAAGTCGAAGAAGAAAGTGGTCTACACCGACTTCATAGATGAGTTGGGCACCGAGACCACTATTCAACTGCCCGAGGTCGCCAACGGCCTGGACATGGCCAAATTCAAAGACAAGGCGCGGCAGTTCCTGAGGGCACACGAGGGCCACCTGGCTTTGCAGCGGCTGCGACGAGGTCAGTCGCTGACGCCCACCGACGTGGTGGAGCTAGAGCGCATGCTGGAAGACGCTGGCGGCACGCCGGAGCTGATCCAGAAGGCGGCCGAGGACAAGTTCGGGCTTGGCATCTTCATCCGGTCGTTGGTTGGCATGGAGCGCGAGGCCATGTCACAGGCTTTCAGCGAGGTGATCGCCGGCACCCAGGCGACGCCAGACCAGATCGAGTTCATTGAACTCATCGTTGCCGAGTTGACAGCCACCGGGGTCATGGAGGCCGGCCGGCTGTACGAGTCACCGTTTCTTGACATCAGCCCACAAGGGCCGGAGGGGCTGTTCCCGGCGGCCAAGGTTGAGCGGATGGTGCAGGTACTGGACGAGATCAGACGGCGAGCCGTAGCTTAGAGCGGCAAGGCCATGACGGTAGGCGCAGACGAGGGACACCTAGCCCACAGTTGAAGCGGAAGCGACCAGGAGCACCTGGACACGCTTTGGGTCCGTGTAGTTCCTGTGTAATCTGGCGGCGAAAACTACACAAAGCGCGGGAACGCTTGAGAACTCGGCGCGGCGTTGGTTCGGCCGGAATCCTCGATGAATCAACGACTTGGGAACAAGCGGGAAGCGGTGGGAACGCTAGCAACCAACATTGAAAATCCGCGTGTCGGTGGTTCGATTCCGCCCCAGGCCACCAAATTCCTGTTTCCTGACGTTGCCCGTTGAGTAAAAAGCCCTTGAGAATCAACGCTCTAGGGCTTTTCTCATTCTCCCGACGTTGCCCGGAATGGACTGGCTGTGACGCGCTGATGCAGGAACTTCTGCAGGAACTCCACAATGCGAGCTCCTGCACAAGAAAGTTCCTGCATGGCACGCGAGCTGATTCCTGGTGACGCCACCATCCGCGCTATCAAGCCGGGCGATCCACGCCAGCGCCTGAGCGACGGCGATGGCCTGTACCTGCGCCTCTTCGTCAACGGCGGGTCGCACGGGTGGCGCTTGGACTACACGATCCACGGCATCCGCAAGAACCTGAGCCTGGGCACGTATCCAGACACCACACTCGCCCTGGCCAGGCGAAAGGCCGACGAAGCACGCCAGCTGGTGAGCGCCGGCACCGATCCAAGCGCGGCCCGCAAGGCAGCGAAACACCAAGTTGCGCAGCGCCGTGAAGTCGAGCGGCTGGCCGACGCCGGCTTGCCGGCCGCAGACAGCTTCGAAGCCGTGGCAAGGGAGTGGTGGGAGACGCGACGGGGTGAGTGGTCAACGAGCTACGCCGACAAAGTGCTCGCGCGCCTTGACGCCGATGTCTTCCCCCATGTAGGCCGTCGACCCGTTGGCCAGGTGTCTGCACCCGAACTGCTGGCCGCACTGCGCAAGATCGAAGCCCGCGGTGTGATTGAAACGGCGCAGAGAGCGCACGAGAGCTGTTCCCAGGTGCTCCGATACGCGGTGGGCAAAGGCCTGGCGACAAGCGACCCCGCGCGTGACTTGAAGGGCCTGCTGCGCAAGCCAAAGACCCGACACTTTCCGGCCATCGTGAAGCCGGAGCGCCTGGCGGAGTTGCTTCGCGCCTGCGACGGGTACGCGGGCACACCTGTGGTCCGTGCCGCGCTCTATCTTGCCCCCATGCTGCTGCTGCGCCCTGGCGAGCTGCGACATGGTCAGTGGTCCGAGTTCGATCTCGATGCGGCTCAGTGGGATATCCCGCCCGGCCGCATGAAGCGTGAGCTTGAAGGCAAGCAGCGCGGGGATCCTCACCTTGTCCCGCTGCCACACCAGGCGGTCGCAGCGCTGCGAGAGCTGCGTACGTTGACCGGCCGGGGGCTATGGGTCTTCCGTGGCGAGCGCCACCATGACCGACCCATGAGCGAGAACACGGTGAACGCAGCTTTGCGGGCGATGGGCTTCCCGGCTGATGAGGTGACAGGGCATGGATTTCGCGCCACGGCCCGCACCATGTTGGCTGAGCGCTTGGGCGTGGCCGAACCCGTCATCGAAGCCCAGCTCGCACACTCGGTCAAGGACAGCCTGGGCCGTGCCTACAACCGCACCGAATTTCTGGAGCAGCGCCGGACGATGCTGCAGCAATGGGCCGACTACCTTGACCGCTTGAGGCAAGGCGCAACGGTGCTCCAGTTGCCAGCGAAGCGCAGCCGCTGAAGGCGGCGAGCATCGACTATCACTTCCACCGCTGCGGAGCAGCGCTGCCCTTGCCGCGCGGGGGTGGAGGTGGCGGGAGATCGGATATCGCGCAGCCTCGAACAATTGCCGGCGCCAAGTGAAAGTTGGTCGGGCTCTGCATTTTGCGCAGGGAACACAGGGAACAGCGGGAACAGATGGGCCGAAAGGCCCGTAGACCAAGGCGAATCCCTGAACTTGACCGGTGTGGAGGTGAAGGGAACAGGGAAGGGAACAGAGGGAACAGACTCAGTGACTCTCTCTACTCTCTCTCCTCTCTCTCGTTCCTCTGGCCGACTGGTTGCCAGTCCAGCACCAGCTCGACCGGATTGGATGCCCACCCCCCCCGTATGGGTCCTTCTGAGCGAGCGGCCAACACGGGTAATTCGGCCCCCGCTGCTACGCCAGTAGGTGCCGCTTTCGATTGGTTGACACTCGGCTTGATGGGTGTTCACTCGATAGGGCAGGCCTATGCACCGCCGGCCTGGTCTGGGCGTTGGATGTGACGTCAAAGCAGACGCCGCACACGACCACGTGGTCACCCCTGGGGGCAACTGCTGTGCACTCACGTCGGAAGTTCGCGCGAACGAGAAATGGCGCCCGGCCCGCCCACGCGCGACCCTGCGAAGTCCAGGCGCCGCTTCCCAGAATCGCGCGGGCCGATGACAATCCGTGCAGTCAATGAAAGGGGCTGGCGTGATGCCTGCGACGTCAACCAAAGTGCGCAACGATGCGGATCTGGCCGGGCTGCTCGGGATCAGTCGCGCGGCCGTGTCGGCGCAGAAGGCTCGGGGCATGCCAACGCACTCGCTTGAGGACGCCAGGGCGTGGCGTGATGCCAATCTGAAGGCGAACTATCGCAAGGACATGAATCCTGCGCGAGAGCTTCAAGACGGGCCCCGGAAGTATCTCGAACTTCGGCGCGATCGCGCTGCGATGGATGCTGTTGACCGCATCGTGCCCCTTGCTTTGGAGGCGGCCAAGGCAGGCCGCTTCGAGCTGGTGCGAGCGGAGCTGCAGGCCGCACTTGCGAAGGTGCCGGAACACTGTCAGGCGCGGGTCGCGCTGCCTGTTGATCTGTGGGATGCGTTAGTCGGCCCGCAGATCGACTCATGGGGTCTCGAACATGACGAGAAGGCGCGCGCTGCCGCGCTGCCCGATGCCGAGTTCGACTGGCCTGCAGGTGTGTTGTTCGCACTGGCTGCCGGCCTGTCTGTGCCTGCCGAGCCCGAGACAGAGACGGTATCCGGCGCCGTATGACCAAGGCGCGCGCCGCTGACGTTGCCGACTCGCGCGCCGCAGCGCCAGGAGCGCCCAGAACCCACACCGAAGCGTGGACTTACGCCGCACAGCACCAAGCCGACCTTTGGGAATTCGAAATCAGAAAAGGCGCCCAGCTCGGTCACATCGTGTCGGTCCTCAAGCGCGTGGAGCCAGCAGCGTTTCGCAAAGCCGACCTGGAAACGCTCAAACGCCTCATCAAGCGGCCAGAAGATATTGAAGCCCTCGCGCAGGTGTGCGGTCTCGTAGCTCTACATGAGGCCGCCCGCCGCGCTCACCCGGTGGGGGCGGCATTGGCAAAGCAACTTGCGCAGGTCGAAGAGTCCGCGCGGAGTCTCCATGCCCGCATGGGGTCTCTGAGTGTGCAGGCCGCCATGAACCTGCACACGAACACCCCAAGTGGCCTGATTGCGCCGCCGACAATTGCCCAACTCGAAGTGCTGGCGACAGCGGCCGGGGCGGCCGCAGATAACGCCATGCGTGGTTGTGGGCGCCCTGTCGCACAAAAGAAGCATGAGGAGCGGCTTGTCGAGACGGCCGCAGCCGTCGCCATTGCGAACGGGGTTGCCATCAAGGCCCCTTCATCGGCGGGCGGGCAAGGCGACTTTTTGCAAATCGTTGAAATTTGTCTGCATGCAGCGCGCCTGTCTGGAGATGCCGCCGGCGCGGTGAAACGTTACCTAAGCGCCAAACGCGCCGAAGTCAAGAAGAACAAATAGGCCGACTCAAGATTGTTTGTGGATTCGATTTTCAGAGGACCGACACCTAACGTCGGTCCTCATGAATGCAGCAGAACCGCCACGGCCATCAACGCCAATCAAAACACCCCAGAACGCGCGCATTGAAGCGCTGCGGCGGGGTCAGTGCGTGGCCATCGAGCCAATCGACACTTCCGCCATCGCCCCGCGCCAACTGGTGGGGCAGCCTGGGTCCCTGCAGCACCTTGTCGGAAAGTACGGCGAGCTCCTGACGTTGACCCAGTTCTGCCGGTTGGCCGGCGGCAATTCGTTGAGCTGGTTTTACAAAAAACTGAAGCTCAAGGAGGTGCCTCCGCCGGTCTACATCGGCCGATCGGCGTTCATCCCTGAGGCCTGGGCAACCGCCTGGGTTGCCGCTCAGGTCGAGGGCCAGCACCCCAATGGCTGGGCGCCCGGCGGCGACACGGCAAAGGCCGCGCAGTAGGCGCGCGCCGAAATCCGGCGCGGCAAACGCCAGCGCCGACTTCAACGCCGCAAGGCGAACTCGCAAGAAAAGGCCACCACCTCATGAGCACCGAGACCATCGACCTGAATTCGCCGAAGCCTGGCCGCGAAATGATAGAGATCATCCGCGCAGCGGCTGCGCGGCCAGGCACCAAAACGCTTGTGTTGAAAGTGCCGGCCTGCAGCGGGCTTGGCGTCGAGGCGGGCCTGCAACTGGGCGACGCGATCCGAACGGCATCAAAGCGGGTTCACGTCGCGGCAATCTTGGAAGGGCCCGACGCGCATGTCGACGTGGGGGCATACGTCGTGGGGGCCGCCGCGACGCGCTGCTACCTTCACGCGAACTGGCAGGACCTCCGGACATTCCAACTTTCGGCAGCCGATCGGGCGCAGGTTGCCGCCCACTTGGCGGTCGTCCGGCCGGGCTCGCAGATCTACCTGGCGGGCGGCCTGCAGCGACAGTTCATCGGCCACCAGGCCGTGGCCTTCGAACTTGTCGATGGCATCGGGTTGCCCTCGGGCGAGGAAGACCCCCAAGTCGTTGCCAGGCCTTCCGCGCCCGCCACTTCAGCGGCAAAAACCTACGAGCCCGAGCCCGCCCCATGGCGTCCCGCGCCGGCGGTGGCCTTCGCAAGCCTCAGTTCAGCGGACAAGGCTCTCAAAACATCGCGCTACGCCAAGGAAAACGGCTGCGGTTTCGTCGAGGCGTTCAAGGCCCTCGGGGGTGACGGCGGCGACGAATCAACACTGGCCGCGCGGCGCTACGCGATCGAGCACCGCTGTAGCGAAGCGCATGCCCGCAAAGCCCTGGCCGCCGCAGCCTGACCACATCCGCTTCCACCAACTGTTCCAGCGATGCGCTGGGCCCAACCCCGGAAACACCCCTGTGAACCTTCCACAAAAAGCTCTCTCCATCCTCCGAAGTGCGGTGCAGCCTCAACCCGCCGCGATGCCGGTTTCAGCGTATCGCGCTGCGGCGGCCGCTGCATTTCAATCGGCTGGCGGAACGGAACATTTCGTGCAGCAGCTGGCCGGTCTCGAAAACCGGGCCGTTCGCGCCGGGGGTGAGGCGCTACGCCTGCAGCGGCGCCAGTTCGAATTCGCGCAGCGCTGGGGGAACGTCCTGCGCCATCGCGTCGAGGCTGTTTCGTGCGGGGATCTCCGCGAAGCGGCAAATAAGTCCTTGGCGCAGCGCCTGCCAGTCCTCGAGCGTGAATTCGAAACCTCGACGCAGGCACACACTACGGCCACCCTCCGGTCTGCCCAGCTTGAAGAAAGGGCGAGTCTTTTGGCTGACGCGGCAACGGCTGCTGGCCAGTACGGCATCGAAACGGCCGCGCGCGCAGTGGCCGCTGCGAAGGTGCAGCTGGAAAAGTTCGAGTCCGCCTCGGATGAGGCGCGGGCAGCCGACGCAGCGTCGCATCTGGCCGCGTGTTCGCAAGACCACAAGCTCGCGGTGAGCCAGGTCAACGACACCCTGGAGTTCGTGCGTGCAGACGTGGCGATGTGCTTGGCGGCGGATGCGCGGCTGGCGGGGCAAGAGGCCGCGGCGCGTGTTCAAGCGGCTGGCGAGGCGCTGGATTCCTGTCGCATCGAATTGGCCAAGGTCGCAGCTGACCAAGCGCTGGTGACCTACATCGGCGCGCTGGTTTCGCTCAAGAGGTGCGTCCACAAAACGGCCCAGCCGAAGAGCTTGCCGCGTTTCTGGGGCTCGACCGCGTTCGGGGTTTGCAACCCAGATCACGTGCCATTCGCGCGAAAAATGCTCGATGGCAGCAGCTCCGGCGAAATGCATCCGCGCGTCCTGGCGATGTGGTTCGAAGCCTGCACCGAACTGGACTTGGCGCTGTTCGACGTCGATCCGGCCACGTTGATCCCGCCGCCGTCGAGCAGCCCTCCGGCGCGAGATGCAAGCTTCAAGGTTTACAAAAATCTGCGAGAAATGTCACAGACCGAGCAGCACAACCTGATGTGCAAATATCAGGATTTGTTCGGCGGCAACCCGGATGAAATTTACGCACGGCTGGACTCGATGTCGCCCCAGGCATCCGCTGCCGCGTGAACCCGACCTCAAGCGCCGCGCCAGGCAGCCGGCCTGGCGCTGGCGTAGCCAAGAATTCGCCCAAGCAAACCGTTCGGCGCGGCCCCGATCCGTTGTCGACGCAGCTGCGGAAATCTGCTTGGCTGCTTGAACCCGTTCATGCCCGGATATTCAACCAGGCGGCCCGGGCGCTTGACCAGGTGCTCGGGGGTGGCACCTGCCCCCCTCGGTGCAAGGTGCCCGACTTGGCTGCGCTGCACGCGGCAGCGGTCGCCGAAGCACAGCAACGCCAAGGGCCCGGGGGGTTTTGCCTGGTGTATCTAGGCCGACGATATCGCGCAACCCGCCACAAAAACGGCGTCGTGTCTTTGTACTCGGCGAGCCGCTTGCCGCTCGACCTGGGCCTTTCCCTCAACCTGAAAGTTAGCCCATGACCGACCCGAAAATCCGCTACGACGTGCAAGCCGTCGCCACCGGCGAGGCCGACATTGCCGCGCTGGCTGCGCAGCTCGGCAAACTCGACGAGGCCCTCGACCCGCAGGCTGCGGCGCGAGCAAAAGCATTCGCGGCCGAACTCGAAGTGCTGGGCGGCAAGCGCTCCGCAGTGCAGAGCTTCGGCAAGGCGCTCGTTGATGCAAATGAGGCAGGCCGTAGGCTGGAGCAAACGTCCACGGAATTGCAACGGCTGGAGCGGTCGCTGCAAGCCGTGGTCACCCCAACGCGCACCCAGGCTGGCCAGCTGCAGAAGTTGCGCGACGCGGCAGCGGCGGCGCAGGTAGCCTTTCAGAGCAAGACCGAGACGCTCAACACTTCACGTGGTGCGCTCGACAAGTACTCCATCTCCGCCAACAACCTGGACGGCGCCGAAGACCGGCTCACCGCCAGCATGCGCACCACGGCCGGCGAAGCGCAGAAGCTGGTGGTCGCCTACCAGCAGACAGCCACGGCAGCCACCAATGCCGGCAGAGCGCAGGACCAGTACCGAGCCCAGCTCGACGGGCTGCTCGGGCAGCTGCGCGCCGTGCAGGGTGTGGCTGCGGCAGCCATCGGTGGCGGCCTTCTGGGTGGCCTGGCGGGCGATATCTCGGCTACCGCAGATCAGTACGCGAACCTGGCGGCCCGCATCCGTTTGGTCACCGGTGAGGGCCAGGCCTTCAACGAGGCCTTCGACGGCGTTTTTGAAGTCGCCAAGCGGACCAACAGCTCGGTTGAGGAAACCGGCACCCTGTTCGCCCGGCTGGCCGAAGCGGGCAAGGCCCTTGGCGTGTCGCAGCGTGAGGCGTTGGGACTTACCGAGACGATCAACCAGGCGATCCAGCTCTCCGGCGGCAGCGCAGAGGCTTCGAAGGCGGCGATAACGCAGCTGATCCAGGGCTTGCAGTCTGGCGTGCTTCGTGGCGAAGAGTTCAACTCCGTTATCGAACAAAGCCCTCGCCTGGCGCAAGCCCTGGCCGATGGCCTGGGCGTTGCGCGTGGCGAACTGCGTGAACTGGCCGGGCAGGGGCGCCTTACCAGCGAAGCGGTCATCCAGTCCTTGGCTGGGCAGAGCTCTGCCGTACAGCGTGAATTCGACCAGCTGCCGCTCACAGTGGGCCGCGCGCTACAGAACCTGAGCACGGAGTGGACCCGATACGTTGGCCAGGTGGACCAGGCCAACGGCGCCAGCGCCGCGGCGGCCAAGACCATCGAGGCATTGGCCAGCAATCTCAAGACTGTCGCAAACCTCCTGCTTGATGTGGGGCAGGGGGCCGCGGCCTTCGCTGCGCTACGCCTGGCACAGACCTTCCTGGGGTTGAGCCAGGCCACCGTGCAGGCGACGGTGGCCAAGCAAGCCGAGACGCTGGCCACTACGCAGAACACGGCCGCCAAGGGCGTCAACACCGCCGCGGCGGTGGTCAATACCGGCGCTAAGGTAGGCAATACAGCCGCCGTCGTGGGCAACTCTGCAGCCCAGGCCCAGAACACGGCGGCCACAACCGTCAACTCCGCTTCAAAACTCGCGAACGCGACAGCGGCCCAGGCATCGGCGGCGGCAACCACGGCAAGTGCAGCGGCCGCCGGCCGCCTTGCCAGCATCGTGAGCACGATCAAGACCTTCGCGCTGCTGACGGTGTTGACCAACATCAAGGACATCGGCACAGCGGCCGGCGAAGGCATTGCCAAGCTTCAGGGCTGGGGCAAGGCAATGGAGCGCAACGAGCAGCAGGCCCGTGCCGATGCTGAAGCCAGCCGCGTCAGCGCTGCCCAGAAGGCCGAGCTTGCCGAAAAAGCCCGCAAGGCTGCCGACGCCATGTTCGGCCTCACCAAAGAGTCCAAGGGCATCGTCGCCGAGTTTGAGGAAATGTCCCGCAAAGGCGACACCGTATCCGAGAGTTTGGCCAAGATCACCAAGAGCCTCAAGCTGGGCGACCTGAAGGGCATCACCGACGCGACCGCCGCACTTGATGCGCTGGAGCGCAAAGGCAAGATTACGGGCGAACAGGTGCGTGAGTCGCTGGCCGCCGGGCTGAAGGGCGTGGACCTGCTTGAATTCAAGACCAATGCCACGGCCGCTTTCGACAGCAGTGAGCAGGGCGCACGCCGGCTGCAAGCCGTGCTCGACGCGATAGGGCTGGAATCGCTAAGCCGGGCGGGACTGTCGGTGCAAGAACTGCGGACTGGCTTCAGCGCCGCCGCCACCAGTGCGATCAACGACGTGGATGAGTTGGCGCGCACGCTCAAGGCCCTGGGCGCCGATTCCAACACCACAGGCCGTGCGCTCGCTGGTGCACTGGATAAGGCAACAGTGGCCGCCAGCACCGAGAGCGCCGTACGCGCCGTCATTAGCCGCTTCACAGAGTTGGGCCAGCAAGGTCGCATTGCAGGAGACGCGTTGGAGCAAGGGCTTGAGAAGGCCCGCAAGAAGCTTGACGAGCTGAAACCCGGGATCACTTCCTTGGGCGAGGCGTTGCGCGCTTTCGGGATCAAGACCCGAGAGGAGCTTCAAAACACGGCCGACAAGCTGGGCGCCGCGTATCGCGTGGTGGCTAACGACGTGACGGTCAGCTTGGCAGACAAGGCCAGGGCCTTCATGCAATACCGTGATGCGGCCGTGGCGGCAAACGGAGGCGTGGAGACCAGCGAGATATCACTCCAGCGCCGCATCCTGGAGAACAGGATGGCTGCGGCCGACCTGGGCAAAACCATCGTCGATTCGATGAGCGCAGCAGGCCAGGCCGTAGACCAGACGGGCCGCAAGATCGAAAATTCAACAAACAGTATGTCCGACTGGGAGCGGCAAATTGAGCGCCTGCGAAACGGCCCCTTGTTGGGCGGCATCGGTCCCAGCCAGGACGGCAAGAATTTCGGTGTCCGCAGTGCTGGCGGTCCTGAAAACAAGGTCAACGGGCTGACACCCATCGACAGCTTTAACCGGCTGTACAACGCCACGCCCGATCGCGGCATCACGCGCACCGGGCCGGGCCAACTCACGCCCCCCGACAACTCGGGTGATTGGTTCCTGGACACCAGCCGTCGCGGCGAGGGGCCTTTCGGCCTTGGCGTGTGGACGCTGACGCCAGAATCGGCGCAGCGGCGATACCAGGAGTTCACCGCACAGCAGGCAGCGCTGGGCCTGAGCTTCGACGGCGTGGGCTGGCGGCCCGGCGCCGGCACCAATCCGACTGGCGCCGCCGGCGCGAGCCCCTTCGGCCCAAGGGGCGGCGCTGCAGCTGGTGGGCCGGGCAGCACATTCGAAACCGCCTCGGGCGGCAGGGGCCGCAACCTGGAAAGCGGCGGCGTACAGATCGTTTTCAACTTCGGCACGAATCGCAGCCACACCGTGTTCGCCGACAGCATCAGCGCCGCCGAAGCACTGATGCGGGATCTTGAACGGCAGTACCAACTCACCGGTGGCCCTTGATCGGCATGAGCGCCTCTCAGTTCCCGCCCCAGCGCGTCGAGTTCGTCAGCGTCGATCAGCCGATGCTGCCTGTGCAAAACCTGCGCTACGTCGCGCAGATGCTTTTTTTTGTCGATGAGCTGCACTCAACGGCGGCGAATCCGGCGGTTGCGCTTGCCACTCAGATGGAACTGCGTCACCTGGCTCGGCAACACGTTGCAGCGCTGGCCGCCTACACGCAACCCTGGCGCGACTTGGCCGACTGATCGGCAGACGTCACCCAGCACCGGAGCACCCGCATGGACTTGCACCAGACCCACACTCCGGACGAACTTCCGGCGAACGACGAAAAGACCTTCGCAGGCCTGCAAGCGCAACTGGCGCTGAAGGGCATCGAACTGCACCGCATCACCGGCGCGCTGGGGCGCGAGGCCTTTTCCATCAACGTGCACGGCCAGCTGCGCACGCTGGATCATCTGCCCCAGGTGGCCGCCTACGCGCGGTGCCTGGGCGTGCCGGTGCTGTACGCATGATGCCCACTGCACGCGCGCCGTTGGCCAGGCGGCGACGGCTTCGGTCGCATTTCGCTTTCCAATGCGCGCCACCGGTGCTACATTGGCGACGCCCCTGCGAAACAGGGGTCGGGTTTGACAGCCCGGTAAAGAAAGGCGCGCGGCCGCCTCAAGTGCGGCCTTTTTTGCGCGTCAGCGCCCCGGTGCCAGTTTCTATGGCGGCCTGGGCGGGGAGACCTTCGGGTCTGCCGGTGCCTTTCTTCCGGTCTGTCAACCCCGCTTTGGGCCGCCACCCTCGTTTGACAGCGAGTGCGGCGGATGTGTACCGCAAGAAAGGAGCCGATACCATGGCTGGTTTTTCCTCGGGCCCGAACGCCCACACCTCCCCTTCCCCCGTTGCAGGCCGTCGCACGCTGCACCTGGTGCCCGCGTCGACCCGCACGCGTCGAAACCACGGCGTCTTCAGCGTCGGCGGCCAGATGGCCTGCGTGTACAGCACGCGCCGCACCGGGGCCTGCTACGGCGTTAGCTTCGAGCTCGGCGCCGGCACCTTGACACTGGCCAGCACCATGACGCCGGCCCAGGCGCGCTGCATGGCGCATGCGCTGGCCACTGCGGCCGATGCGTGCGAGATCGCGCAGCAAGGTGGTGCAGCATGAGCGCGCAGCAACCGCCCCTTCGCTTGCGCGAGGCGCCTGTCAACAGCCGAGAGGCCATGCTGCAAATCCTGCAGGTGGTGCAGCGCATCGAGATATTGGCCATGGGGTATGAAGCACTGCTTGCCGAGCTTCACGGTACGGCAATCGACAGAGACGAGACCCTTGAGTGGTGCGGCCTGCTGATCGAGCAGTCCGAACTGGCCATCGAGATGCTGCGTGATGCCACGGATTCAGCAAACGCAGGCACGGCGAAGAAAGGCGGTGCAGGATGAGCGCCGGCCGCGCCTGCGTTCCTGGCGACAAGCTGACCCTGGCCCACGAGTTTGCACAGCTCTGGGCCCTGCTGCCAGGCCCTGACAACAGCCACCGGCAAGCGTTGGCGGCCATCGCATCGGCCATCGTGCCGTGGCGCCTGGGCACTGCTACAGCCGATGCAGTGCTGGTTGAAGTGGCCAAGCTTTCAGGACCTGCCTTCCTGGACGAAACCGACTTCGGCAGGCCGGAGTGCTGGTTGCTCGGTGCAGTCTCTGCCGTACTGGGTGCACACACGGCGGTTGAGTTGCCCGCTACACCGGACGGCATGCAGGACTTCGATGAGGGCAACATTGCTGTCACCGTCGGTGGCATAGTGGTGAAGTTGTGCGCCGGTGTCGCGCGTATGCGGCCCGAAGTGATGCAAAAGGGCGTCACGCCGAAGCAATACATGCGGGCCGGCGAAGCCATTGCGAAGCGCATCGAAGACATAGGATCGGCTGCGATACGCGATGGCTTGTTAGGCCCGCCGCTTCAGTGAATCGCGCCCAGCAAGCACGAGAGGTAACGCTCGACCTGGTGCGCCAAGCGCTCAGCTGCATCCCCGTGGATGCTGTTGGTCACGATGAGCGCGTACGCCTGGCCATGGCCGCTTTCGACGGTGTGGGCGATACCGCTGCTGACCTGTGGCTCGATTGGGCCGCCGGCCGCAACAAGCCCGACGCGGCGGAAGACCGCGCGGTGTGGAAGAGCGCGCGCAAGCCAGGCGGGGTTAAGGTGGCCACTCTGTTCCACGTGGCCAAGGGGCATGGGTTCAAGTTCCCGGAGGCGGAGTCAAGCCCCGCGCCCGTGTCGTCGGCGGCGGAGCAGGCGCGCCACGCCGAAGCCAAGCGCGTCAAGCAGGCCGCCGAAGAGCTGGCCATGCAAGGACGGCGTGAGGTGTCGGCGCAGCGCTGCCAGGTGCTGTGGGAAGGCGCCAAGATCGACCCAGCGCGCACCGGCTGTCCTTACCTCACGCGCAAGGGCGTGCAGGCATACAACCTGCGCTTCCTGCCCGGCGGCACGGCCCTGGTGCCCATGCGCGACGGCGCGGGCAAGCTGTGGTCAGTGCAGCGCTTGCTGCCCAAGCCGCTGCGCGACAAGCAGACCGGCAAGGATGGCACGGACAAACTCTACGGGCCGCCCAAGGCCAATCCCGACGAAGAAGTCTCTTCACGCAAGCTGGGCCTGTGGCACATGCTGGGTGAGCCTGCTGGCGGGCCCGTGCTGCTGCTGGCGGAGGGCTACGCCACCGCAGCCACGCTGCACGAAGCCACTGGCCGCCCCGTGGCGGTGTGTTTCGACGGGGGCAACCTGCGGCACGTGGCAAAGGCGCTGCGGGCACTGCATCCTGCCGCACTGCTGCTGGTGTGCGGCGACGATGACAGGCCCACCCAAGCCCGCAAGGGCAAGAACCCGGGCCGTCTGGCTGCGGCGGCTGCTGCGCGCGAGGTGCACAGCGATGCAGGCCCGGCAGCAGTGGTGTTCCCCGATGGCCTGGCCGATGGCCACAAGGACTTCAACGACCTGGGCAGCACCGCCGGCCTGGCGGTGGTTGCCGAGCAGATTGAGCGTGCAATCGCGGCGCCGGTGCTGCCGCAGGCGCCGGCCGGCCGCCAGCAGGCCAAATCGGGTGCTGGCGGGCCGAACGGGGGCACGGATGGGGCAATGCCGCAGCCGGCGGCGCCAGGCGGCGCCAGCGGCCCGCCATGCGGGCCACCCGCCGCCGCCGCTGACCAGGCCGACGGCGATGTCAGCGCGCCTGATCGGTTCGGCTTCAAGATCGACGGTCACGGTGTGTGGCACGTCGGCCGCGACAAGGACGGTGAAACGCGAAAGCCGCTCTGGCTGTGTGCCCAGCTGCACGTGACCGCGCTCACCCGGGCGGAAGACACCAACGGCTGGGGCTACCACCTGCAGTTTTCTGACCGTGACGGCAATCCAAAGACCTGGGCCATGCCGTCATCGGTGCTCAGTGGCGACGGCGGCGAGTGGGCGGGCCGGCTGCGGGACATGGGCTTGCACATGGCGCACGGCACCACGGCCCGCAACCTGGTGGGGCTGTACCTCAACACACGGGACCCGGCGGAGCGTGTCACCTGCACGGATCGTGTGGGGTGGCATGGGCCCGTCTATGTGCTTCCGAGCGGCTGCATCGGCGAGAGCGCCGGCCGGCGCTTCGTGTTTCAGAGCGAGACGGGGATGGAAGACACCTTCCGGCGGCACGGCAGCCTGGCTGACTGGCAGGGCCAGGTGGCCGCCCTGTGCGTCGGCAATTCGCGCTTGGTCTTCGCGCTGTGCGCCGCCTTCGCTGGGCCTGTGTTGAGGCACTCCGCCCTGGAGAGCGGGGGCTTCAACTTCCGCGCCGACTCACGCGCCGGCAAGACCACTGGCCTGCTCACAGCGGCCAGCGTCTGGGGGCGGCCCAGCTACATGCAGCGCTGGCGCACTACGGACAATGCCCTCGAGGCCACGGCGGTGCAGCACTGCGACGGGCTGCTCATCCTGGACGAGTTCGGGCAACTCGACCCGCGCGTGGCCGGGGAGTGCGCCTACATGTTGGCCAATGAACAGGAGAAAGGCCGAGCGACGCGGGGCGGGATGATGCGCAAGCGCCGCACCTGGCGCCTGCTGTTCTTGTCGTCCGGTGAAGTCGGCCTGGCCGATCAAATGGCCGAGGCCGGCAAGCGCGTGAAGGCCGGTCAGGAAGTGCGCATGGTGGATGTGCCTCTCGATGCCGGCGCTGGGATGGGCGGGCTTGAGGAGTTGCACGGCCGCGAGTCCCCTGGTGGGCTGTCCGAGGAAATCACGGCGGCGGCAGCGCGCGTATATGGCGTGGCAGGCCGCGGTTGGCTGGAATGGTGTGCCGCCCACCACAGCGAGCTGCCGCAGCTGCTGGCCGACCTGATCGAGAGATACCGAGCGGCCATGGTTCCCGAGGCGAGCTCGGGCCAGGTGCGCACAGTCGGGAGTCGCTTCGCGCTGCTGGCAGCGGCCGGCGAGATGGCCACGCGCGCCGGCATCACAGGATGGCCAGCCGAAGAGGCCGCCAGGTGCGTGCGGCGGTGCTTCGAGGGTTGGCTTGCCGTGCGCGGCCACATCGACAACGGCGAAGAGTTCGCCATGCTGCGCCAGGTCAAAGGCTTCATCGAAAAGAACGGGGACGCGCTCTTCACTTGGATGCACCGGGGCATGGACGACCACAAGCCCAACACGCCGTATCGCGTCGGCTTCAAGCGTGTTGTCGATGAGCACGGCGACCCACTGAAGTTCGACGCAGCCATCGACTTCATCGAGCGCAAGAACGGTGAGCTGCGGCCCGAGCTGGCCCAGGCGTCCATCGAGTACCTCATCTACCCGGAGCAGTTCCGCACTGAGGTGTGCAAGGGCTTCGAGGCCGCTGCAGTGGCCAAGGTCTTGCGTTCGCGCGATTGCCTGCGGCACGAGAAGAACAAGCTCACGAACAAGCACAGGCTGCCCGGGACGGGCAAGCGGCCCGTGTCCTGTTACCACCTGACGCCGACGATCTTCGAGATCGAGCTGTAGGCGTGCTGTCCCGGTCTAAGCGTGGGGTATTTCGGCGCCGATTGTTCCCTGTTCCCGGTCAGCCGGGAACAGTTTCATGGATGTGAAGGGAACGCGATTCGCTAGCATTCATGCGGGTTCCCGGCCGATGTTCCCTTTGTTCCCGCTGTTCCCGCTGTTTTTGGAGCAGGGCTGGAAGCAGAGTGCCTTTTGATCGAAAATGCACCACCGACGCGACGGCGTGATGCAGGAACTTCGGCAGGAACTCGAACCATTCGAATCTGGAAAAGCGAGCGCCCATGCGGCTTATCGCCGATCTTGTGGGGGAGCCCCAGGCCACCATAAGAATCAACGGCTTAGCCCGACCCACGGTTGGGCTTTGTTGTTTCTGGGGCTCTTACAGACTTTTTACAGATTGCGGTACGGGGTTTCGGGCGATGTCGCCCCCTGTAGCCACCCCGGCAAACTACGAATCCGGCACGGCTGCGCCACCTTCAGCGCAGAAGCAGCTCCCATGGGGCTCCAGTCCATTTGGGATGCCCGGCTCTCAAACGTTCAGACGGCGGCGGGCGCCGGCTGAACATGCATCGGCGCCGCCTTGAAGCGCTGCTCGGCCTGCCACACGTCGTAGGCGCTCTGCTCCGCCAGCCACAACCGAGCCTCGCCACCACGCTTGACGCCCAGCCATGCTTCGATGCGCAAAGACATCTCAGGAGAGATGGCAGCCCGGCCGTTGAGCACGCGGGACAGCGTTACCCGAGACACGTCGAGTTGCTGCGCTGCCTGGGTCACCGTCAACCCCAGCGCAGGCAACACGTCGTCGCGCAGCGTCAGGCCAGGGTGCGGGGGATCGAACATGCGTGCCATCGTCACTTCTCGAGTTGTTCAGTGGTAGTCCTGATAGTCCACCAGCACGGCGTCCGTGCCCTCAAACGCGAACGTCATGCGCCAATTGCCATGCACCCAAACCGCGTGGTGCCCTTTTAGTTCGTGCCCCTTGAGCTCGCGCCCCTTCAGCGGGTGCAGGCGCCAGCCCGGCAGGTTCATCCCTTGGGGATTGGTTGTCTCGTTCAGGCGCCGCAACATGGCGGCCAGCTTGGGCGCGTGCGCGGCTTGGATGCCGGCCATGCTTCCAGGCTCGAAGAAGGCTTTCAGGCCCTTGTGCCGGAAGGTCTTGATCATTGCTGATTGTATCGCATAGCGTTACGGGCCTCGGGCGACATCAGGCCACCACGCGCAGGCCGGCAGGCGCGGCCGCATCGAACGTCACGCCGGCCTGCTCAAGCATCCACGCCTCAATCCTTTCGTGATGCAAGCGCAGCAGGTCGAGCGGGCGGCGGATGTAGTTCTGTTCGCGCACGCCCTGGGGTGCGTGGCGGTCGACGTCGGCTGTCACGAGCTTGGCGTCCTGCCAACGTGTCGCGGCCGCCGTGCACAGCGATCCGGATCCGGAGCCGAGTTCCAGCACCAGCCTGGGCTTGGATGCCTCGATGCTGTCGATCAACGACTGACTGATGACGGGCGCCGTGTATTACCGGCTCCACAGGTCGGACGTCTGACTGGCTCTTGCCAGATCCTGTCTAAATTCACCCGGTGACGCTGTCATTTTCCTCGTCGCACTGCAACGTCGTCATTCTCGGTCGCGACCGCTCGGCAGCTTCGATCGGTGGCCTGAAGAAAGTTCATTTGAGCATTAACGAGCGCCGTGGGTATTCACAGCGTGTTGTGGCTTCTTCGATGCGGACGTCGAGGCGCTGCCCTTCGCTGCGCCGCTCTGAACTGCTCAGCTCACGCGCCGTCCGCAGAGCACAACGAGCCGCAGCGCCAGCGCTTCAGACTGCGGGCTGGGCATCACAGCCACCTGGCTGGGCGACAATCACACCCAGCCACAACTCGCAGGAGTTCACGATGGAATTGACTGCTGTTCTGACACCCGCCGAAGAAGGCGGGTACGTTGCCCTGAACCCCGAGACGGGTACGACGACGCAAGGCGAAACCGTGGAAGAAGCCGTGGCGAACCTCAGGGAAGCCACGGCGTCTATCTGAGCGAGTTCCCCATCGACGTCCACGGACACCCCGTGGTCACCACGTTTTCATTGCCGGCGCATGCCTAAGCTGCCACGGGTCTCGGGCGCCGACGCGCTCAAGGCCCTGCAACGGCTCGGCTTCGACAAGGTGCGCCAGTGGGAAGCCACGTCGTGGTTCGCCGAGGCTCCAAGGGCTGTGTGATTCCGATGCATACCGAAATCAAGGTAGGCACACTCGCCGGGCTGCTGCGACAAGCAGATGTCGCGCTCGAAGCGTTTGTCGCTGCCCTGTAGCAACGCGCTGCCCCTCGGCCAGCGCGGTGGTGGGCAACTGCTTGATCGCTTCGTCGCCACCCACCGCGAGCGGCTGGCGCTGGCGGATGCGGTCGAGCCGCTGATCGAACGGAGCGACGGTGCCGTGGACACTGGCAGCCTCGCCCGACGCAGCCGCTCCGAGCCACCCAGCTCGGGCACGCTGCCGATGATGAAGCCGCGCGTGTCCAGCCCTGCGATGGCCGCGGGCTTGACGTCGAAGTAACATTTTACGAACTGGGTCGATCAGTACCCGGAAGACGCGCGTGTTGACCAGCAGCGGCTAGATCAACGGGTGGCCAACTGCGCGTATGTGTCGCTTGTGTTGCTCTCTTGCCGATGGTCAGCCCGGTCCGCCGGCGGCGAAGGCGTCATTCAGCTTCATCAAAACACAGGATGCTGCCTGCAGTCCTTGGGTGACAGCGATCCCCGCCACAGATGGCCCATCGCAACTGCGGGCCAAGTGGCCGCAAATCCGGATGCTTCCGTTCGAAAGGGCGTACTCAAGGCCGATGAGGGCCCGTTTGACCGCGGGATTGAGGGGTCGGCTGCAGTCTGGGACGGCTCGCCTACCGGCGTGAGAAGCGATGGGCGCCTCGCCCACCGAGCAGGGCCAAACCCAACAGCCATAACGCCCACGTCTGCGGCTCTGGCACGGCACTGACGTAGTTGGTGCCAGATGCGGCGTTCAGACTGAACTCCGATACAAGATTGTGGTTGGCGTCATGCAGGGTCAGGCCGGTGAGCTTGGCGGTGCTGAGAAAGTTGCTGTCCGCAGTGCCATAAGCCCAGGCCACCAGGCCCACCCCCACGTCCCAGGCCTGCCCCCAAACCATGGGAAAGTCGAGCGCGAAGACGGTGCTGCCACCGATCAGGCTGCCTTCGCTTGTGGTCCAGCCCGCGGGCGGCGGGCTGTTCGAAATGGTGCCGATGCCGCCGCGGCGCACCGTCGCATTCACGACTTGGTAAGTCGGCCCGCCTTGGTGCCGCAGGTCGAGTGCCATGTAGGTCTCGCCAAAGTAAAACGCCTCCGGGGCTCCCAGCGCAGTCAAGCTCCCGTCGAGACTGAACTGGTAGCTCACGAATCCGGCGCTGGCGGCAGCCACCAAGGGGCTGGTCGCGATCAAGGTGTCGGAGAACTTGGCCGCAGCGATGGACTGAAACATCGAATTGCCGCTGGGCCGACCGGTCCCGATGAAGGCGTGGGCAGCGGCACCCAGGCGCCCGTAATCGGCGCTGGACTGGGCCGTGCCGTCGAAGGTACCGCTGCCGGGCGCAGGGCCCAGCGACACCGGCGCCAGGCTCTTGCCGATGCCCAGCGGTCCGGTCGCCGCCGATACCTGATCCAGGCTGCCGCTGTAGCCGCAGGCTGCAATGCCCTCCACCGGCCATGCCGTGCCTGTGACGCTGACGAAGCTCAGCGCTGGGGGCGGCGCATTGCTGCAGCCGCCGGGCACCGTGCCCATGCCCGATCCGCCTATGACACCCGCATAAGCGTCGAGCGAAGCGGCTGACGCCGGCGAGCACAGGCCGATCGCTGCAAGGGAAATTCCCAAGAGGGCAATCGAATGATTGAGCCGAGCTGATGAATCGAACATGAATGCCTCGTTGCTGACAACTACGGTCGGGGTGGTCAGATTGCTGTTCACGGGCGCCGAGACCCGCACAGACCTGGGGCTCCATCGTCAAGCATGTCAGCCCAAGCCGCCCACGGGGTCCAGGAAGGGCGCCTCCGGCTCGCTGACGTAGAACACCACCACCCGCAGGGGCTGGGTGGCGCTGCGGTTGTGGCCGACGTGCGCAAGCTCCGGCGGCTCGACAAAGGCTTGCCCGGGTGCGATGACGAGCGGGGCTCGCCCCTCGATCTCCGCTGTGAAATGCCCTTCCAGCACGTGCACGGTGACAGCTGTGCGGTGACGGTTGAACGCTGTCCGGTCGCCGGGGCCGAAGCACGCCGTGAGCACGCGGATCTCCTGCGTGGCGCCCGTCGGCATGCCGGTCACTGCCGGCTCGCGCAGGCCCACGGTTGGCGCCGCCAGTCGGCCGCTGAGCGTTTAAGGGGCCTCGGCGCGCTTGAGAATCGCGCTGGCCGCCATCACGGCTTCGGCGCCGTCTTCAGCTCGATCATGATGACGTGGGTCGGCGTCGTGCCGACGTTTTCGCCGATGTGGGTCTGCGCCGGCGAATACATCACGTCGCCGGCCTTGAACTCACGCATCAGCACCTTGCCATCGGGCAGATGGATCTTGCGCTTGAACGGCGTAACCGCGTAAAGAACGAAAGCCGGATGACCGTGCTGGTGGGTCTTCTCGCCCGGCAGATCCCGGTACTCGAGCACGCGCACCTGGTCGTTTTCCAACACCACTTTGTACTTGTCCCCGTCGGTTTCGATCGGACTCTGGGCCAAGGCGGCCCACGACGCCAGAGACAGCGTCAACGCAAGCGTTCTGTTCCGCATTCCAAACTCCACTCCACCGTGACGGCACGGAACCGCGAGACCGAGGCTGCGACCTGTGCCTGACGGCAGCAAACCCCTGGTAAGTCGCCTCGCGGCGAGCGCCCCCTGCGGTGCGCCCATGGAGAGAAGAGTAAAAAGGCGGCTCCTAGAAATCGCTTAGAGATTGCGAAGTTGGGCGGCCATGGTCTCTGTTTCGGCCGCCGGCCGAACGCCCAGAACCACCGACAACTGCTGGCGGCAGCGCCGGTAGGCGGCCAATGCCTCGGAACGCTGGCCCAGATGCAGCAGGCAGGTCATCAGCCTCCGCACTATTTCCTCGGCCAGTGGCTGCTGCTCGACGAGGCGCTGGTACAGACGCGCCGCCGCCGCATGCTGGTCCGTGGCCTCGAGCTGGTCCCCGAGCGCAGCCACCTGCCGCGTGACACGCGCCTGGATGCGTTCGCGGGCGACGATCACGTCGGTCAGTTCATCCTCGCCGGCGAGAAAGGGCCCCCGGTACAAGACCAATACCGCATCGATCCAGGCGGTGACACGGTCGGGGTCACCTGCCCCCGCGACCGCCGGTGGCGCGGCGAGGTAGTCGGTGAGCGCAGCGACATCGGTCCAGCATCTGGCGGCGTCCAGGCTGAGGCTGCCGGCGCGCAGCGTGACGCGTCCGTCGCCACCCAGCAGCTTTCTTAGCCGGTGCAAGGTGTTGTCGAAGGAGTTTCGCGCCGCATCGCCAATGGCCTCAGGCCACAGCGCCGCGCACAGACGACCGACCGGCACGTTCTCGCCGCCCAGGGCCACCAGCAGCTTCAGCAGATCCAGGGGCTTTCGACTCTCCTTGCGCGAAGCCTGCGCCGGACGGTCCTCGTGCTCGATGCTGAATGCGCCCAGCGTGCGGATGCGCACCGGCCAGGGCCAAGTGAGGGGCGCCCCGAGGGGAGCCGGCAGCGCATGCCGGCGCACCATCTGCTGCACGAACGGCGTATCGACGTCGTGCGATAGCGCCAGCGCAGCCAAGCGCGACATCATGTCGCCGCAGCAATAAGGCATCGGGCCGAAGTCGAACCCGCAGGCCTGGGCGACGCCAAACCCGCGCCGCAAGGCTGCCAGCGTGCGGGGCCCGTCGCCGCGCCGGTCCGCGAGATTTGCCTCTACAAGGGCGGCGATCCAGTGGTGCCATCGGCAGACGACATAAAAACGATGCTCCAAGACCGCCTTCAAGGCGGTTTCGGCCTCTTCGAAACTGTCGATTTGCGTCGCAGCCAAGGCCTGCCCGATCAAGGCAATGTGCTCGCGCAGCGGCCAACCACTGGCGCGGCCGCTGCTCACGGCCGAGCGCATCAGTTGGGCGGCGGCATGCCAGTCCTTGTCCAGCAGCATCAGCAGGCCGCGCTGGAACTCGTAGGTTGTCACGTCGACCGGGTTGCCCGCCGCCAGCAGGCCCGCCGACTCGGCCAGGTGGATCCGCGCGAGCTCGGCATCGCGCGCCGACTCGGCAGCCAGCACCACCATCAGATGCGCCTTCACGCGCATCGGTGCGGGGCCGTTTTGCGCGAGGGCCAGCGCGCGCGTTGCGTGGTCCATCGCCTCGTCGATACGGCCGAGCAGCGAGCGCACGAGCACGCCCACGCCATACCACCGCAGCAGCGTGGCCGGTGCGGCGTCCTGGCCCGTACACATGCGGTCGATCTTGGCGAGGATGCGGTCCAGGCGCGGCGTCTGCCCAGTCCACAAGAGGTACAGGGCCAGGCTGCCAAGAAGAATGCGTTGGGTGGCTCCCAGTTGTTCATCGAGCATGTGCTCGGCTGCGTCGGCCAGCGGTGCGGTCAGTGCGTGACCCGGGTCCCGGTGGACAAACGCGGCCAGCAGGCCCGGCAGAACGCGAAGATCCAGCGCCGCGTCGCGCGACGCCAAGTAGCCCGGCGTCAGCCGCTCCAGCAGGGGCAGCCAAGGTGCCAGTGCGTCGTAGTTCGCGCCCCGGAAGATGATTGCATCGGCCGCCGCGGCGGCGGCCTCGAAGGCGCCCTGCTCGTCAGCAACGGCGAGGTAGCCATCGTGCGCCTGCTGCAATAACTTGAGCGCAGCGTCGGGGTCGATGGCCAGGTTGCAGAAGCCGAGCCAGTAGCAGGCCTGCGGCGCGTTGCGCCAGGGCTCCGGCATGGCGGACACCGCCTGGCGGACGATGGTCGAGCGTCCCTGGGCCACAAATTCCCCGGCGTGCGAGGCGAGCAATTGCAAGGCCTTCGCCCACTCTTGGGCTTCGACGAGCTGTCCTAGGGCGACGTCCGCATGGCCGGCGGAGGTGAGAAGACCTGCTGCATCGACGCGCAGCGCGCGTAGCGCATCGGGTGAGAGCTCGGCCGTGGCCCGCGTGCGCAGGTATTCGCCGAACAGCGCGTGGAAGGTGTAGACCGCTGGCACGTCCCCGCGGCGGTCGGTAAACAGGCTACGGCGCGCCAGGTCTTCGAGCAGCGTTTCGACGCGCGACTCGCCGCTTGCCGCTACGGCCATCGCCGCCGTGACGCTCGGCAGGAACGCAATTCGCATCAGCGCGTGACGCTGCCAGGGCGCGAAGGCAGCCATCACTTCACCGGCGAAAAAGTCGAACACCATCTTCGGTGCGCTGCCGGCGCCCACTGAATTTGGCGAGGCCAAATCGGTGCGTGCGGCCAACATCAGGATCATGGCGGCCGCCCAGCCATCGGTGGTTTCGCACAGGGCCTTGGCCGACCAGGGCCGATCGTGCAGATCCAGCAATGCCTGGGTCTCGGTGGGCGTGAATCGCAAGGCATCGGCCGGCATGCACACCAGCTGCTGGTTGGCCAGGGCCCTGGCATATTCTGCCGGCGGGGGCTCGCGACTGATCGCGATGAGCCGGTAACCCTCCGGCATCTCGCTGAGCGCGGCGGCTATTCCCGCATGCAAGGTGGGCAGGCTGTCCAGTTCCTGGATGTTGTCCAGCACCAGCACCCAAGGGCCGTCTATCGCCAGCGCCAGGCGTCGGAAGCAGCGGCGGATGAAGGCCGGAACGTCCCGCAGATCGTCGGCGGTCGGCACGGGCAGCTGGGGGGGATTGCGAGGCGACACCGAGGCGGCGCTTTCACCAAGAAAGTGCGCGAAGGTGGCCGGGTCGGCATCGCCGGCATCGAGCTGCAACCAACCCGCCCGGAGCGCCCGCGCTTGCAGGTAGGTGGCGATCAATGTCGACTTGCCGAAGCCCGCGGGCCCGGCTATCCAAAGGCCCGGCACGGACTCAATGCCGTCGAGCTCGATGAACAACCGGTCGCGCAGGATGGAACGGCCGAGCCGGGGGCTCCGCATCTTGCCGAGCGTGGGTAACAGGTCAGACCGTGCGGCACACATTCGATTCATCATAGGTGCCGACCGTGGCCGCTCCATGAGATGAAGCCCCGCCCGGGCGCAGGACCGACCTACACCCGCTCAGTCTTTGAAGCCACAACTCGGGTGCCCGGTGGGCGCAGCGGTCCACGACCTTGCCGTCCCATACGACCAGCGCAATGGCGTCATGCCCAGGCGCTGCGCCGCGCGCCACGAAGAAGGAACTCGCCCCCAGCCGATCGCGCTTTTGGCGCCTGGTAGGTGCAGGTACAAATGGGCGGCAGGATGGCCCAAGAGCCTCCCGAGGGGACCCCTTGATTTGTGCGGCGAGTCGGTCCACGCGCTGGGGCAGGACGACAATGCCCCGGATGACACGCAAATCGATCGCATGGGCTGCGGCCGCGGCTGTGGGGGTGGTGGTGCTGGCCGCGCTGGGGTGGATGGTGGTTCGGCCGCCGCCCGCTGCTTCGGTGCAGGTGCAGACCGCGCCGCTGGTGCGCACGCTGCAGTTCAGCGGGCGGGTGACGACGCTGTCGCGGGTGGAGGTCGGCAGCACGGTCACGGGACGCGTGGCGGCGGTGGCGGTGCGCGAAGGTGATGCGGTCAAGGCCGGCCAGGTGCTGCTGCGGCTGGAGGACGACGAATGGCGCGCCGCGCTGGCCCAGGCCGCGGCCGGTGCGCGTCAGTCCGCCGCCCGCCTGGTGGGGCTGCGCGGCGGTTCTCGCGACGCCGCCAGTGCCGGTGTGGCCCAGGCTGACGCGCAGGTGAACGCGGCCGAGGCCGAGTTGCGCCGCACACGCGACCTGGTGGCGCAGGGCTTCCTGGGTCAGGCGCGGCTGGACGAGGTCGAGCGCGCCGCTGCGGTGGCCCGTGCACAACGCACGGCCGCGCAGGCGCAACGCCAGGGGCTTGACAACACGGGCAGCGACATCGTGCAGGCGCAGGCGCAGCTGGCGCTGTCCGAAGCCGCCGCCGACGCGGCACGCGTTCGGCTGTCGCAGTCGGTGGTGCGTGCACCTGCCGACGCACGGGTGCTGGGCCGCGAGGTCGAGCCGGGGCAGATCGTGCAGCCGGGTCGAGCTCTGTTGACGCTGGCGCTGGCCGGCCCGCTGGAACTGGTGGCGCAGGTCGACGAGCGTTTCCTCGAAGAACTGAAGCCGGGCCAGACGGCGACCGTGCTGGCGGACGCTTATCCAGAGCAAAGGTTCACGGCCACGCTTGCCCGCATTGCGCCACGCGTGGATGCCCAGCGCGGGTCGATCGAGCTGCGCTTCTCGGTACCGACGGTGCCCGACTTCCTGCGCCAGGACATGACGCTGTCGCTGGAGGTGACCACCGCCGAGCGGCCGCGCACACGCGTGCTGCCGCTGGCCGCGCTGCGCAGCAGCAGCTCGGCAGGCCAGCCCGGTCAGGACGAGGTCTGGATCGCCCAAGACGGCCGCGTGCAGGCGCGACCGGTGCGGCTGGGGCTGCGCACGCTGTCGGCAGTGGAGGTGGTCGACGGCGTGGCCGACGGCGAGACGGTGCTGGTCGGTGCCAGTCCGGCGCCGGGCCGGCGTGTGCGGCCGCAGACCCTCGACCCGGACCTGGTAACGCGCACGCGGGCAGCGACCACGGGCGAGGGCGGCGCGGCGCTGAGCAATGCCATGGGCCGCTGATGCACACGCCCCGCCGCCACGATGGGTGCCGCCGGTGATCGGCCTGGGTTTCGAGCGCCGCGTCGCGCTGCGCTTTCTGATCGAGGGGCGCATGCAGTCGCTGCTGATCATCGTCGGCGTGGCCGCCGGCGTGGCGGTGGTGACCTACATCTCGGCGCTCATCAGCGGCTTGCAGGCCAACACGCTGGAAAAGACGCTGGGCGCGCAGGCGCACATCACGATCAGTGCGCGCGACGATGTGGTGACGCCGGCCCGCGAGCGTGCGGCCAGCGAGACGCTGTTCACGCGCACGCAGCCGCGCGACCAGCGCCCGCGATCGATCGCCGACTGGCCGGCGCTGATGGCCGAACTGGAGACACGGCCTGGCGTGGCCGCGGTGTCGCCGATGATCAGCGCCGGTGGGCTGGGGCTGCGCGGCGAGGCCAGCCAGGCGATCGCGCTGATCGGTGTCGACCTCGACCGCTACGACCGCATCGTGCAGTTGCGCAGCAAGGTGGTGGCCGGCACGGCGCGCCTGAGCCCTGGCGAGGCGATGCTGGGTACCGAACTGGCCGCCGACCTGGGCCTGGCCGTCGGCGACCGCTTCACCATCAGCACCGGCAGCGTCAGCGACGGCGCCCGTGTGACGGCGCTGGTCGACCTGGGTGTGCGCGAACTCAACCGCCGCACCGTGGTATTGCCGTTGCGCAGCGCGCAAAGCCTGGTCGGTCTGCCCGGCGGCGCCACCAGCCTGGATCTGCGGCTCGACGACGTGTGGGCCGCCGGCACGCTGGCAGCAGGGCTGCAGGCGCAGTTGCCGTACCGCGTGGAGGGCTGGCAGCAGGCCAATGCGCAGTTGGTGTCGGCGCTGAACGCGCAGAGCATCAGCACCGCGATCATCCGCGCCGTGGTGGCGGTGGTGGTGGTGCTGGGCATTGCCAGCGTGCTGGTGGTTTCGGTGGTGCAGAAGCGGCGCGAGATCGGCATCCTGCGCGCCATGGGCGCCACCCGGGGCCAGGTGCAGCGGGTGTTCCTGCTGCAGGGGGCGGTGGTGGGCGCGCTCGGTTCGGTGCTGGGCGTGGGGCTGGCGCTGGCGCTGATCCAAGGCTTCTCGCGCTTTGCGCGTGGCAGCGACGGGCTGCCGCTGTTCACGATTGCATTGCCACCGAGTCTGGCTCTGCAAGTGGCGCTGGGCGCCACGCTCGCCGGCGTGCTGGCGGCGCTGGTGCCGGCCCGCAGCGCCGCGGCGCTGGACCCGGCGCAGGCCATCCGGATATGAAAACGGCCGTGTGGCCCGCCCGATGACCGAGTCTGCCGATCTGATCGAGCTGAGCGGGCTGCGCCGGTCGTACAACGTGGGGCGGCCAAACGAAGCCGAAGTGCTGCATGGGCTGGACCTGCGCCTGGCGAGCGGCGAGTTCGCCGCGCTGATCGGCCCGTCGGGCTCGGGCAAGAGCACCTTGCTCAACGTCCTGGGCCTGCTGGAGCGACCCACCGCCGGCAGCTACCGGCTGCTGGGCCAGGAGACCAGCACGCTGGACGACCAGGCGCTGACGCTGCGCCGGCGACAGGCGCTGGGCTTCGTGTTTCAGTTTCACCACCTGCTGCCGGCCTTCAGCGCGCTGGAAAACGTGACCCTGCCGGCGCTGATGCGCGACGGTCGCGTCAGCGCCAGCGCTCGGGCTTCTGCCACCGCCATGCTCACGGCCGTGGGCCTGGCCGACGCGCTGAACAAACGGCCGGGCGAGTTGTCCGGCGGCATGCAGCAGCGCGTGGCCATTGCGCGCGCGCTGGTCAACGAGCCGCCGCTGGTGCTGGCCGACGAGCCCACAGGCAACCTCGACCGCGCCAGCTCCGACGAGGTCTTCCGCGTGATGCGGCGCATGCACGGCGAGCGTGGCACCGCCTTCCTGGTCGTGACACACGACCCGCGGCTGGCCGACCGCTGCGACCGCGTGATCGAACTGGTGGACGGCAAGATCGAGAGCGACACCCCACGGTCAGCGGCCGCGCCTCCGGCAGACCAGCCGGGCTGATCTGCGCTGCTGCATCACCCGCAGCGCTCGGGGCGCAGCAGGCGATGCACCGGGCCCTCCACGAAGGCCTGCTGAGCCGGATCGTGGTCCCAACGCTCGACGGTGGCGCGTTCGGCCGCAGCGGCGTCGATGCGGATCACGTTCACTGAATTGCCCGCATCGCCGCGCACCCGCGAACTCACGGCCGTGCCGGCCTGCACGGCCCAGCCGCCAGCCGCCAGCGGCAGCACAAAGGGCAGGTGGATGTGCCCGCCCACGATCAGGTCCACACCCGCAGCGCCCCAGCGCTGCAGGGCCGCTTCGTGGCCGTGCAGGCGGTTCTTCATTTCTTCGGGCCGGGTCACGGCCAGCGGCTGGTGCACCATCACCACGCGGCGCTGGTGCGGGCGGGCCCGGGACAGGCGACTGGCCACCGCGTCGATTTGCGCGGCCGACAGCTGCCCGTCCTCATGCCGCCACCAGCGGGTGGTGTTGACGGCCAGCAGCAGCAGGTCGTCGATGTCCAGGCTGGGTTCCAGCATGTCGCCGAAGGCCGCGCTGTAGCGCGCGTAGGGCCGCACCAGGCGCAGCGGCAGGTGCCACAGGGGGATGTCGTGGTTGCCCGGCAAGGCCAGGCAGCGCGGCACCTGCAGCCGCTGCACAAAGGCCAGGGCGGCGGCAAACTGCGCGCGCGTGGCGCGTTGCGTGATGTCGCCCGACAGCAGCAGCACGTCGGGTCGCAGGTCCAGCGCCAAGCGCACCAGCGCTTCGACGACGGCGGGTCGCTCGGTGCCGAAGTGCGGGTCGGACACCTGCAGCAGCAGCGTCATTTTTGTGCCTGCCCAGCAGCCACAGCCCGCAACTCAGGTGCCGGCGTGGCCAGGCGCACCAGATCCAGGGTCTGCGGCGCGACCCGAAAGGTCAGCGGCAGCCGCATCCAGCTCACCTCGCCATCGGTGGCCACCTTGATGTGATGCGCGCCCAGCGCGCCCAGGCGGCGGCCCGGGCGCACGGTGAGCTGCTGCGTGGCCAGGTGGATCAGCTCGTCGGCTTCGCCCAGGCGGCCCAGGGCACCGCGCAGCAGCAGGCCCAGCATCTTCAACGAGCCCACCGGCTGCAGCGCAATGGCGGCAAGCTGTCCGTTTTCGACGGCATCGGCCTCGGCAAAGCCCAGCTGCTGCAGCTGCAGCGCGTTGTTGCCGACAAAAAGTGTGGGCGTGCGCAGCTCTCGTTCGCTGCCATGCGAGCCGACACGCAGCCGCAGGCTGCGGTGACCGCGCAGCAAGGTGGCCAGCCCGGCGCCAAAAGCCACCAGTCGGCTGCGGCCGAACTGCCGCTTCCAGTTTTCGCGGTCTTCCAGCAATTGCGGGTACAGGCCCAGGCTGGCGTTGACGAGGAACACCCGGTCACCCACCAGCCCCACCTGGGCCGGTTGGCGGTGCCCGGCCAGCAGCACCTGCAGCGCTTGGTGCGTATCTGCCGGGATGCCGTGGCTGCGGCTGAAGTAGTTGAAGGTGCCCTGCGGCAGCACACCAAACGCGCAGCCGCTGCCCAGCGTGGCCTGGGCCACCGTGTTGATGGTGCCGTCGCCTCCGGCGGCCACCACCACGCCGCCGCACTGCTGCGCCTGCGCCACGGCCTGCCGCGCAATCGCGGCCAGGTCTTTCGGGTCTTGCACTTCCAGCAGGTGCAGGCTGCGCCCCGCCGCGGTGCAGCCGTCTTGCAAGGCGGCGCGCACCTCGTCGGCCTGGCCCTGGCCGGCGCCGACGTTGAAAACTACGATCAGTGGCGGGGCCGCAGGCAAGGTCGCTGGCAGGGTCGCAGGCAAGGTCGCAGGCAAGCTCGCAACCCGGCTCAGCCTAATCGGCCAGCGGCACGCAGATGGCGTCGATGCGGGCCATCACTTCAGGCGTCAGCCGGTCCAGCACCGCCAGCGCGCCCAGGTTGGCTTTCAGCTGGTCGATGCCCGATGCACCGGTGATCACAGCGCTGACATGCGGGTTCTTGGCCACCCAGGCCAGCGCCAGCTGGGCCAGTGTGCCGCCCAGCTCAGCCGCGATGGGTTCCAGCCGGGCCACCGCCTGGTTCTTGGCCGGGTCGGTGAGACCCTCGCGCAGGAAGGCCATGTTCTCCAGCGCCCCTCGACTGCCGTCTGGCACGCCGTTTTTGTACTTGCCGGTGAGCAGCCCGCTGGCCAGCGGGCTCCAGGTGGTCAGGCCCAGGCCGATGTCCTCAAACAGACGCGTGTATTCCTGCTCGACACGTTGGCGGTGGAACAGGTGGTATTGCGGCTGCTCCATCACCGGCTTGTGCAGGTGGTGGCGCTCGGCAATCTCCCAAGCGGCGCGGATGTCGGCCGCGCTCCATTCGCTGGTGCCCCAGTACAGGGCCTTGCCCTGCGTGATGAGGTCGCTCATGGCGCGCACGGTTTCTTCCACCGGCGTGTGCGGGTCGGGGCGGTGGCAGTAGATGAGGTCGATGTGGTCCAGGCCCATGCGTTTCAGGCTGCCGTCCATGGCCTGCATCAGGTACTTGCGGTTGAGCGTGTCCTTGCGGTTGACGGCGTCGCCCTGGCGGTCCAGGCCCCAGAAGAACTTGGTGCTGACGATGTAGTTCAGGCGCGGCCAGGCCAACTGCTTGAAAGCCGCACCCATGATTTCTTCGCTGCGGCCGCCGGCATAGACCTCTGCGTTGTCGAAGAAGTTGACGCCCGCATCGAAGGCGGCGGCCAGCATCTCGCGGGCCTGGCCGGTATCGACCTGGTTGTGGTACGTGACCCAGGAACCCAGGGACAAGGTGCTGACACGCAGGCCGGAGCGGCCGAGTCGACGGTATTGCATGGTGGGTGCTGTGCAGGCGTTGAGATGGGCAGAGCGTAGCGCAGCGGCCGTCCCCTTCGCTTTCTGCCCTGCCTTCACTGGTCCCGCGCCGCCGTTGCGGCCCGGACTGCGCCTCAGCCCTCACGCGTGAAATCGCGTCAGGGCCTTCGGCAGCCGATCAGGTCCTTGCGGACCCTCAGGCGCGGCCTCAGATCGCCGGACGGCGGCCCGCTGAGTCGGCAGTCGCAGCGCCCAGGCGCCTGCTCGCCCACCCGATGACGCCCACCAGTCCGGCCAGACTCATGGCCCAGACCGGGAGCTCGGGCACGACGGAAACCTGGTCGATCACCGCGTAGTGCAGCAGTGGGTCCTGTTCGTTCAGAAAACGAAGGGTCGTCGATGCAGCCAGGGCCACAAAGTCCACGCTGGCCGTCGCCCAGACCCCGGTGACAGTGGTCGCGACCGGGGTGTTGAACAGCAGGTCCAGGCCCGCCACCTGCACCCGCACGGTGCCGGTGCCGTCGCGACCGTCGAAACGTGAATTGCCCAGGCTGAAGCTCAACGTGTAGGTCTGGCCCGTTACGGTGGGCAGGGTTTGCTGGATGCCACCGCCTTCGGGGTAGGTGAAGTTGGCCAGGTCCACGGCCATCAGGCCATCGGGCACGGGGCCCACACCCAGCACCAGCGGGTTGATGTACTCCACGCCGCTGAGCAAGGTGATCCAGCCGGGGATGGCTGTGGAGCCGCCGGGCAGCACACAACCACCCTCGCAGCCACCTGGCGATTCAAAGCTGCCATTGACCACCAGCTGGGCCTGCACGGCACCGGCCAGCGTCAGGCCGGCCAGCAAGGCAAAACCTCGGTGGCGCGGTTGGTGGCGAAACTGCATGGTTGGGCCCTCCTGAATGAAATCATAGGCTGCTTGACGCAAGAGTGCCACACCATCCGTGCACGGCTTGTGCAGAAGTGTGGCCCGGACGACCCCTTGACCAGGGCACAAACAACGGGCCTGTGGCGTCCCTATTGAACAGCCCGGAAACAGCACGGCTGTCGCGGGCTGCTGCTACCAGCGCAACAGGCCGGCAGCCCAGGTCAGACCCCCGCCAAAAGCAGTCATCAGCACCGTATGCCCGGGCTGGATGCGCCCGTCGTGGGTGTATTCGTCCAAGCAGGTCGGGATGGTGGCGGTGGAGGTGTTGCCGTACTTGTGCAGGTTCAGCGCCACGCGTTCCATGGGCACGCCCAGTCGCCGAGCCACTGCCTGGATGATGCGCAGGTTGGCCTGGTGCGGCACCAACCAGTCGACGTCGGCCATCGTCAGGCCCTGTGCGGCCAGCGCCTCACGCGAGACCGCCACCATGTCGCGCACGGCGTGGTTGTAGACCTCGGGCCCATCCATGTGGATGAGGTGCTGGCGCTGCGCCACCGCCTCCAGACTGGCAGGCTGGCGCGTGCCGCCGGCGGGCAAGGACATCGCGTCACCAAAACGGCCGTCGGTGTGCAGGTGCACGCCCAGGATGTGGCCGCGTGGCCGTGCCGCTTCCGGGGCATCCTCCGCTTCTGTCGCGTCAACCGGCCCGATCAGGCAAGCCCCTGCCCCGTCACCAAACAGGATGCAGGTGTTGCGGTCGGTCCAGTCGACATATCGCGTCAAGGCCTCGCTGCCGATGACCATGACGTGCTGGTAGGCGCCCGTGCGCACCAGTGCATCGGCCGTCTGCACTCCTGCCAGCCAGCCGGCACAGGCGGTGACCAGGTCGTAGGCCGGCACACCCGCGCGCACACCCAGCTTGGCCTGCACGGCGGCGCCCAGAGAAGGCAGCCAGCGGTCGGGGGTGTTGGTGCAGGTGATGATCAGATCGACGGCCGACGGCGGCAGACCCGCGCGGTCCAGCGCCTGGCGCGCAGCCGCGGCAGCGATGTCGCTGTTGTTCTGCCCAGGTGCCAGCATGCGCCGCTGCTCGATGCCCGTGCGCTCACGGATCCAGGCGTCGCTGGTGTCCACGCGCAACGCAATGTCGTGGTTGGTGATCACGTGGTCCGGAAAGGCCGAGCCCAGCGCCACGATGCGCGAGGCCCAGGCGGCATGGTGCGGGCTGGCTGTCATCGCCGGCACCGTATCACGCGGCCGTGTCTTGCAGGTCTTGTCGCAGCTGCGTCTTGAGCACTTTGCCCAATGCCGTGCGCGGCAGCTGGGCCACAAAGGTCACCGAGCGAGGCACCTTGTAGCCGCCGATGCGCTCGCGGCAGAACGCCTGCAGCGCACCCGCATCGGGCACCCAGTGCGCTTGAGGCACCACCACGGCGTGCACGGCCTCGCCGAACAGCGTGTCGGGCTTGCCGACCACGGCCACCTCCAGCACACCCGGGTGCAGCATCAGCGCGGCCTCGACTTCGCCGGAGTAGACGTTTTCGCCGCCCGTGATGATCACGTCCTTCTTGCGGTCGAGGATGAAAACATAGCCCTCGCCGTCCATGCGGCCGACGTCGCCGGTGTGGAACCAGCCGTCCTGCAGCGCCTCTCGGCTCAGTTCAGGGGCGTCCAGGTAAGCCGCAAACACGTTGTCGCCCTGCGCCACGATTTCACCCACCTGGCCCGCGGGCAACACGCGGCCATCGTCGGCCATTACCTGCAGCTGCACGCCGGGCAGTGCGCGGCCACACGCGGCCAGGCGTTCGGGGTGCTGGCCTGCCAGTGCCGCCTGGTGAGCCGGAAAGTCCAGCATGGCCAGCAGAGGTGAGGTTTCGGTCAGGCCATAACCCTGGATGAACTGCACACCCGGCAGGGCTTGAACCGCACGCTGGATGGTCTCGCGCGCGATGGGCGAAGCGCCGTAGACCACACGCCGCAGGCTTGAGGTGTCGTGCTGCGCAATGATTCCCGAATCCAGCAGCAGCGTCAGCATGGTGGGCACCAACAGTGTCGTCGTGACCCGGTGCTGCGCCACGGCCTGCAAAAAGGCCTGTGGCGTGAAACGTGGCAGGTAGACTTGCGCCGCGCCCTGCAGCACAAAGCAGGTGAAAACCAGTTCTGCCGAATGGAACATCGGCGCCACGTGCAGCACCACGTCGTGCGCCGCCGGCTGCAGCACGCTGGCAATCTGACCCGCGTTGGCCAGGATGTTGGCGTGGCTCAGCGGCACCCCCTTGGCCCGGCCCGAGGTGCCCCCGGTAAAGAGCAGCAGCGCTTCGTCAGCGGGCTGCAACAGGGCGGCGGGTGCCGGCGTGGCTGCAGCCAGCGCGGCCTCGTAAGCCGCGGGGTTCAGCCACGTCGTGCGTGTCAACCATGGCGCGAGAGCGGGCGCCTGGACGGTGGCCGCCAGGGCCGGGTCGGCCAGCAGTTGCTGGCAGTGTGACTGGTGCAGGATGTGGGCCAGTTCGAGCGGCGACAGGCGGTGGTTCAGTGGCACAGGCGTGGCGCCCAGGCGCCAGCCGGCGTGCAAGATCTCGGCAAAACGGAAAGAGTTGAGGGCCAGCACCGCATAACGCTGACCCCGCTTGACACCGTGCGCCTGCAGCCACCCGGCCACTCGGCCGACGCGGCTTCCAAACGCGGCCCAGTCCAGCGCCCGTTCGGCGCCCAGCACGGCGGGCGCATGGGCCAGGCGCCGGGCCGTTTCTTGAATCGCATGCGTCAGCGTGTTCATGGCTTGATTTGCGGGGCCAGCAGGCGCTGAAGTATCGTAGGCTGCAAACATTCTGGCCCACGCACACGCAGTTTCCAAGCGCGGCGGCGCCAGGTTCACTGCAAGAGGGAAACGGCGATGGAAAACTACCGGCTACGCAAGCGCATCCTGGTCACCGGAGGCGCCGGTTTTCTGGGCTCGCACCTGTGCGAGCGGCTGGTGGGCGAAGGCCAC
>JBBRCN010000040.1:0-35888 GCA_038204775.1 Burkholderiales bacterium | reverse complement strand
CGGAAACCGCGGCGACCTTGATGCCGGCGGCTTCGAATTCCTGCAGCTTGTCGTTCAGGGTCGCGAGGTACTTCTTGCAGAGCGGGCAGTGCTTGCCGCGATAGACGACGAGCAGGCGCCAGCCCTTGTCGCCGGCCAGGGTGAGGTCGCCCCCACCGGCCAGTGGCCACGTCATCGTCGGAAAGGGGCTGCCTGCTGCAATGCGTGTCGTGGTGCTCATGGAATTCTCTTCGGCGTGGGAGGCTCAGGATCGTTCGAACAGCAAGGCCGCGTTCTCGCTCGCCGGCGTGGACTCCGTCGGCAGGTGATCGGGCGGGCGCAAGCCAACGTCCTCGCTGCGCAGCGCCGGCCGGGAGTCGGGGGCGGCGCCGGCCTGCCATTCGCTTACATGGACGATGCGCACCTGGACGACGGCGAGATCAGGATCGGTAGGGCCGCCGGGAAACCAGGCGCCGGCTGATCGGTTCCACAGAGACTTGGACTTGTCGCCACCCTCGACGACCAGCGACGTCCCGGTGATCGAGATCCAGCAGGCGTCGCCCGGGGGCGAGTAGGCGACGTTGACCGAGGGCTCGGCGGCGAGTTCGGCAACGGGGTCGCTCTTTCTGGACATGAAGAACCAGAGGCTGTCGTCGGCATCGAGCGTCGTGTTCTGCATCGTCATCGGGCGCGAATGCAGATGACCGTTGGCGTGGCGGGTGGTGAACATCGCGAACTTGCAGTCCTTGATGTCGTTCCACAGTGCCTGGCGGGAAGGATGTGTAGGGGCTGTCATTGAATGTCTCCACTGTGCGAGTGCGCCCCGGACTTTGCCCGGGGACATGCGGCCTCAAAGCTTCCACCAACACAGGGCTGGCGTCTGTGCGACAACGCACTGTCACCCCGGTGCCGCGCAGACCCGGTCCCCGTGGCGGCCCGAACACCCGGATCAGACCCCGAAGGCCTTCAGCAGCGTGTCGAGTGCGCCTTCGAGTCCGCGCCCGAACAGACCGCCGCGCGCCGACGGCGCTGGGGTCTCGGCGGTTACGCAGTGGCCGGGCTCGCCGGTCCAGCAGTCCTGGAACAGTGCGCGCTGGCCGAACAGGTACGAGGGGAAAGTTTCGTTGCGCGCCACCGCGTAGGCCAGCCGCGCGCTGAAGCCCAGCGTGGCTGCCTGGTTGACGCTGCGGCCGCTGCTCACGGCCTCCATGCGAACCCCACGCGGACCCTGCACGATCAACTGCACCGGGCCGTGGAAGACGAGGTAGCGCAGCTGCAACGTCAGCCAGGCGCTGAGATGACCGAGACGCCAGTGGCGGCTGATCCGCACCGGTGCCTGGCCCGGCTGCACCACGCCGGCCAGGCAGCGCGGCTGCAGCACCAGCGCCGCGCCGGCCGGCACCTCGAGGCACGAGAATTCAGCCAGCGGATCGGTCGTCGACGACACCGTGATGAGTTGCTCGCGCCCGACCCTGACGCGCAGCAGGCCCACCATGCCGGCGGCCAGGCTCGTCAGCGGCATTCGCCAGTCGAGCAGCCAGCGCGTGTCCTTCTCGGCTTCCAGCGGCGTGCCATGCAGGACCTGCGGACGCAGCAGCAGTTGCTGCCCGGGCGCCAGCCGCAGCGACAGCGACGGCGCCGAGATGCGGTCGTCTGCGGGTGTCAACCGTGCCGCCCTGGGCGGCGCGCCGTCGACCGCGGGTCCGGACGGACCGCCGCCCTGCACGGTGATTGCCGTCAGCGCGCCGGATTCGTCGGGCAGCAGTTGCAGCGGCGGCCGGCGCGTTGCCAGCGGGGCCACCACGTAATAGGCCAGGCCCTTGACGAGCAGCGGCGACAGCAACACGACCACCAGGATCGCCAGCGCCTGCGGCAAGACCTCGATCACCGGGCGCAGCAGCCGGCGCAGCGCCGAGCCTTCGAGCAGCGTTTCGATGCGGCCGATCTCCTCGTCGTAGGGCGCCAGCAGGCGGTCCAGCGGCGCGCGGTCGATCGCGAAGCCCGGCGGACTCTGGCGGCCGCGCAGGACTTGGATCAGCGCTTGCTGGGCGTCGACGCGGGTCTGCGTGTCCGTGCGCAGCGGCGCCAGCCTGCGCTCAGCCGCCTCCAGCGACTTCATGCGCGTCCAGGCCTGCGTGAACGGGATCTGCCAGCCCCAGGGCTGCACCACGGACAGCCGCCACTGGTCGTGTTTGTTCTGCGCAAGGTCGAACTCGGCCTGCGCCAATTGCCGACGCAGATCGACCAGCCGCGCCTCAGCCTGGATCGGGCCCGACAGGAAGTCGTGCAGCCGACGCGCATGGTCCAGCCCCTGCTGGCCGAGCGCGATCTGCAGGTCCATCTCGACCAGCCGCCGAAACGTGGCCGTGGTCGGCAGCAGGCGCTCGACGGGGTGGGCGCTCCACAGCGCATCGCGCTCGGCCTGCTTCAGCACCCACGCGGCTTCCAGTTCGCCGAGTTGCCGCGTGACGGCGTCCAGCGGCGTGTCGGCCGCGGGCACCCGGCGCCCGATGTCGGCGGCCGCTTCATCGCGCGCGCGGCCGAGCGACACGCTGGCGTCGTGCAACATGCGCAGGCTCTGCGACTGCTGCTCAAGCTGCAGCCATTCGTCCCACACCAGCCGCACGCCGAGCAGCAGCACAACGATCAACAGCAGCTTGAGCAGGTTGCGCCCCACCCACCGCAACAGGAAGCCGAAAAGGTTCTGCATGGCGAATAGTGTCGGCGAACGTGTTCACCAAAGAAGTCGCGCGAACGGCAAGAGTTCCTGGTGGCCCAAACACGCCGTGCAGCCGCAATACCGAGCCCGGGTCGCGCCAGGCCAGGCGGGCACGCGGTTTGCCTAGGACAACCACCATCTGCTTTGAAGGGGCTTGCTCATGAACAATTCAACCGCTTCCCGCCAGCCCGCCCGGGACGTCGTCACGACCACAACCGACGACATTGGGCGGTTGGTGCTGCGATTGACCATCGGCCTGCTGATACTGCTTCACGGCGTTGCCAAGGTTCGCACCGGCGTCGATCCCATCGCCGGCATGTTGTCCCAGCAGGGCCTGCCTGGGTCCCTGGCTTACCTGGTCTATGTCGGCGAGATCGCGGCCCCGTTGCTGGTCATCATCGGGCTGTGGACACGGCCGGCGGCGTTGGTCATCGCCTTCAACATGGTTGTCGCCCTCATGCTGGCCCACGCAGCCGAAGTCTTCACACTGGGGGAGCAAGGCGGTTGGGCCGTCGAACTGCAGGCGCTGTACCTGTTCGGCGCCGTCGCGATCGCGTTGCTTGGGGCGGGACGGCTGAGCGTGGGCGGTATGGCAAGCTCAGGCGGAAGCTCAGGCGGAAGCCCAGCCGGCATCGGACGCTGGAACTGAGCCTTTGCCGGGGCGCAGTGTCGACCTTGACAGCGTCATCTCCCCCTCCTGAAACCCGGCTGGACCATCATGAGCAGTTCGAAACCAGCAGCGATCTCACCATGGCAGTGGGCACTGGGCGCCGTGGTCATCGCGGCACTGGTGGCCGGCTGGTTCGTGCTGCCGATCGAGGCATGGTCCGATGCGTTCCAGGCCTGGATCAAGGGCCTGGGGCCGTGGGGTTGGCTGATCTTCGCGGCGGTCTACATCGTCGGCACGGTGCTGCTGGTGCCGGGCTCGGTACTGACGTTCGCTGCCGGACTGGCATTCGGCCTGGCCATCGGATTTCCGCTGGTGGTGGTCTCGGCCACCATCGGCGCCACCCTGGCCTTCCTGATCGCGCGCTATCTGGCGCATGCCAAGGTCGAGTCGCTGATGCAGAAGCGACCGAAGTTCAAGGCCATCCAGTCGGCCGTCAGCGAAGGCGGCTGGAAGGTGGTCGCGCTGCTGCGGCTGAGCCCGGTGCTGCCGTTCAACCTGACGAACTACCTCTACGGCATCACCGACCTCAAGCTGCGCGAATACGTGGCGGCCACCTTCGTCGGCATCATGCCCGGCACGCTGCTCAACGTGTACGTGGGCGCGGCCGGCAAGGCGGCCTCTGGCGAGGGCACAAGCACGCTGGAGTGGGGCTTCCTTGCCGTTGGACTGGTTGCCACGGTGGTGGTTGCAGTGTTCGTGACGAAGAAGGCCAAAGCCAAACTGAAGGAGCACGGGGTTGACAATGAGGGTGGCGAGCAGGGTGGCGAGCAGGGTGGCGATGACGACGACACCGCGGCGCAAAACGCCTGAGCCAGAAAGGCCAGCTTGATGAAACCGTTGCAGGTCGACCTGTGTGTGATCGGGGCCGGCTCGGCAGGCCTCTCAGCCGCTGCCTTCGCCGCGCAATTGGGCGTGAAAGTCCTGCTCGTCGAACGCGGCAAGATGGGCGGCGAGTGCCTGAACATGGGCTGTGTGCCTTCAAAGGCGTTGCTCGCTGCGGCGAAAATGGCGCATGCGATGCGCAACGCCACGCCCTTCGGCATCACCGGGGTCGAGCCGCAGGTCAACTTCGCGGCGGTGCACGCGCATGTGCAGGGGGTCATCGCGGCGATCGCACCGCACGATTCGGTCGAACGCTTCGAGGGCCTGGGCGCCACCGTGATGCGCGGCGATGCGCGCTTTGTCGGGCCGCGCGAGCTGCTTGTCTCGGGTGGGGCAGGTGAACAACGCGCCAGCGAACAACTCATAAGCGCCCGGCGGGTGATCATTGCCACCGGGTCGAGCCCGACGCTGCCGAAGATCGACGGGCTGGCCAGCGTGCCCCACTTCACCAACGAGACCCTGTTCGACAACGCCACCTTGCCCGAACACCTGCTGATCCTGGGCGGCGGGCCGATCGGCATCGAGATGGCACAGGCGCACCGCCGCCTTGGATCCAAGGTGACGGTGATCGAGCGCAGCCGCTGCCTGTCCAAGGACGACGAAGAGCACGCCAAGCTGCTGCTGCAGCGGCTCACGGCCGAGGGCGTCACAGTGCGCCAGAAGACGGCAGTGACGGCAGTCAGGCAAGGGCCTCACGGGTCGAACGGCATCGTGCTGAGCCTGGACGAAGGCGGCCAGATGTCGGAGATCGAAGGCTCGCACCTGCTGGTGGCCACGGGCCGCAGCCCGCGCATCGATGCGCTGGGTCTGGACCAGGCCGGCGTGGCCGTCGACAAGGGCGGCATCGTCGTCGATGCCAAATTGCGCACCAACGTCCACGGCGTCTATGCCATCGGCGACGTGGTTGCCAAGGCACCGCACTTCACCCACATCGCCGCCTACCACGCCGGCATCGCAGTGCAGAACGCCTTGCTGCTGCCGTATGCCAAGACCGACTACGGCTCGCTGCCGTGGGTCACCTACTGCGACCCGGAACTGGCACATGTGGGCCTGTCCGAAGCCGACGCCCGCAAGCTGCACGGCAGCGACGTGCAGTTGCTGCGCGTCGAGCTCCAGGCCAACGATCGCGCGCAGACCGATCTCGCCACCCTGGGCAGCGTGAAGGTCTGGGCGCGCAGTAACGGCCAGGTGCTGGGGGTCTCGATCCTGGCCGCGCATGCCGGCGAGATGGCCCACCTCTGGAGCCTGGCCATCCGCTCCGGCCTGAAATTGAAGGCCATCGCGAGCATGATTGCGCCCTACCCCACCTTCGGCGAGGCCAGCAAGTCAGCGGCTGGCGAGCTCTACAAACCCAAGCTCTTCAGTCCGCTGGCCAAACGCGTGGTGCGCCTTTTCTCCCACCTGCCCTGAAGGATTGCGCCGTGTCAGAGTCCCAGCGTCTGCTCGAAGGCCAGGTTGCGCTCGTCACCGGCGCCAGTTCGGGCATCGGCTCCGCCATCGCCTGCGCGCTGGCCAAGGCCGGCGCGCAGGTCACGGTCAACCATCACCACAACCCGGACGACGCGGACCAGGTCGTGCAGACCATCGAACAGGCCGGCGGCCGCGCGCTCGCGGTCGACGGCGATGTCTCGCAAGAGGTCGACGTGACGCGGCTCTTCGCCACGACGGTCGAGCGCTTCGGTCGCATCGACATCGTGGTCTCGAACGCCGGCATCCAGAAAGACGCATCCATCACCGGGATGACGCTGGCGCAATGGCAGGCGGTGATCGATGTCAACCTCGGCGGCCAGTTCCTGTGCGTGCGCGAAGGCGTCAAGCGCTTCCTGGCGCAGGGACTGGCGCCGGCCTCGAAGGCCAAGGGCAAGGGCAAGATCATCTGCATGAGTTCGGTGCACCAGGTCATTCCGTGGGCCGGGCATGTCAACTACGCGGCGTCCAAGGGTGGCATTCTGATGATGATGAAGAGCGTGGCGCAAGAGGTCGCGGCGCAGGGCATCCGCGTCAACGCCATCGCCCCGGGCGCCATCAAGACCCCCATCAACGAAAGCGCGTGGTCGACGCCGGAACAACTGGACAAGCTGCTCGAGTTGATCCCGTACGGCCGCGTCGGCGCGCCCGAAGATATCGGCAAGGCCGCCGTCTGGCTGGCCTCTGACGAATCCGACTACGTCACCGGCACCACCCTCTTCGTCGACGGCGGCATGAGCCTGTGCGCCGCATTCCGTGACAACGGCTGAGGCAGCGGCGGGCGCCGCAGCCCAGGCGCGCGGCTATCGGCCGATCGGCGACTACGCGCTCATCGGCGACTGCCACGGCGCGGCGCTGGTCGCCACCGACGGCAGCATCGACTGGGCCACCCTGCACCGCTTCGACGCCGATCCGGTCTTCTGCCGCCTGCTCGATGCCGGCCGCGGCGGGTTCTGGTCCCTGCACCCGCGCGGCGTCTGGACGTCGAGCCGTGCCTACCTGCCGGGCACCAACATCCTGCGGACCGTGTTCAGCACGGGCGCAGGCGAGGTCGCCGTCACCGACTTCATGCCGGTCGGTCGCAAGCTCGGCGCCGGGGTCAACGACTACGTGCGCCTGAACGCGCCGGCCTGGATCGTGCGCCGCGTCGAGTGCCTGCGCGGCACGGTCGAGATGGAGACGGCCTACCGACCTTCACGCGCCTTCGCGCGCGATCGCGTGAGTCTCGCCACCGAGCCCGGCGTCGTCGAAGCAGGCGCCGAAATGCCGCGCCTCTTCGGCGACCTCGACTGCCAGCTCGAAGCCGATGTCGCGACGGCCACGTGGTCGATGACCACAGGCGACAGCCGCGACCTCGTCCTCGCCGGCAACACCATCGCCGGGCAGGCGCCCGCCGACCGCGTCGCGGAATTCTTCGCCGCCACCTGCGCCTTCTGGACCGAATGGATCGGCTACTGCCGCTACCGCGGCCCCTTCGAGGCGGCGGTGCGGCGCAGTGCACTCACGCTCAAGCTCCTGACGTACGCGCCAAGCGGCGCGATCGTGGCCGCGCCCACGACTTCCCTGCCCGAAGGCCTCGGCGGCGAGCGCAACTGGGACTACCGCTACTGCTGGGTGCGCGATTCCTCGTTCGCGCTGTATGCGCTCGCGGTGCTCGGCTACAGCGGCGAGGCCGTCTGCTTCCACGAGTTCCTGCTGCGCGCCATCAGCCGATCGCTTCCCGAGGTCCGGCCGTTGTACGGAATCGATGGCGCGCTCGACCTGGCCGAGACGACGCAGGGTCATCTGGAGGGATACGCCAAGAGCTCCCCGGTGCGGCAGGGCAATGGCGCCTACCTGCAACGCCAGATCGACGGCTACGGTCAGATCCTCGACCTTGCCCTGATGTACCAGGCTCTCGGCGGCAAGCTCGACCGGCAATATCGCCGGCTGCTGGAGGCCGTCGCCAAGTTCATCGCCGCGCACTGGTCCGAACCGGATCAGGGCATCTGGGAGATGCGCGGGTCGCCGCGCCACCATGTCCACGGCAAACTGATGTGCTGGGTCGGTCTCGACCGTGCGGCCCGGTTGCTCGGCGACCATTGGCAATCCGCCGCGAACGAGATCGCCGATGACGTTCGCGCCCGCGGCGTCTCGGCAGAAGACGGCGCTCTGGATCAGGCCTACGACGGGGGCACCGACGCGGCGGTGCTGCTGGCGCCGATGCTCGGATTCGCCTCGCCGCCAGGTACCTTGGAAGCCACCATCGCACGAGTCCGGCGCACGCTCGGGCGCGGCGAGTTCATCGGTCGCTACGTTGGCGAGGACGGCCTCGAAGGCGAGGAAGGCGCGTTCCTGGTCTGCAGCTCCTGGCTGATCGATGCCGAGCTGGCGGCCGGCCGCATCGACACCGCACGCGGCATGATCGAAAAGCTTGTCGGCTGCGCCAACGATGTCGGCCTGTATTCGGAAGAGGTCGTGCCCGAGGACGGCCGCATGCTCGGAAACTTTCCGCAGGCGCTGACGCACCTTGGCCTCATCGGCAACGTCATCAACCTGCAGCTGGCGCAACGTCATGGCGCCGACCGCCTGACCGGCAGCTACGCCGACCGCGCGCATGCGGCCGTGTCGGCGACCTTCGGCTGGCGCGGGGTGCTCTGGGCGATGTTTGCATCGCGGCGCTTCGCAAGGATTTTCTCCTCGCGACGCTCGAAGCTCGCCTGGCCCTAAGGCGCGAGTGCCTTGTTCGGGGCGTTGGCCCTTCGGCAGCATGGCCTTGAACCACGCGACGTGAACGTTCGCTGCCTGATGCGATCACACGTGGCATCGGAACGATCGGAACGAGGAGCTCGAGATGGAGCAGACAGCAGCCGCCGCATGCGCAGAACGAGACACGTTCGCGCAAGCCCCACGCCTTCGTGGCCGTCGGCTGGCGAGCACCCTGGTCGTCGACGTCGGCGGCTCCAGCATCAAGTGTCTGCTCAGCGGACTGCCCGGTGGGGCGGCAGACAAACGCAAGTTCGATTCAGACGCGCTGATGACGCCGTCACGACTGGTGCGGGGCGTTCACACCGCGGCCAAGGACTGGCACTTCGACCGCATCACGCTCGGCTACCCCGGTGTGGTGCGCCACGGTGTGCCGGTGCGCGAGCCGCACAACCTGGGCAGTGGTTGGGTCGGCTTCGACTTCAGCGCCGCCTTCGGCTGCCCGGTGCGCATGATCAACGACGCCGCGATGCAGGCGCTGGGCAGCTACCAAGGGGGCAAGCTGCTGTTTCTGGGGCTGGGCACCGGGCTGGGCTCGGCGCTGATCGTCGACGGCATGGTGCTGGGGTTGGAACTCGGCCACCTGCACTGGACGAAAAAGCGCAGCTACGAGGATTACGTCGGCAAGGCCGGCTACGCGCGCCTGGGCAAGAAGAAGTGGCGGCACAAGGTGCAACGCGTGGTTCAGGACTTCAGCAACGCACTGCTGCCGGACGAGATCGTCCTGGGCGGTGGCCAGTCGAAGAAGCTGAAGCAGCTTCCGGCGCTGGCGCGGCTCGGCAGCAACGACGACGCTTTCGCAGGTGGCTTTCGGCTCTGGGAGGACGACAGCCTGAGGCTGGCATGAAGGGTCGCGCCCGAGCGAGGAAGCGTAGCTGGCCATTCTTGTCGCGGCCGTACCTGGCGCCTGCGGCCCCAGGCACGGTGATTGCCCGGGGTCAAGCATCGCCCTTGAATCAACCCTTGGATGAAGGACCCGCCGTGAAGAACCAACAAGCCGCCATCGACATCGCTGACTTGCGAGCGAGCGCGCGCCGGCACGTCGAGCAAGGCACGGTCACCGAGAGCTACCGCGCCAATCGCCATGGCGTCGCGGCGGAGTTCCTGGAAGATGCCCTCGAAGGGGAGCGGCATGCCGCCTGGCTGGCCGCGCGTCGCCGTCTGCTGGAGAAGATCGGGGCGGTAGAGGAAGTGCACGCCTGGGACTCGGTCAGCCTGATTCCAGGGGCTGCCAACGGAGCAGGCCCGGTGATCGCGACCGCAGCCGCACTGGCGCTGTCGGCGCTGTCGGCGCTATCGGCGCTATCGGCGAACGGCGTAGCGCACACTGGCCTGGTCAAGGGGCCGGTGAAGGAGCCGGGCGAACACAAGCACCGGCCGGTGCGCGAGCCCGGCCGGCCACCGCCGCCAGTCGAAGAGCCCGACCCCAACTCCGACCCCGACTCCGACCCGACATCGCCGCCCGACGACGGCGACCGCTCCCCGGGCGATGCACAGGCCGAGGCTTGGCCATTGCGCACCGGCACAGGACCCCGCACCATGACATCGACGCTGACCATTCTGTCGGCTCGACTCCACATGCCTGAGCGCGAACCACTGACGCCACCGCCGATGCCAGCCCCGAGGCCCCCTCAACCGCCCGAACGGCCGCCACGTCCTGTGCCCGGCGACCCGATACCGCCTCTGGTCCCACCGCCGATGCCGGACCCGGGGCGCCCGACACCGGCACCGACACCGGCACAGCCACAGGCGCCGCCACAGGCACCGCCACAGGCGCCGCCACAGGCGCCGCCACAGGCGCCGCCGCTGCGCCTGGAGTTCTGCATGAAGCAGGCCGGCCGCAGCCGCATGCATGGCGCGCCCGCTTGAAGGGGCGGCGCCGACCGTCGCGTCAGACCGCGCGTGCGCCGCACAGGTCCACGGCGAGCGCTTCCATGCCGTCGGGAAGTACGTTGAACATGCGAAAGCTGAAGTGTTCCGGGTCGTACCATTCGAGGACGATGCGCCAGCCCCAGTCCGGCGATCCTTCACCAGCCGGGTAGGTGCCATACAGGAGGACGGCGCTCCCTTGGACGTGCCCGTGCAGCACCAGCCCAGCCGCCGCGTGGAACGTGTCGGTGAAGTCGCCCCGGCACGAAGGAGCAGGTCCGCGGAGCACCAGTTCGCCCTCCTTCGGCACCCCTTCGTGGGCCCAGCGCACCGACACGCGGTCGGCGGTGACGACCAGCGCTCCTTCTGAGACGTGGGCGGGTGTCCCCGGCATGAACCAGAGGCGGTTGGAACCGGCGAAGCGACCGTGGTGCGAGGTAGGTATCACGCGCCGATTGTTGCGGGAGGCCCCGAGTCACGCAAGGCACCTTCGGCTCACGGGCGCGCTTTCCCCCTCATCCGACGGGCGACCGCGCCGCGGCGTCGGCAGGGCGGCGTGCGCGGTTGACAAACAACCGTGCCTCGCGCCGACCTCAGTCGGAGCCCGTCGACTTGGCCGCGAGCCGCGCTTCCAGTTCCGAGATCATTGCCCGCGCCTCGTCGCCTTCGGGGATGGGTCGGCCGCTGTCGCGCCACTCGACGGCCGACTTGAAGCCGTGCACCTGCGCCTGCCGGCGGAACCAAAGGCCTTCGGGGTTGTGGCGCGTCACGCCGTCGAAAAGCGTGGCGAACATCTGCGTTTGTTCCAGGCCCATCGTCAGCATGGCCTGGTTGACGACAAGCTTGTGCATGGCCAGATGAGAACGCGGCACGCCGCTGATGCGATCGGCCAGTTTCAGCGTGGCGGCTTCCAGGTCCGCCGCCGGTGCCGTGAGGTTGGCCAGGCCCCAGTCGGCAGCCTGGCGACCGTCCAGCAGGTCGCCAGTGAACATCAACTGCTTGGCGCGCGCCGGGCCCAGGCGGAAGGTCCACATCGCCGTCGTCGGACAGCCCCAGACGCGGGTCGGCATGTAGCCGATCTTTGCGTCTTCGGCCATCACCAGCAGGTCGCAGCACAGCGCGATGTCGCTGCCGCCGGCTACGGCATGGCCGTGCACCATTGCGATCGTCGGCTTGCGGCAGCGCCACAAGCGCATGAAGTCCTCGGTGTAGCCCTTCATCACCGCGTAGTCTTCCATCGCGTCGAAGGGGTAGGCCTCCTGCTGGCAGGGGTGGGCATCGCGGCCGGAGCCGAAGTCCACCAGGTCGTAGCCGGCGCAGAAGCTTCGTCCGGCGCCGTCTAGCACCACCACGTGCGTGGTGTCATCCGCCTCAGCCCAGTCCACGGCGGCGCAAAGCTCGGCCGGCATGCCTTGGGAGATGGCATTCAGCCGCTCCGGCCGGTTCAGCGTCAGGCGCAGGATGCGCGAGTTCGACGCCTCCCGGCGCAGCAGCAGGGTGCGGAATCGGGGGAGTGTGTCCATGCGGATCCCTTTGCCTAACCCATTCACAGTCTTGTGCTCGACGGACCCGCCCACTGGCGGTGCGGTGGGCCGGTCTCGTCAGTCACGTCCGACGATCATCGCACCCTTTAACCGTTCGCTGACGTCGCTGATGGTGGCGATACGACTGCGCTGTCGGACGACCGCATCAAGTTGCTCGACCTCGCCAATCAGATGCGCGATTTGAGTCGGAGGCGGACGCCTGAGCTTCGAGCCACATCGCCGGCTACATGAACAAGTGCTCGCCGGCGTTTTCTCCGCCCAGAATCACGTAGTTGACCTTTTTCAGGTCGGCCAGCACCTGGCCGCCGGCGTAGCTGATGCTGCTCTGCACGTCTTCGCGCATCTCGCGCAGCGTGTCGGCCAGGGCGCCCTTGATGGGCTCCAGGATGCGTTTGCCTTCAACGTGTTTGTACTCGCCCTTGTTGAAGTCGGACGCGCTGCCGTAGTACTCCTTGTAGCGCTTGCCGTCGACTTCCACGGTGGCGCCGGGTGACTCTTCGTGACCCGCGAACAGCGATCCCACCATGACCATGGCCGCGCCGAAGCGCACGCTCTTGGCGATGTCGCCGTGGTGGCGGATGCCGCCGTCGGCAATGATGGGTTTGGTGGCCACGCGCGCGCACCACTTCAAGGCGCTGAGCTGCCAGCCACCGGTGCCAAAACCCGTCTTCAGTTTGGTGATGCACACCTTGCCCGGGCCCACGCCCACCTTGGTGGCATCGGCACCCCAGTTTTCCAGGTCGATCACGGCTTCCGGGGTGGCCACGTTGCCGGCAATGACAAAGGTCTGGGGCAGCTTGGCCTTGATGTGTTCGATGGCCAGGCGCACGCTCTCTGCATGGCCGTGGGCAATGTCGATCGTGATGTAGTCGGCGCCCACGCCGTCGGCGGCCAGACGGTCGATGACAGCAAAGTCGGCCGGTTTCACGCCTGAGCTGATGGACACGAACAAGCCCTTGTCGCGCATGCGCCTTGCGTAGGCCACGTTGTCCAGGTCGAAGCGGTGCATGACGTAGAAGTGGCCACTGGCGGCCAGCATCTCGCTGATCGGCTCGTCGATCACCGTCTTCATGTTGGCCGGCACCACCGGCAGCTTGAAGCGCCGGCCGCCGAATTCCACCGAAGGGTCGCAGGCGCTGCGGCTGTCGACGCGGCATTTGCGCGGCAGCAACAGGATGTTGTCGTAATCGAATATTTCCATGGTCAGGCTCCGGTAGGGGCTGTGGCAGCACTTGACCTGGCGAACACGGCGCGCAGCTTGCGCCTTGACCGCAGCCAGAATTTGGGCCCGGTGGCAAATTCTACGCCGCAGGGGCTGGGCCTCAACTTCGGCCCCATGGCCGTGCTGACCCTGGAATCGCTGAAACTGTTTGAGGCCACCGAGCGCATGCGCGGGGCCTGTCAAGGCCGGTCTCGGCAAGCCCCGGCTCCTAGAATCGGTGAATGCATGAAGCCCCCGGTGCCATCGACTCCCGCCTGCTCCAGGGCCTGAACCCCGAACAATTGGCTGCGGTCACTCTGCCGGCGGTGCCTTCGCTGATCCTGGCGGGTGCGGGTTCGGGCAAGACGCGGGTGCTGACGACCCGCATCGCCTGGCTCATGCAGACCGGCCAGGTGTCACCGGGCGGTGTGCTGGCCGTGACCTTCACCAACAAGGCGGCCAAGGAGATGCTCACGCGGCTGGGCGCCATGCTGCCGGTGGCCGTGCGCGGCATGTGGATCGGCACCTTCCACGGCCTGTGCAACCGCTTTTTGCGCGCGCACTGGAAGCTGGCTGGTCTGAGCCAGGGCTTTCAGATCCTGGACAGCAGCGATCAGCTCAGCGCCGTCAAGCGGGTCATCAAGGCCATGCAGCTGGACGAAGAACGTTTTGTGCCCAAGCAGGTGACGTGGTTCATTGCCGGCAACAAGGAAGAGGGCCGCCGCCCGCGCGACGTGGAACTGCGCGACGAGTTGACACGCAAGATGGTGGAGATCTACCAGGCCTATGAAGAGCAGTGCCAGCGCGAAGGGGTGGTCGACTTCGCCGAGTTGATGCTGCGCACCTACGAGCTGCTGCGCGACAACGACGCGCTGCGCGAACACTACCAGCGCCGCTTCGGCCACGTGCTGGTGGACGAGTTCCAGGACACCAACCGGCTGCAGTACGCATGGCTGAAGATGTTTGCGCCGCCCGGGAATCAGGTTGACAGGCCTGACGGCCGGGGGGGGCAGGGCGTATTTGCCGTCGGCGATGACGACCAGAGCATCTACGCCTTTCGTGGTGCCCGTGTGGGCAACATGGCCGACTTCGAGCGTGAGTACCGCGTGCAGCGGGTCGTGAAGCTGGAGCAGAACTACCGCAGCAGCGGCCACATCCTGGACGCTGCCAACGACCTGATCAGCCACAACACACAGCGCCTGGGCAAGAACCTGCGCACCGACGTGGGCGCGGGCGAACCGATCCGCGTGTTTGAAAGCACCAGCGACTTTGCCGAAGCGCAATGGCTGCTGGAAGAACTGCAGCAGTTGCACCGCAGCGGCCTGGCGCGCAGCCAGATTGCGCTGCTCTACCGCAGCAACGCACAGAGCCGCGTGCTGGAGAGCGCGCTCTTCAACGCCGCCATGCCTTACCGTGTGTACGGCGGCCTGCGCTTCTTCGAACGTGCCGAGGTCAAACACGCACTGGCCTACCTGCGCCTGCTGGAGAACCCGAGCGATGACACCAGCTTCTTGCGCGTGGTGAACTTTCCCACCCGCGGCATCGGCGCGCGCAGCGTCGAACAACTGCAGGACGCCGCCAGAAGCAGCGGCCGCAGCCTGGCGCAGAGCGTGGGCGCGGTGGCGGGCAAGGCCGGCGCCAATCTGCAGGCTTTCGTGGCGCTGCTGGACGGCATGCGCGCGGCCACCCACGGGCTGACACTGCGCGCGATCATCGAATACATGCTGCACACCAGCAGCCTGCTGGACTTCTACCGCACCGACAAGGAAGGCCAGGACCGCATCGAGAACCTGGAAGAGCTGGTCAACGCGGCAGAAAGTTTCGTCACGCAGGAAGGCTTCGGAAAGGATGCGGTGGCGCTGCCAGTGGACGAGCAGGCCGCGTCCACGCAGCAGGGCGCCACGCCCGACGTGGAAACCGGCGAGATCATGTCGCCGCTGGCTGCCTTTCTGACCCACGCCTCACTGGAAGCCGGCGACAACCAGGCGCAGGCGGGCCAGGACGCGATCCAGCTCATGACCGTGCACAGCGCCAAGGGCCTGGAGTTCGACGCCGTGTTCATCACCGGTATCGAAGAAGGCCTGTTCCCGCACGAACAGAGCCTGAGCGACGCCGACGGCGTGGAAGAAGAACGCCGCCTGATGTACGTGGCCATCACGCGGGCCAGGAAGCGCCTGTACCTGAGCTTCAGCCAGACGCGCATGCTGCATGGCCAGACCCGCTACAACGTGAAGAGCCGCTTCTTCGACGAGTTGCCCGAAGCCGCGCTGAAGTGGATCACGCCGCGCAACCAGGGCTTCGGGTCGGGCTATGCGCGTGAATACCAGCAGGCCTGGCAGCGTGGCAGTGGCCTGAGCGGCATCGTCGGTGCCGGCCGTGTCGATGCACCCCCACCCATGCGGCCCAGCGCGGTATCCACCCAGGCATCCCACGGCCTGCAAGTGGGCCAGACCGTGTTCCACAACAAGTTCGGTGAAGGTGTGGTCACGGTGCTGGAAGGGGCAGGGCCGGACGCCAGGGCCCAGGTGCACTTTGGCCGCCACGGCAGCAAGTGGCTTGCGCTGGCCATCGCCAAGCTGACACCCGTCGACAGCTGACGCCGCAAGGGCACGTCAGGAACGAAACGGGGCTCTGGCGCACGCTCGCGTGCGGTGCTGCGGTGCTGCGCTGCTGGGGTGCTGCGCTGCTGGGTCGAGTCCGCAGACTTCAGCGCCCGGGTCCGTGACAGGAGTGTGAATGCCTGTGTGCACTGCGTGCCCACGCACTGGTGGTTGGACGGTTCTTAGGTCAGCAGCTAGCGTGCAGTTCCATGGCATACCACCCGCCTTCCACGATCCGCGCCGCCCGCCGCACCCGTTCTGCACGATGGCCCTTGCCAGTGGGCTGGCTGGCGTGCCTGGCTGGCTTGGCTGCGCCGGCTGCGGCCCAGGACGCCGATCGGGGTGCCAGCCTTTACCTGCGGCTGCCGGCAGGTGGGTCCAGCTGTGTCGAGTGCCACGGCCCTGATCCTCTGGCCGATCGCAACCGCCTGTTGAACGCCGCCGCCGGCCAGGCGGCGATCGTGCTGGCGATCAACAAGGCTGCGCCGATGGGTTTTCTGCGCGAACTGCTCACCGAAGCCGACCGTGTGGACCTGTCGGCTTACCTGACGCAAGTGGCTGCGCTCGATCCGGCTTCCATGTTGATCTGGCCCCGCGTGCTGGAGTTCGGTCGCGTCGGCGCAGGCGCATCCGTGCCTGCGCAGACCGTGCGGCTGATCAACTTGGGCCCTTCCCCTGTGCCAGCCAGCGTGACCTTGGCAGGCGAAGGCTTCGACTTCTTGCACGATTGCCCGGTCGCTCTGGAACCGGGCCGCTCGTGCAGCGCGCGTGTTTCGCCCCGCACGGGGGAGTTGCGACGGCTGGGCGCGGTTCTGCGCTGGAACTGGGGTGACGGTCGGTTCCTGCCCGTGGGTGTGTCGGCCGAAGTGGATGCCGTGCCTGCGGGTGCTCTGGTGGCCGAGACCGGCCGTGAGCTGTTGCGCCTGGAGGGCTTGTCTGGCCAGACCGTGAGCCAATCCTTCAGGCTCGTCAATGCAGGTGTTTCAGGGCTCACGCTGGGTGTGGCTGCCCTGACCGGGCCGGGTGGTGCGGCCTTCAACCTGAGCGGCAGCAGCTGTGGCCAAGGGCAGTTCCTGCTGCCAGGGCAAACATGCACGGTGCAGGTGAATGCCGTGCCATCGGCCAGCGGCCAACAGGTCGCGTTGTTGCAGTGGCGCAGCGACGGGAGCCACCTGCCCCCGGTTCGGCTCGAGGCCGTGTCCACTGGCACGCTGCCAACGCCACCAACGCCACCCACGCCACCCACGCCACCCACGCCACCCACGCCACCCACGCCGCCACCTACGTCCCCGCCCGCGCCTTCACCGGTTCCCGAACCTACGCCAACGCCTGCGCCGACACCTGTTCCCATACAGGACAGCGGCAGCAGCGGGTGCGCGGTCGCAGCGACCCCCGGGCGCTTTGACCCGTTGCATCCGCTGCTGCTGGCGGTGTCGGCCTGGCTGCTCTGGCGCCGCCGACCGACGGCGTCTGCACGACCTGGTATGGGACCGATCAGCCCGGATCGGGCCGCGTGAACGCGTCGTCTTCCAACTGCACCGGCGTGCCGCCAAAACTGTCGTTGAAGGTGAACAGCAGCGAGATGTAGAACACGGCCGAAAACATCAGGCCGGCGGGCAGCCCGATCAGGCCCACCAGCTGCGGCAGCCCCAGCAAACCCAGCACCAGCGCCGTGCCGATGCCAAAAACCAGCAATACCACCACCCAGCCCATGGCGTAGACAAAAAACGCGCCCTTGCAGCGCCACAAGGCCAGGGCACTGGAAAACAGCGCCTGCCCAACGCTGTGGCCGCCCCAGTGCACCAGCGCGGGTGCATGCCAGAAGGGCACCGACAGCGACATGCCCAGCACCAGGCCCAGCAGCGCGCCGGTGGCCACACCGGGCTCGGCCAGGATGGCGTCGATCTGCGGCTGCGCGGCCGCGCCCTTGGGCAGCAGTTCTTGCAGGCGGCTGAAGGCGCTGTCGGACACGGCATCCACCAGCACCAGGATCAACAGCACCGACACGCCATAGATGGCGCTCAGCACCAGCAGCGCCTTGCGCCGCTTGGGGTCACTGCGCAGGGGCTCCAGGAATTGCCGCGGGTGCACCGGGCCGTCCAGCAGCGCCGACTGGCTGGCCACCATGAAGCCCAGGCTCAGCAGCGGCAGCGCCATCATCTGCACCAGCCCGCCCAGCAGAGGCACAAGGCTGACCACCAGCGCGCCGAACAGAAAAACCGCGAAGAGCGAAGTGAAGGCCAGCGGCCGGCGTGCAAATAGGCGCCAGGCGTCGCTGATCCAGCGGGCGCCGTGCGAGGCATCGACGGTCTTCAGTGACAAGGCCATGGGGCGGGCAGACTCAGACCGGCGGATGCCAGGGGTTGTTGATGCGGGCTTGCAGCACCCGCTCGAAATGGGTGGGGTCCTTGGGCTGCAGCAGGGCCGCGTTGCGCGGCAGGTGCCAGTCCCACAGACGCGAAATCCAGAACCGCAAGGCTGCTGCGCGCAGCAGCGCCGGCACGGTGCGCACTTCGCCGTGACTCAATGGCCGTTCCTGCTGGTAGGCGCGCATGAAGGTGGTGGCGCGGGCCTCGTCCAGCGCGCCGCTGTGCAAGTCGGCGCACCAGTCGTTCAGGCACACCGCCACGTCGAACAGCAGCACGTCGGTGCCGGCAAAGTAGAAGTCGAAAAAGCCGCACAGGCGGTCGGGCCCGGCGGTGTCATCGAACATGACGTTGTCGCGGAAGAGGTCGGCATGGATGGGCCCGCGCGGCAGCGCCTGGCCGGCGGGTGACGCGGCCAGGTGCTGCTGGAAGGTTAATTCGTCATCCAGCAGCCGTGTCTGCGCGCTGCTGAGGTGGGATCGCAGGGCAGGCGCCGTCTCCAGCCACCAGTCCAGGCCACGCAGGTGCGGCTGCTCGATCTGGAAACTGGCTCCGGCCACGTGCATGCGCCCCAGCATCTGCCCCACCTGTGCCGCGTGGTCGGCGTCGGGCAGCAGGCGGTGGCTGCCGGGCAGGCGCGTGACCACGGCCGCCGGTTTGCCTGCCACCGGGTGCACCAGCGCACCGTCGGCGCCCGGCTGCGGCGTGGGCACCGGCACGCCGTGCGCGGCCAGGTGCTTCATCAGCTGCAGGTAGTACGGCAGTTGCTCGGCTGGCAGCCGTTCAAACAGCGTCAACACCCACTGCCCGCGCACCGTGGTGGCGTAGTAGTTGGTGTTCTCGATGCCCGAGCGTATGCCCTGCAGGTCGGTCAGGGCGCCCAGGCCCAGGCGCTGGAACAGTGCGTCGGCCTCGTCGAAACGGACCTCGGTGTAGACCGCCATGTTGCGGTCTAGAAGTTGAACAGCGACCAGGTGCGCTGACCGGCATTGCCGCGCTCCTGGGAAGGGTCGCGCCCGGGCGGTGCGACCTGGATCTCGTAGGCGCGAACGTTGCCGACTTTGCTTTGCACCGTGATGCGCCTGGCCGTGCCGCCGGCGCGCGGGTCGCGCACTTCTTCGATGCGTGCGCCGTCGTCTTCGATCACCACCACGTGGGGCTGTGACTTGACCGCAGCGGGCGGCGCGGAAGCGGCAGGCTGCGGTTGTGCGGCCACAGCTTGTGCGATCGCGGCGGGGCGAGGCGCCTGCGCCCAGCCAGGGCCGGCGTACGCCAGGGCCAGGGCCAAGTTCAGGCCGGCAGCGGCGCGGGGAAGCAAGGGCATCTGCGGGATTCTACGCAGCAGGCCGGTCACTCAGCCCGCGCGCCACAATCCCCTCATGAGCGAAGCGAAGCCCCCCGGATTGATGCTGCTGGTTGACGGTTCCAGCTACCTGTACCGCGCCTATCACGCCATGCCCGACCTGCGCAGCAGCGACGGCTTCCCCACCGGCGCGCTGCACGGCATGGTGGCCATGATGAAGTGGCTGCGCGACCGCTTCCCGGCAGAACACGCGGTGTGTGTGTTCGACGCCAAGGGCCCCACCTTCCGCGACGACTGGTACCCCGAGTACAAGGCCCAGCGTGCGCCCATGCCCGACGCCTTGCGCCAGCAGATCGAGCCCATCCACGAGGTGGTGCGCCTGCTGGGCTGGCCGGTGCTGGAAGTGCCCGGCATCGAAGCCGACGACGCCATCGGCACCTTGGCCCGCGTGGCGGCGGCCGGTGGCCACCGGGTGCTCATCAGCACCGGCGACAAGGACCTGGCGCAACTGGTGACGGCCGATGTCACGCTGATCAACACCATGGCCAAGCCCCCCGAGAAGCTGGACATCGAAGGCGTGAAGGCCAAGTTCGGCGTGCCGCCTGATCGCATCATCGACTACCTCACGCTCATCGGCGACACCGTGGACAACGTGCCCGGCGTGGACAAGGTCGGCCCCAAGACGGCGGCCAAGTGGATCGCCGACTTCGGCAGCCTGGACGGCGTGGTGGCGGCCGCCGACACCATGAAGGGCGTGGCCGGCGAAAACCTGCGCAAGGCACTGGACTGGCTGCCCACCGGCCGCAAGCTGATCACGGTGGTGACCGACTGCGACCTGGTGGGCCATGTCGATGGCTGGCCGGCGCTGGAAGCGCTGGCCTTGCAGCCCGAAGACCGACCCGGCCTGATGGACTTCTACCAGCGCTACGGTTTTCGCACCTGGCGCAAGGAACTCGAAAAGGATGCGCCTGCGGGCACAGCGCCGGCCGATGACGGTGCACAGGACAGCGAAACATCAGCACGCGCCGCAACGGCGCCTGTCGCACCCGTCGCCCGCGAGTACGAAACCATCGTCACCTGGGACCGCTTCGACGCCTGGCTGCAGCAACTCCAGGCTGCGCCGCTGGTGGCCATCGACACCGAAACCGACAGCCTGGATCACATGCTGGCGCGCATCGTCGGCATCAGCTTTGCCACCGAGCCCGGTCGCGCGGCCTACATTCCACTGGCGCACAGCTACCCCGACGCCCCGGAACAGCTGCCTGTCGCCCAGGTGCTGGCCAGGCTCAAGCCGTGGCTGGAAGACGCCAGCCGCGCCAAGCTGGGCCAGAACATCAAGTACGACCTGCACGTGTTTGCCAATGCCGGCATCACGGTGCAGGGCTACACACAAGACACCATGTTGCAGAGTTATGTGCTCGAAGCGCACCTGAAACACGGCCTGGAGTCGCTGGCCGACCGCCACCTGGGCCGCAGGGGCCTGAGCTACGAAGACTTGTGTGGCAAGGGCGTGAACCAGATTCCCTTTGCGCAGGTGGACGTTGCCAAGGCCACCGCATACAGCGGCGAAGACAGCGAGATGGCGCTGCAGGTGCACGGCGTGCTGTGGCCCGGCATCGAGGCCGACGTCGGCATGCGCTTTGTGTACGAACAGATCGAGATGCCCGTCAGCGTGGTGCTGGAGCGGGTGGAACGCCACGGTGTGCTGATCGACGCCGCCGTGCTGGCCCGGCAAAGCCACGCCCTGGCTGAACGCATGGTGGCGCTGGAGCAAGAGGCCTACTGCATCGCCGGCCAGCCTTTCAACATGGGCAGCCCCAAGCAGATCGGCGAGATCCTCTTCACCAAGCTGGGCTTGCCGGTGAAGAAGAAAACGGCCACTGGTGCGCCCAGCACCGACGAAGAGGTGCTGGCCGAACTGGCGGCCGACTATCCGCTGCCGGCCCGCATCCTGGAGCACCGCAGCCTGGCCAAGCTGAAGGGCACCTACACCGACAAACTGCCGCTGATGGTGAATCCGGCCACCGGCCGAGTGCACACCAATTACGCGCAGGCGGTGGCAGTGACGGGGCGGCTGTCCAGCAACGACCCCAATCTGCAGAACATCCCCATTCGCACCCCCGAAGGCCGACGTGTGCGCGAGGCCTTCATTGCGCCGCCGGGCCACGTGATCATGAGCGCCGACTACAGCCAGATCGAGCTGCGCATCATGGCTCACATCAGCGAAGACCCGGCCCTGCTGCGCGCCTTCGAGCGCGGGCTGGACGTGCACAGGGCGACCGCCAGTGAAGTGTTCGGCACGCCGGTCGAAGAAGTCAGCAGCGAGCAGCGCCGCTACGCCAAGGTCATCAACTTCGGCCTCATCTACGGCATGGGCGCGTTCGGCCTGGCCAGCAACCTGGGCATCGAACAGAAGGCGGCCAAGGACTTCATCGACAAGTACTTCTTGCGCTTTGCCGGCGTCAAGCGCTACATGGAGAGCACCAAGGCCGGCGCGGTTCAGCGCGGCTATGTGCAGACCCTGTTCGGCCGCCGCATCTACCTGCCCGAGATCAGCGGCGGTAACGGCCCGCGCAAGGCCGGTGCCGAACGCCAGGCCATCAACGCGCCCATGCAGGGCACGGCGGCCGACCTCATCAAGCTGGCCATGATTGCCGTGCAAAAGGCGCTGGACGCCGAGCAACGCGCCACGCGCATGGTGATGCAGGTGCACGACGAACTGGTGCTGGAAGTGCCCGAGGCCGAACTGGGCTGGGCCCGGGAAGCCATTCCGCGGCTGATGGCCGGCGTGGCACAGTTGAAGGTGCCGTTGCTGGCCGAGGTGGGCGTGGGGCCCAACTGGGACCAGGCGCATTGAAATGATGCCCCCAAGCCCGCATTCGCTCGCTGGTGCGCCGCCTGCAGGCGGCACAAAGGCGGCACAGCGCTCGCCAGCCACTCGCCAGCGCGCAGGCGCTGGCTCGGTGCGGACTCGCCCCCCCAGGGGTGTCCGCCTACGGCGCGGCGGAGCCGGTTCCGTGGCGGGAAACTTGGTTTGAATTGCCCACTTGATGGAGACTCATCATGGCTGCTTATGTGGATGGTTATGTGATTCCCGTGCCCAGGGACAAGGCGGCGGACTACACCCGCATGGCGCGCAAGGCGGCCAAGGTGTGGCGCGAGCATGGCGCTCTGGCGGTCATGGAGTTTCGGGCCGACGACGTGAAAGTCGGCAAGTGGACCTCGTTTCCGCAGGCCGTGAAGCTCAAGGAAGGCGAAGAGGTCTGGTTTTCGTGGATCGTGTTCAAGTCGCGCCGCGACCGCGATGCCATCAACAAGAAAGTGATGGCCGATCCGCGCCTGGCCAAGATGATGGATCCCAAGAACTCGTCATTCGACGGCAAACGCATGATCTGGGGCGGCTTCAAGGCGGTGGTGCAGGCCTGAGGTGGTGTGAACGGGCTTTGCCGCCAGCGTGCAAAAATCGCACCTTTGCTGGCCGAGGAAACCCACGTGGACCTGAAAGTACCGATCACCGTCACCGATGAACTGTCAGACGAGGTGATCACCGCCACCGCGCTGCTGAACTTGGCCAGTGGCGAAATCCACCGCGTGGAGTACGTCGAATACGACGCCGACGCGCAGGGCTTCCCGTGGGAGAGCGACGACTACGAGTTCACGAGCGGTGTGCTGTCCAACAACGGCAAGGACGTCGAGTTCAGCGTGCACGTCAACAAGACCACCGGCCAGTACTCGGTAAGCGCCACCGAGCTGCTCGAAATCAAGGTGCGAGCGGCGGCCTTGTTTGCCGGCGTGGCGCCCAAGGACATGCTGGCCAAGGCCGAGGGTGCTGCCGCACCCGGCACGCCACGCGGGCCGGGGCGGCAAGGGCCGCTGCACTAGTAGTCCGTTGCGCCGAACCGATTACATGAAATCGCGCCTTCGTCCGCCATGCGTCGTTGCAAATCCGCGCCATAGCTGCAGCTATGGCTGTGGTTTGCGCCTGGCCTGACGAACGAATGCATCAATTTCATTTGTAGTCTCATTGACGGAACGGACTACCAGGCGCGTGGGCGGCTCACGGCCGCTGCGGCCGCTGCGGCCTCAGGCGATCTCCCAGGGCGGTGTGATCTTGCCGGTGGACGATGCCGACGGGGCCGAGGGCTGCTCCATCGGTGTCGGCGCTGCAGCGTCCCGCACCAGCGGCCCGCCCAGCGCGGCCACCAGGTCGGGGATCAGCCGGGCCAGTTCTCCCGTGGCCAGCGCCACATCGGTGTCGAAGCCCTGATCGTCGCCCTGTGCGCCTGACTTGCCGCTTTCCAGCACCACGTCCAGCAGCTTGATCTTCTTGATCGTGCCGGCTTCGGTCAGCACGAAGGACACACGGCTGGCCCAGGTCATGCCCAGTTGCGTGGGCAACTTGCCCTGTTTGATGTGCTCGCCGACCTCGGCGATGTCCAGCGTGTGGCGCGCGTATCGCACGGTGGCCTTTTCGCTGTCGGGCTGCTTCAGTTCGCAGTCACGGTCCAGCGTGAAGGCCGCAGGTGCTTCCTTCTCGCTGAGCCACGTCGACATCGCCGTGGCCGGCGACAGCGAAGTCTGCAGCGGGATCATCTTCAGCCCGCCGCCCAGCAGTTCACTCAGACGCGACAGCACACCGTCGGCCTTTTTCATGCTGCCGGTGTCCACCAGCACCAGGCCCGCTTTCACGTCCAGCCACACCAGCGTGTGGCCGCGTTTGGGGAAGGCACGCGGCAGCAGCGTGTGGATGATCTCTTCCTTGATCTCGCGCGCCTTCTTGCCCTTCAGTCGACGCCCGGTGTCCTGTTCGATCTTGTCCAGCTGCACTTCGAGTTCGGTCTTCACCACGCTGCCCGGCACGGCCCGGGTTTCGGTGCACAGCTTCAGGATGATCTGGCCGCCCACGTTTTCTGCCAGCACGGCGTGTTTGTCGCCACGTGGCGGCACCCACCCGGCCGACTCGGGCTGCGTGGCGCCGCAGGGCACAAAGCGGGCGGCGTCCAGCCGTTCTTCGAATTGGGCCAGCGTGGGCTGTTCCCACTGGTCGATCTGGAAGACGAGCGCGTTCTTGAACATGGTGTCGGTGTCAAAGGTTCAGGCCTGCCAGCGCGGGGCCAGCAGTGGGTGAGAAGGGGGCGTGCGTGCTCAGCTGGGCGAATACGCCAGCCGCACGTAGATGGGCGCAAAGGCCTCGGCCTGGGTCACTTCCAGCAGGCGTTCACGCGACAGCTCCAGCATCGCGATGAAGGTCACCACCAGCACCGCGTTGCCGCGGCTGATGTCGAAGAGGTCGTGGAACTCGACAAAGCGCCGACCCTGCAACTTGCGCAGCACGATGCTCATGTGCTCGCGCACCGACAACTGTTCACGCGTGATGGTGTGGTGCGCGTTGAGGTTGGCGCGCAGCAGGATGTCGCGCCAGGCCTGGCGCAGATCGTCTGCATTCACCTCGGGCCAGCGTGGCGCCAGGCTCTGCTCGATGTGCACCTGCGCACGCAGGAAGTCGCGGCCCAAGAGCGGCAGCCGGTCGATCTTGGCCGCGCCGAGCTTGATCTGTTCGTACTCCACCAGCCGGCGCACGAGTTCGGCGCGCGGGTCTTCCGCCTCGCCGCCGTCGGCGCGTTTCTTCGGTGGCAAGAGCATGCGGCTCTTGATCTCGATCAGCATCGCCGCCATCAGCAGGTACTCGGCGGCAAGCTCGAGGTTGTGCTTGCGGATCTGCTCGACATAGCTCAGGTACTGGCGCGTGACGTCGGCCAGCGGAATGTCGAGGATGTTGAAGTTCTGGCGCCGGATCAGGTACAGCAGCAGGTCCAGCGGGCCTTCGAAAGCCTCCAGAAAGACCTCCAGCGCATCGGGCGGGATGTACAGGTCCTGTGGCATGCGGAACAACGGCTCGCCGTACAGGCGCGCGACGGCGACCTGGTCAACCACAGGGGGGACTCCAGGAGCGTCCGCAGCCTCCGCGGCGTCGGAACCGGGGCCGGCAGCCGCGGGGGCCGCGGGGGCAGCGGGGGCAGCGGGGGCTGCCAGCCTGGCGACAGCGCGGCTCAATCCTCGCCGTGCCCCGTCTGATAGACATAGGGCTGCTGCGGCACGCGGGCGGCCTCCCAATCGGCCAGGGCCTCGCGGTCTTGCGACTTGTCCCACAGCAGCGCGCGGCCCGCGCGCTGTTCGGCTTCCAGTGTCGGCTTCTTCGACTTCAGGCTCTGGATGAAGTCGGTAACGTCGGAGGTGTAGGGCTTCCAGAACAGCGGCATGGCCGAGGCACAGCAGAATCGAGGACCTTGATGTTAGCGGTCGCCCGATTCTCGGCTGGCCGACCCGGTGCGATGGAAATCGAACTCAAGTTCCAGGTGCCCGCCGCCCGCCGCGCGGCGCTGCTGCGCGCGGTGGCGACCACCACGGCGCGCCGTACCCGCCTGCAGGCCATTTACGTCGACACCGCTGACGGCCGCCTGGCCGCCGCCGGCCTGGCGCTGCGCTTGCGCAAGGAAGGCCGCCACTGGGTGCAGACACTGAAGGGCCGCGGCGACGGTCTGATGCAGCGCCTGGAACACGAGCTGCCCCTGCCGCCGCCGCCCCGCGGCACCAAGCAACCGCTGCTGGACCCGCAGCTGCACGCGGGCACACCCGCCGGCGACCGCCTCTTGCCGCTGCTGGCCGATGGCGCTGCGCTGTTGACGCTGTACCGCACCGACATCCGGCGCACGCACCGCGAACTGCGCCAGTGCGGCGCCTGCATCGAGATCGCTTTCGACGAGGGTTTGATCGAGGCTGGCGGCCACAAGCTGCCGGTGTGCGAGATCGAGTTCGAACTGATGTCCGGTCCGCCCCAGGCCCTGGTCGCACTCGCACGTCGCTGGGTGGCGCGCCATGGGCTGTGGTGGGACGTGCGCACGAAGAGCGAACGCGGCTTTCGCCTGGCGCACGGCCTGACGCAGGTGCCGGCGGTGCGGGCGGCGCCGGCCAGCCTGTCAAAGCGGGCCGACACGGCTCAGGCCTGGCGCGAGATGCTGCAACAGGCGCTGGCCCAGGCCCTGCCCAACCTGGCCGAGATGGCCGGTGGCAGCGGCACGCCAGCGCATCTGCACCAGTTGCGCGTGGGCCTGCGCCGCCTGCGCACCGTGCTGGCGCTGTGCGCCGACTGGGCCCCCGACGCCGAAGCCGCGAAAGCGCTGCAGAAGGCCTGGCGCGAACCCTTCTCGCGCCTGGGCGCGGCGCGTGATGCCGATGTGCTGGCCGGTGCGCTGTGGGCCGAACTGCAGGCCGCGGGGGCCCCGGCCCGGCCGGCGCCGCTCGCAGCCGCGGACTTTTCGACCGACAGCAACGACCCTGTCGATCACGTCGAGGCCCCGCCGGAGCCCGGCGCCATCGCGCGCGAGCCCGGCGTCACCGACCTGCTGCTGCAGAGCCTGGCCCAGACGCTGCCGCCGCAGGCCACGCCCGCTGTCCCGGCCGAGCCGATGGAAGTGGCCGTCGCCGAAACCGACCCGCATCGGGGGCGTACAGGGCGTCCGGGGCGTCCACTGAAGGCGGCGGCCGTCAAGGTGCTGCAGGCGGCCTGGCGCAAGCTGAAGCCCGCGCTGCGGCAACTGCAGCACCTGGACGTCGAAGACCAGCACCGCACGCGCCGACACCTGAAGCGCTTGCGTTATGTCTTCGAGGCCCTGCTGCCCTTGTGGGACGGCGCCCGCCGCCACCGTGATCTGCGCCGCTGGCACCGCCACCTGCGCGACGCCGTCGACGCCCTGGGCCGCTACAACGACCTGTGCGTGGCGCAGCAGCACCTGGCCGACTCGCCACAAGCCAGCGCCGACGCCGCGCCGGCATTGTGGTTTGCGCTCGGCTGGCTGGGGGCCGAGCGCCCGCGCGCTCTGGCGCGGGCCGCGCGGCAGCTGCGTCGCCTGGCCGACACGCCGCGCCCTTGGGGCAAGCGCTGAACTGAAGGCCAAAGGCGCCCCCGCAGACGGCCGGCCATGGCGCCCCGCGCGGGCCGATGGTCAGCCGATGCTCTCGACCTGTCGGCTCTGCTGGTAGGCGCGGCCGAAGCGGTTGGCCAGGAAGTCGGGCAGGGCCACCTGCTCCTGGCGGATGAAGCCACGCTGCGGCAGGCGGCCCTCGCGGAACAGGTCCACCGCCGCGCAGATGCCCGCTGCGGTGGTGATCTGGATGGCCGACAAGGGGTGCGTCTCGCTGCGCTCGGCAAAGATCTTGCGCGCGAAGACCTCCTGCACCAGGCCGCCCTTCTTCATGCCGCTGACGGTGACGAAGACCAGCACCACGTCCTGCATCGTGCTGGGGATGCTCTTGCGCATGATGGCCTTCAGCGTCTCGGTGTCCTGGTTCAGTTGCAATTCTTCGAGCAGCAGCTTCATCAGGTCGCGGTGGCCGGGGTAGCGCACGCTCTTGTAGTCCAGGCTGCGCACGCGGCCGGCCAGCGTCTCGCACAGCGTGCCCAGGCCGCCGCTGGTGTTGAAGGCCTCGTACTCGGTGCCGTCCAGGCTGAAGTGCTCCAGACCCTCCAGCGCCAGCACTTCGATGTTGCGGCCGTCACGGATGGCCTCGCAGGGGTGGCAGTACTCGTTGATGAGTCCGTCCACGCTCCAGGTCAGGTTGTACTTGAGGCTGTTGGTCGGGAAGGCGGGCAGGGCGCCGACCCGCATCTTCACTTCCTGCAGGCTGTCGAACCCTTGCGCCAGGTGATGCGCGACGATGCCGATGAAGCCTGGCGCCAGCCCGCACTGCGGCATGAAGGCCGTCGGCGCCCCTTCGGCCAGGGCCTTGATGGCCCGCGTCGCGGCCACGTCCTCGGTCAAATCGAAGTAGTGGCAGCCGGCCTCGCGCGCGGCCGTCGCCGCCAGCGTGGCCAGGTGGTAGGGCAGGGCGTTGATGACGGCGTCCTGGCCACGCAGCACCTGCAGCAGCGTGGCGGGGTCGGACGTGTCGGCCTGGCGCGTCAGCGCCGGTTCGCCGGCCAGCAGTGCCAGGGCCTCGGCGCTGCGGTCCACCACCGTCACCCGGTAGTCGCCGCAGCCGCCCAGCAGGCGGGCAATGGTCTGGCCGATGTGGCCGGCGCCAAGCAGCGTGATTTGCATGATCGTCTCCTTCGGGCGGCCACTGGCCGCGCTGCAACACCGGGCAGTCTAGGCCGAGGCCCTGACGAAAGAAACCACGAATTAGTCGAAACGGCAGAAGTGTCCGCCGTTTCGTCGCCTGGCTTCGACGAAGTGATTAGATCGCTGCGGCGGCGCCTTCACGCCGCAGGCGGGGCGTCGAACCGGCCTTGCAGCGTCGTCACGATGTTCTCTGCCCCCAGCACGTCCTCGAAGCCGGCACGGCGCATCAGCGACAGCGGCTGCTCGTTCACATGGGCCAGCACCAGGGCCACGCCACGCCGCTGCAATGCACGGTGCAATTGGGTCAACGCCTCCAGTCCCGAGGTGTCCAGCGAAATCATGCGGTGCATTTCCAGCACCACCGCGCGCGTTCCTTCGGGCAAGTTTTTGCTCAGCGACTCGATCTTGCCGACGGCGCCAAAGAACAGCGGCCCGAACAATTCGAAACCCAGCACTTGCGGCGGGAGCGTGCCCGCGGCCAGCGGTTGCACGCGGAACAACTCGCCCATGCGGTAGATGAAGAACACACAGGCCAGCATCAGGCCCACCTGCACGGCCACAGTCAGGTCGAAGACGACCGTCAGCGCAAAGGTGCCCAGCAGGATGGTGCGGTAAGGCAGGCTGAACTTGCGCAGGCGCGAGAACTCTCGCCACTCGCCCATGTTCCAGGCCACGTAAAGCAGGATGCCGGCCAGTGCCGCCAGCGGGATGTGCAGCGCCAGCGGCGCGGCCAGCAGCACCACCGCCAGCAGGGTCAGCGAATGCACGATGCCGGCGATGGGGGTGCGCCCGCCGGCGCGCACGTTGGTGACGGTGCGCGCAATGGTGCCGGTGGCCGGGATGCCACCGAACAACGGGGTGATGAAGTTGGCCACGCCCTGCGCCATCAGTTCCTGGTTCGGGTCGTGTTTCGGGTGATCCGCCATGTTGTCGGCCACGCGCGCGCACAGCAGCGACTCGACCGCGCCCAGCAGCGCGATGGTGACGGTCGGGATCAGCAAGTGCTTGGCCGTGGCCCAGCTGAAGTCGGGCAGCGCCAGGGCCGGCAGGCTCTGCGGGATGCTGCCGAAGCGCGAGCCGATGGTCTCCACATCCAGGCCCAGCAGCAGCGCCCCGCTGGTGGCCACCACCAGCGCGATCAAGGTGCCCGGCACCCGTACCGCGCCGCGCCGCAGCCGAGCCAGCCAGGGCGCGGCCTCGGGCGGGGCGGCATAGCTCTTGGGCCACAGCACGACGATGGCCAGGCTGCCCAGGCCGATGGCCAGGGCGGCGAGGTTGAGGCTGGACAGATGCGCCCACAGCACGCCGATCTGGCTGAAGAAGTCGGCGGGCATCTTCGGCGTCGCCAGGCCCATCAGGTCCTTCAACTGCGACAGCGCGATCAATACCGCGATGCCGTTGGTGAAGCCGATGATGATGGGCACCGGCACATAGCGCACCAGCACGCCGAGCTTGAACCAGCCCATCAGGAACAGCAGCACCCCGGCCAGCGAGGTGGCGATCAGCAGGTTGGCCAGCCCGTAGCGTTCGACGATGCCGTAGACGATGACGATGAAGGCGCCAGCCGGCCCGCCGACCTGCACATTCGACCCACCCAGGGCCGAGATGAGGAAGCCGGCGATGATGGCCGTGAACAGCCCGGCCTCGGGCCCGACACCGCTGGCGATCGCAAAGGCCATGGCCAGCGGCAGCGCGACCACACCGACGGTGATGCCGGCGCCGACGTCGGCCAGAAACTGCGGGCGGTCGTAGCCCGGCAGCGTGTCCAGCAGGCGTGGGCGGAAGCGGTGGACTCGGCCGCGCAGCGATTTCGGCAGGGGCATGGCAGCCCGAGTGTGCGCCCCTTTCGGCGCCGGCCTTCAGCGCACGCGCATGCCCGGCTGGGCGCCGGCGAAGGGTTCGAGCACATAGACGCCGGGCTGTGCCTTCTCGTCGGCGTGGCTGGCCGCCAGCACCATGCCCTCGCTGAGGCCGAACTTCATCTTGCGCGGCGCCAGGTTGGCCACCAGCACGGTCAGTTTGCCCGTCAGCTGCTCGGGCGTGCAGGCGCTGGCAATGCCGCTGAAGACGTTGCGCAGCCTGGGATGGCCCTCGGCGTCATGGCCCTCGCCCGCGTCCAGCGTCAGCCGCAGCAACTTGGTACTTCCTGGCACGGCCTCGGCCTTGACGATGCGGGCGATGCGCAAGTCCACCTTGGCGAAGTCGGCGATGCCGATCTCGTCGGCGATGGCCTCTCCGCCGGGCGGGGCTGGCAGGGCCGGGGTCGGAACGGCAGGCTCGTCGAATGCCAGCAGCGCCTGCAGTTGCCTGGCGTCCACCCGCTGCATCAGGTGGGTGTAGGTGCCGATGCGGTGGTGCCCCAGCGAGCGCGCCGCGTCGGCCCATTGCAGCGGCGCGATGCCGAGGAAGGCCTCGACCTTGGCCGCCAGCGCCGGCAGCACCGGCTTCAGGTACACGGTCAGCACGCGAAAGGCCTCGATGCAGGTGCTGCAGACATCGTGCAGCGCCGCTTCCCTGTCCGGCTGCCGGGCCAGTTCCCAGGGCTTGTGCATATCGACATAGGCATTGACATGGTCGGCCAGGGCCATCACCTCGCGCAGCGCCTTGCCGAATTCACGCTCATCGTAGAGCGTGGCGATGGCCTCGGACTGCGCGCGCAGGCCGTCCAGCAATACCCGCCCCTCGACGCCCAGATCGGCGCTCAGATGGTTGTCAAAACGCTTGGCCAGAAAGCCCGCCGCGCGGCTGGCGATGTTGATGTATTTGCCGACCAGGTCCGCATTGACGCGGGCCATGAAGTCCTCGGGGTTGAAGTCCAGGTCTTCGACGCGTGCATTGAGCTTGGCCGCGATGTAGTAGCGCAGCCATTCGGCATCCAGGCCCAGTTCCAGGTACTTCAGCGGGCTGATGCCGGTGCCGCGGCTCTTGCTCATCTTGGCGCCCGACAGCGTCAGATGGCCGTGCACATGGATGCGGTCGGGCACCTTGCGCGGCACGTAGGTGCCGTCCGCCCGATGCGTGCCGCTGAACTTCAGCATCGCCGGCCAGAACAGGGTGTGGAAGGTGACGATGTCCTTGCCGATGAAGTGCACCTGCTCGACCGCGGGGTCGGCCAGATAGCTGTCCATGTCGATGGACTTGGTCGCCAGCCAGGCCTGCAGCGAGGCCAGGTAGCCCACAGGCGCATCGAGCCAGACGTAGAAGTACTTGCCGGGTGCGTCCGGGATCTGGATGCCGAAATAGGGCGCGTCGCGGCTGATGTCCCAGTCGCCCAGGCCGGCCTTGTCGTTGCCGTTTTCGTCGGGCACGCGCTTGAACCATTCGCGCACCTTGTTTGCCACTTCGGGCTGCAGGCGGCCATCCTGCGTCCAGGCTTCGAGAAACTCAACGCAGCGCGGGTCGGACAGGCGGAAGAAAAAATGCTCGCTGCTGCGCAATACCGGCACCGCACCGGTCAGCGCCGAACGCGGGTTCTTCAAATCGGTCGGCTGATAGACGGCGCCGCAAACCTCGCAGTTGTCGCCGTATTGATCTTGCGCGCCGCAGTTCGGGCATTCGCCCTTGATGAAACGGTCGGGAAGGAACATGCCCTTCTCGGGGTCGAAGAACTGCTCGACGACGCGGCTGTCGATCAGCCCGTTCGCCTTCAGGGCCAGATAGATGGACTGCGCCAGCGCGTGGTTCTCGGGCGCGTCGGTGCTGTGCCAGTGGTCGAAGGCGATGTGGAAGCCGTCGAGGTAGGGCTTGCGGCCGGCAGCGATCTGCGCCACGAAGGCCTGCGGCGTCAGGCCGGCCTTCTCGGCCGCGATCATGATCGGCGCGCCATGCGCGTCGTCGGCGCAGACGAAGTTCACCTCGTGGCCGCGCATCCGTTGAAGCCGCACCCAGATGTCGGCCTGGATGTACTCCATCATGTGGCCGATGTGGAAGGGTGCGTTGGCGTAAGGCAGCGCGGCGGTGACGAAAAGCTTGCGGGTCATGCGGGCGATTCTAGGAGCCGGCTCCCGGGGTGCCGACGGCGCGGCGGCGGCGCGCCGAGCGGGCACTCAGGGGCGGATGACGCTCAGTTTGCGCTCGCGCGTCGGCCCCACATCGCGCTCGATCCGCGCCGGCAGCGGGCGGTTCCAGCCGGCCGCGAACATCGTCGCGGCGACCACGAACATCGGTCCCACCATCAGTCCGGCGATATCGTCGCCGAAGGCCGGCCTGCGGACCTCGTACCAGTGGCCGAAGGACTGGATCGGCGGGGGTCCGTATGGGGTAGGCAGTGCGTTCATCGCAGTGCGAGTGCGCCCGCCGTGCTCAGGGCGGCTCCTAGAATCTGCCCCCATGCCTGGAGGAGATGCACGATGACGATCAAGAGCGACCGGTGGATACGCCGCATGGCGCAGGAGCACGGAATGATCGAGCCCTTCGAGCCCGGCCAGGTGCGCCAATCGGCAGACGGATCTCGCATCGTCAGCTACGGCACCAGCAGCTACGGCTACGACATCCGCTGCGCGCCGGAATTCAAGGTCTTCACCAACATCTACAGCACTGTGGTGGACCCGAAGAACTTCGACGAGAAGAGCTTTGTCGACATCAAGAGCGATGTCTGCATCATCCCGCCGAACAGCTTCGCGCTGGCGCGCACGATGGAGTACTTCCGCATTCCGCGCAACGTGCTCACCATCTGCCTGGGCAAGAGCACGTATGCCCGCTGCGGCATCATCGTCAACGTGACGCCGTTCGAGCCCGAGTGGGAAGGCTTCGTGACGCTGGAATTCAGCAACACCACGCCGCTGCCAGCCAAGATCTATGCGGGTGAGGGCTGCGCCCAGGTGTTGTTCTTCGAAAGCGACGAGGTCTGCGAGACCAGCTACAAGGACCGCGGCGGCAAGTACCAGGGCCAGACAGGCGTGACCCTGCCCAAGACCTGAGCGAGCCGGCCTTTAACTGGCCGCGCTGGAACTGGCAGGTCATGGACGTGCTTTTCGCACGACGCCGAAGCGGCCCGGCTGCGAGCATCGTGGTGCCAGCCGGCCTGCCGCCGGCACCGAAAGCCCGCGATGCCGCAGCTCGACACCCGTGAAGAAGCCCGGCCCGAAAATCAGCCTGGCGCCCACACGGAGGCCGATGTGCTGCCATTGCCCATCATCGAGATGGCGCGCTTTCGGCGTCTGATGCACTACGAGGGCTGGGAGGTCGACCTGCCGCGCATGTGCACCGACACCGCCTACGCGCATGAGCGCCTCGCCACAGCGCACACCAGCAACGACGAGCGCCTGCGCAGCAGCGCCATGCGCCTGTTCGCCGCCTACGACCGCAACAGCGGCGCTGCGCCCGTGCTTCACTAGCCGCCCGGCCGGCGCAGAATCACCCCGACGGGCCTGCGCCCGCAGGGAGGGCTGCGATGAAATGGGAAGGGCAGGAACAGAGCGACAACGTCGAAGACCGGCGGGGCGCCTCTGGAAGTTCAGGTGGCGGCCGCATGCCGCGCATCGGTGGCCGCGGTATCGGCCTGGGCGGCATCGCCATAGCGCTGGTCGCAGGCTGGGTCTTCGGCATCAACCCGATGACGGTGCTGGGGCTGCTCAGCGGCGAAGGTGACGTGCCGGTGGCGCAACAGCCCGCCGAGCCAGGCCGCAAACCACCGCCCGAGGACAAGGTGGCGATGTTCACGTCGACCGTGCTGAAAGACACCGAGCTCGTCTGGGGGCGCATCTTCCAGGCCTCCGGCAAGACCTATGCGCCGCCGCGGCTGATCATCTTTCGCGGTGTCACACCCACCGCTTGCGGCAGCGGCGAAAGTGCGATGGGCCCCTTCTATTGCCCGGGCGACAAGCAGGTCTACATTGACCTCGACTTCTTCGACACCCTGAGCCAGCGCCTGGGCGCGCCTGGCGACTTTGCGCAGGCCTACGTCATTTCGCACGAGGTGGCGCACCACGTGCAGAACCTGCTGGGCGTGACGGGCAAGGTCGACGCCATGCGCGGGCGCGTTTCGCAAGCGCAGCAGAACGCGCTGTCAGTGCGCGTGGAACTGCAGGCCGATTGCCTGGCCGGCGTCTGGGCTCACCATTCGCAGCAGGGCAAGGGCTGGCTGGAACGCGGTGATATCGAAGAAGGCCTGAACGCCGCCTCGCGGATCGGCGACGACACGCTGCAAAAGGCTTCTCAAGGCCGTGTCGTACCCGAGAGCTTCACCCATGGCACCAGCGCGCAGCGCGTCAGCTGGTTCAAGCGCGGCTTGGACGGCGGCAGCGTGGCGCAGTGCGATACCTTCGCCAGCCGTTGACGGTGCTTCAGCCGGCGCCTCATCCGTCAATCAGCAGTGGGTCCCAAGCAAACACGACCTGCTGCTGTTCGCCCAGCTTCTGGATGCCCAGACGCATCACGTCGCCGGGCTTTAGATAGACCGGCGCCGGCTTCATGCCCATGCCCACGCCGGGCGGTGTGCCCGTGGTGATGAGGTCGCCAGGCTCCAGCGTCATGAAGCGGCTCAGGTAGCTCACGATCTGGGCCACGCCGAACACCATGGTGGCGGTGTTGCCCGTCTGGCAGCGGCGGCCGTTCAGGTCCAGCCACAGCGCCAGGTTCTGCGGGTCGCCCACCTCGTCGGCCGTCACCAGCCACGGGCCGATGGGGCCGAAGGTGTCGCAGCCTTTCCCCTTGTCCCACTGGCTGCCGCGTTCCAGCTGGAACTCGCGCTCTGAAATGTCGTTGACGACGCAATAGCCCGCCACGTGCTTGAGCGCATGGTCCTCGCTGACGTAGCGTGCGCGCGTGCCGATGACCACACCCAGCTCGACCTCCCAGTCGGCCTTCACCGAGCCCTGAGGCAGCACCACAGCATGGTTCGCACCCACGGCAGAGCTCAACGTCTTCATGAAGACGATGGGCTCCTTGGGCACGGGCAGCCCGGATTCGGCGGCGTGGTCGGCATAGTTCAGGCCGATGGCCACGAACTTGCGCATGCCGGACCAGGGCACGGCCAGTCGGGCCAGGGGCACGACCGGCAGCGTGTGGGGGTCGACGCTGGCCAGCGCAGCCAGACTGGCGGGCGAGAGTGTGGCGGGAGTGATGTCGCCCAACAGCGCGCCGAGGTCGCGCAGGCGGCCCTCGCTGTCCAGCAGGGCGGGGCGTTCCTGGCCCTTGGGGCCGTGGCGCAGCAGCTTCATCCGCGCCCCACGAAAGGCATCTTGGTGGCCATCACGGTCATGAACAGCACGTTGGCCGTGAGCGGCAGCCGCACCATGGCCATGAAGGTGTCCACCACGGCTTGCAGGTCCATGCGCGCTTCGGGGCGCACGCTGCCGTCGGGCTGCGGCACGCCCACGGCCATGCGTGCCGTCATCTCGCTGGCGACGTTGCCGATGTCGATCTGGCCAACCGCGATATCGAAGGCGCGGCCGTCCAGCGAGGCCGCTTTGGTCAGCCCCGTG
>JBBRCN010000039.1:0-37259 GCA_038204775.1 Burkholderiales bacterium | reverse complement strand
CAGCGGCGCGTTTTTGGCGAGCGCTCGTGCCAGCGCCACCCGCTGCTGCTGGCCGCCGCTCAGCGCCGCGGGCAGGCGGTCGAGGAACATCTCGATGTGCAGACGCTCGGCCAGGGCGCGCACGGTCTAGTCGATGCCCTTTTCGCGCCGCAGCTTCAGCGGCGATGCGATGTTGTCGAACACGGTCATCGACGGGTAGTTGATGAACTGCTGGTAGACCATCGCGACGTTGCGCTCGCGCACGCCCATCGCCGTGACATCGTGTCCGTCGACACGCACCTGGCCGGTGCTGGGTTTGTCCAGGCCCGCCATCACCCGCATCAGGCTGGTCTTGCCGGCCTGCGTGGCGCCCAGCAGGACGGTGACGGCGCCCGGCTGTGGCGCCAGGTCCATCGGGTACAGCCAGGTCGAGGCCCCGACCTGGCGGGTGATGCGGTCCAGCGTCAGCTGCATGCCATGGCCCTGTGCAGTGCCGGCGCCATCCAGTCGGCGACGCTGCGGCGCTGGGCTTCGGTGTAGTGCAGACCGAGCTTGCTGCGGCGCCACAGCACGTCCTCGGCGGTGGTCGCCCACTCTTCGTTGCGCAGGTAGTTCAGTTCGGCCTCGAACAGGCCAGGGGCCACTTCGGCGCCCAGGTCCCGCGCCAGCACCTTGTCGATGCGTGCGCCGTAGGCCCGCGAGAGGCGCCGTGCGCATGCTGCGCCCAGGGCCGGATGGCGTGTGCGCACAGCGGTAACCAGGCGCTCGAAATCGCGGTCGGGGCGGTCGGCGGCGCCGATCCACGGCGATAGGTCGCCGCCCGGCAACGAGGCCTTGGCGGTCCAAGCCGCGCGGCGTTCACCGAGCAGCCGCCCGACTTCGTCGGCCGCTTCTTCGGCGAGCTTGCGGAAGGTCGTGATCTTGCCGCCCCAGACGCTCAGCAGCGGCGCGGCTTCGGTGTGGCTCTCGAGCAGGTAGTCGCGTGTCACGGCCGACGGGTCGCCCGAAGCGTCGTCGAGCAGCGGGCGCACGCCGGTGTAGCTCCACACCACGTCGGCCGCGCGCACCGGCTGCTTGAAGTAGCGGCTGGCCTGTTCGCAAAGGTAGGCGATCTCGTCGGGCGTGACGCGCGCACCAAGCGGGTCGCCCTGGATTTCGACGTCGGTGGTGCCAATGAGCGTGAAGTCGGTTTCGTAGGGAATGGCGAAGATGATGCGTCTGTCGGGGTTCTGGAAGATGTAGGCGTGGTCGTGCTCGAAGCAACGCGGGACGACGATATGGCTGCCCTTCACCAGGCGCAGGCTCTTGTTTGCCAGCACCTCGGCTCCGGTGGGCTTGGCGATGCCACGCAGAAAGGCTTCGGCCCAGGGGCCGGCGGCGTTGACCAGGGCGCGCGCTTGCACCGTCTGCTCGCTGCCATCGCTACCGTTGTTATGGCGCAGCGTCGCCGTCCAGCCCGTGACGCTGCGTTGCGCCGCCGTGCATCGCGTGCGGGTCAGCACCGTGGCGCCGCGCTCACGGGCGTCGATGGCATTCAGCACGACGAGCCGCGCGTCGTCGACCCAACCGTCGGAATAGACGAAGCCGTGTGTGTACTCGGCCTTCAGCGGCGCGCCGAGCGGGCTGCCTTGCAGGCGCACGCCGGTTGAACCCGGCAGCACCTCGCGGCGCGCCAGATGATCGTAGAGGAAGAGGCCAATGCGGATCATCCAGGCCGGCCGCAAGAAGTTGTCATCGGGGTCGTGCGGCATCACAAAGCGCAGCGGCCACATGATGTGCGGCGCACTCTTCAGCAGCACCTCGCGCTCTTGCAGCGCCTTGCGTACGAGGCCGAACTCGTAGTGCTCCAGATAGCGCAGCCCGCCGTGAATGAGCTTGGTCGACGAACTGCTGGTGTGCGCCGCCAAGTCGTCCTGCTCGGCGAGCAGCACGCGCCAGCCGCGACCCGCGAGGTCACGCGCGATGCCGGCACCGTTGATGCCGCCTCCGACCACCAGCACGTCGTATAGCTGTTCGCCCAAGCCCTGTCTCCGCATTGTTTGCGTTCGATTCTTGTTCGTTTGAGTTCGTTTGAATGCCGAGTTTTCCCTAGTTTGCTTTCGATTCTTTTCTTTTAGTCTCGTCCACCATGGATCCCAACCCCAGGCAGGCCGAGTTGCTGGACATGGTGCTGCGCCAGGGCTCGGTCTCGGTGGAGGCCATGGCCGAACGCTTTGGGGTCACGCTGCAGACCGTGCGGCGCGACGTGAAACTGCTGGCCGAAGCCGGGCTGCTGGCGCGATTTCATGGCGGCGTGCGGGTGCCGCGCAGCACCACCGAGAACATCGCCTATCGCCAACGCCAGCACATTCACCAAGCCGCCAAACGTGCCATTGCCCGCGCCGTGGCCGTGGCCGTGCCGGCAGGCTGTTCGCTGATCCTCAACATCGGCACCACCACCGAAGCGGTCGCACGCGAGTTGCTGCATCACAGGGGGCTGCGTGTCATCACGAACAACCTGAACGTCGCGGCGACCTTGTCGGACAACCCGGACTGCGAGGTCATCGTCGCCGGCGGCGTGGTGCGCGGACGCGATCGCGGCATCGTTGGTGAGGCCACGGTGGACTTCATCCGACAGTTCCGCGTCGACATCGCGCTCATCGGCATCAGCGGCATCGAAGCCGATGGCAGCTTGCGCGACTTCGACTTCCGCGAAGTCAAGGTGACACGTGCGATCATCGACAACGCGCGCGAAGTCTGGCTCGCCGCCGATCACAGCAAGTTCAACCGCCCGGCGATGGTGGAGGTGGGGCGGGTCGACCAACTCGATATGCTTTTCACCGACCAGGCGCCGCCACCGGCATTCGCCACCCTGCTGGCCGAGGCCGGCGTGCAGTGCGCGGTGGCAGGAGACAAAGCTCCATGACCCGGTACATCCTCGCGCTCGACCAGGGCACGTCCAGTTCGCGCAGCATCGTCTTCGACAGCGCTGGCCACATCGTCGCGATGGCGCAGCGTGAATTCCGCCAGATCTACCCGCAGCCCGGCTGGGTGGAACACAACCCGGACGAGATCTGGAGCAGCCAGATCGCGACAGCGCACGAAGCGCTGGCCAAGGCCGGGCTCACGGCGGCCGACATCACCAGCATCGGCATCACGAACCAGCGCGAGACCACCGTGGTCTGGAACCGCCGCACCGGCGCGCCCATCTACAACGCCATCGTCTGGCAAGACCGCCGCGGCGAGCCGCTGTGCGCGCAGTTGCGTGCCCGTGGCATGGCGCAGACCATCCGACACAGCACGGGTCTTGTCATCGATGCGTATTTTTCAGCCACCAAGATCCGCTGGATCCTGGACCACGTGAGCGGCGCGCACATCGCCGCAGCGCAAGGCGATCTCGCCTTCGGCACCGTCGACAGCTGGCTGATGTGGAAGCTGACCAACGGCCAGTTGCATGCCACCGATGTGAGCAACGCCTCGCGCACGATGTTGTTCGACATCCGCCACAACGACTGGGACCCCGAGCTGCTGAAGGCGCTGCACGTGCCTGACAGTCTGCTGCCGAAGGTGTTTCCGTCCAGCCATGTGTTCGGCGAGACCACGGTGTTCGGCACTTCGATTCCGATCGCCGGAGTGGCTGGCGATCAGCAGGCCGCGTTGTTCGGCCAGGCGTGTTTCAAGGCCGGCCTGGCGAAGAACACCTATGGCACCGGCTGCTTCATGCTGATGCACACCGGTGATCGATTCGAGCAGTCGGCCAACGGCTTGCTGACCACGGCCGCCGCGCAGCCCGGCAAGACGCCAGAGTACGCGCTGGAAGGCAGTGTCTTCATTGGCGGCGCGGTCGTGCAATGGTTGCGCGACGGGCTCAACGCCATCAGCGCCAGCGACCAGGTGCAGGGCCTGGCCGAAAGTGTTCCCGACGCCGGCGGCGTCGTCTGCGTGCCGGCGTTCACCGGCCTCGGTGCGCCCTACTGGAACGCCGAGGTGCGTGGTGCCATCGTCGGCATCACCCGCGGCACGACGGTGGCGCACATCGCGCGCGCGGCGCTGGAGAGCATCGCGTTTCAGAGCGCCGCGCTGCTGCAAGCCATGTCGAAGGACACCGGGCCCGTGACCGAACTGCGCGTGGACGGCGGCGCCTGCGTCAACAACCTCTTGATGCAGTTCCAGGCCGACCTGCTGGGCATCCCGGTGGTTCGGCCGCAGGTCACCGAAACCACGGCGCTGGGCGCAGCCTACCTCGCGGGCCTGGCCACCGGCGTCTGGCACGACCAGGACGAACTCGTCGCGCAATGGCAGGTGGAACGGCGCTTCCTGCCGACGATGCCGCGCGAGCGTGCGGCCGAGCTGATGGCGCGTTGGGAGCGTGCGGTGCGGCAGGCCAGCGCGGCGTAGTCGAGTCAGGCATACCGCACACCACAACCGCGTGAACGACGGGCAGTGCCGCCCCGGGCTCGGCTCGGCGAGATTCAATGTCTCACTGCGAAAAGTCGATAAAGATGTCGTCAGCACGATCGATAGGGCTCAGAAACAGAAAAACCCCAAGTAGATCCACTACTTGGGGTCTCGTATTGGCGGAGTCGAAGGGATTCGAACCCTTGATGCAGGTTTTGCCCACATACTCCCTTAGCAGGGGAGCACCTTCGGCCACTCGGTCACGACTCCGGCGAAGCAGCGCATTCTAGCCGCAAGATGCGGCGCCTACCGCGCGTCAAGCAGCGGCGCTTTCCTGGCCCAGATCGAAGGCCTTGTGCAGCGCGCGCACGGCCAGTTCCATGTATTTCTCGTCGATCACCACGCTGGTCTTGATTTCGCTGGTGGTGATCATCTGGATGTTGATGCCTTCGTCGCTGAGCGTGCGAAACATCTTGCTGGCCACGCCGACGTGGCTGCGCATGCCGATGCCCACGATGCTGACCTTGCAGATCTTGGCGTCGCCCAGCACGTCCAGTGCGCCGGTGGCGGGCAGCACCTTCGTCTTCAGCACCTCCAGCGTGCGGGCGTAGTCGTTGCGGTGCACGGTGAAGCTGAAGTCCGTGCGGCCGCTGTGCGAGACGTTCTGGATGATGACGTCGATGTCGATGTTGGCATCGGCCACCGGCCCGATGATCTGGAAGGCGATGCCCGGTCTGTCGGGCACGCCGATGACGCTGATCTTGGCTTCGTCGCGGTTGAACGCGATGCCGGCAACAACGGCTTGTTCCATCTTTTCGTCTTCCTCAAAGGTGATCAGGGTGCCGGACACGGCTTCTTCCTCGATCGGGATGTCCCAGGGTGTGAAGCTGCTCAGCACACGCAAGGGCACGCGGTACTTGCCGGCAAATTCGACCGAGCGGATCTGCAGGACCTTGCTGCCCAGGCTGGCCATTTCCAGCATCTCTTCGAAGCTGATGGTGGACAGGCGGCGAGCTTCGGGCACGATGCGCGGGTCGGTGGTGTAGACACCGTCCACGTCGGTGTAGATCAGGCACTCGTCGGCCTTCATCGCGGCGGCCACCGCCACCGCCGAGGTGTCGCTGCCGCCACGGCCCAGCGTGGTGACGTTGCCGTCGGGGTCGATGCCTTGAAATCCGGTGACGATAACCACCTTGCCGGCGGCCAGGTCAGCACGCACGCGCGTGTCGTCGATGGCCGAAATACGCGCCTTGGTGAAGGATGAATCGGTCTTGATGGGCACCTGCCAGCCGCCATAGCTGACCGCCGGCACGCCTTGCGCCTGCAGCGCCAGGGCCAGCAAGCCAACGCTGACCTGTTCGCCAGTGGCGGCCAGGGCGTCCAGTTCGCGCAACGCTTCGGGCGCGTTGGCCATCATGGCGTCTGGCATCAGGTCTTTCGCCAGGCCCAGCAGGCGGTTGGTTTCGCCGCTCATGGCCGATGGCACGACCACCAGTTGGTGGCCGGCGCGCACCCATTTGGCCACGCGCTGCGCGACGCTGCGGATGCGCTCGGTCGACCCCATCGAGGTGCCACCGTATTTGTGAACGATCAATGCCATGGGCCCTTGCCGTTGTTCCGTGATGTGTTGCCACAGCACCGACAGGCACCGCGCATAAACCCTAAATTCTATCCGGCACGCTGACCCTGTTCTTTCGGGCCTGGCAGGTCCGACACCCAACTCAAGCGCAGCTGCACCGTGCCCGCGGGCGCCTGGAACGCCGCTTCGGGGCCCAGACCCGGCACCAGCAGCAGCCGGCCGTCCAGGGTGCGCAGCAGCGGCCCTTGCCGGGCCCACGCCGGCACGCCGCAGGTCTGGTACTGCTTCTTCAGGCTGCGTGCCGGCGAGCCCGGGCGCAGGCTGAACCGCTCGCCCCCTTCACGGGCCTGCGCCACCAGCTGGTGCAGATCGGCTGCGTGCACGCCTTCACTGCGCGCGGACTGCACCTGCCAATGGCCGTTCCAGCCGGGCACGGGCACGATGCCCGGCCGGCTAAGGTCCAACTGCAGCGGCGACGGTGGGCTTGACAGCGGGGTCAAAGGAACCAGCGGAACCAGCGGCACCAGCGGCACCAGCGGAACAGCTACCGCGCGCACCAGACTCAACACGCCCCGGTACAAGCGCAAGCCGCCGCCAGGCGCCGGCCACGAACCCTGCATGGTGGCTGGCAAGTCTTTCACCAGCCGGTCCAGCAGGGTTTGAGGCGGCGGTGAGCCACACGCCGCAGCCAGCCATGCACGCATGGCGTTGCGCCGCCGCGCGGGCGGCAGTTGCAGCCACGGCTTGCAAAGAAGGCCAAGGCCATCACCCCGCAGCAGCACACTCAGATCGGCGGCCGCGGCTTCTTGTGCCAGCGCCAACGCATCCTGAGCGTGCCGTGCCGCCGCAGCCAAGGTGGTCTCGGCGTCGGGGAATGCCGATGTCAGCGCCGGCCATACCTGCTGCCGCAAGCGGCTGCGCGCAAAGGCCGGGTCGGCGTTGCTGGGGTCATCGACATGGCGCAGGCGGTGCCGGCGCACATAGGCTTCAATGGCCGGCACGCCCACATCCAGCCAGGGCCGTACAAATCGGACACCCTCGCGCAGACGCTGCACAGGCATGGCAGCCAGGCCCGCAAAGCCGGCACCGCGCAGGGCCTGCAGCAGCCAGGTTTCGGCCTGGTCGCGTCGGTGGTGGGCCAACAGCACCAGGGTGCAGCCGTGGGCTTGGGCCATCTCGGTCAAAGCCAGGTAGCGACCGTCGCGGGCCCAGGCCTCGACACTTTGGCCGCGACCCGGTGCGCCGCCCAGGCGGCGGATGTCGAAGGTGGCGCCCCAGCGCTTGCTCTGGCGCTGCACGTGGCGCAGCCAATCGTCGGCCTGCGGCATCAACCCGTGGTGCACATGCAGCGCCAGCACCTGCAGGCGAAGCGGCCGCGCTTGCTGCAGCGTGCAGTGCAACAGCGCCGTCGAGTCGCGTCCGCCGCTCACAGCCACGGCGACCCGCGGCTGCTGCATGGTCAGCGCTCCTTGGTGTCGGTGAAGCGGCCGTAGGCGCGCAGGCGCTCGTACCGGCGCTGCAGCAGATCCTTGGGCTTGAGATCGACGTTCTGGCGCAGCGCTTCGGCCAGACCGCGCTTCAGTTGAGCGGCCATCCACGGCACGTCACGGTGCGCGCCGCCCACGGGTTCGCTGACGATCTTGTCCACCACACCCAGCGCCTTCAGGCGATGCGCGGTGATGCCCAGCGCCTCGGCCGCTTCACTGGCGCGTTCGGCGGTCTTCCACAGGATGGACGCGCAGCCTTCGGGCGAGATCACCGAGTACACGCTGTACTGCAGCATCAATACCTGGTCGGCCACGCTGATGGCCAGCGCGCCGCCCGAACCGCCTTCACCGATGATGGTGCTGACGATGGGCACTTCGAGCTGCGCCATCTCGTAGATGTTGCGGCCGATGGCTTCGCTCTGGCCGCGCTCTTCCGCGCCAATGCCGGGGTAGGCGCCTGGGGTGTCGACGAAGGTGAAGACGGGCAGGCCGAACTTTTCGGCCAGCTTCATCAGGCGCAGCGCCTTGCGGTAACCCTCGGGCCGGCTCATGCCGAAGTTGCGCAGCGTGCGCTCTTTGGTGTCGCGGCCTTTCTGGTGGCCCAGCACCATGCAAGGCTGGCCATTGAATCGCGCCAGCCCGCCGACGATGGACAGATCGTCGGCGTAGTGGCGGTCACCGTGCAGTTCCTGGAACTCGGTGAAGATCTCGTGCACGTAGTCCAGCGTGTAGGGGCGCTGCGGATGCCGTGCGATCTGCGTCACCTGCCACGGTGTGAGGTTGGCGTAGATGTCGCGCGTGAGTTGCTGGCTCTTGGCACTGAGGCGTTCGATCTCGTCGCTGATGTCGACGGCCGATTCGTTCTGCACGTAGCGCAACTCGTCGATCTTGGATTCCAGCTCCGAGATCGGCGATTCAAACTCAAGAAAGTGGCGCTTCGACAATTCAATACTCCACCGGCAGCGGGTCCAGGCTGCGCCAAATATACCAAGTGGCCACCGAGCGATACGGGGCCCAGGCCTCGCCCACTTCACGCGCTTCTGCACGCGAGACAGGCTCGCCACTGAAGTAGTTCAGGCTGATGCCCTTGATGAGGCCCAGGTCGTCCAGTGGCATCACGTTGGGTCGCATGAGATGGAAGATGAGGAACATCTCTGCCGTCCAGAGGCCGATGCCGCGGATCGACACCAATTCGGTGATGATGGCTTCATCATCCATCTGCTGCCACTGCTTGACCTGCGCGCTGCCGTCACTGAAATGGCGCGCCAGGTCCAGCAGGTATTCTGTCTTGCGCCCCGACAAACCGGCCTCGCGCATCTGCGGCACGGGCAGTGCCTGCACGTGCGCCGGCTTCAGGCGTGCGGGCACGCCGCCCACGGCAAGCGCAAACCGGTCCCACACCGCCTGCGCGGCCTTGACCGATATCTGCTGGCCCACGATGGACCGCGCCAGTGTGGTGAAGGCGTCGCCGCGGCTCTTCAAGCGCGCCTCGCCGAAGCGCGGGATCAGCTTCTTCAGCACGCGGTCGCGCTTGGCCAGGTGGCGGCAGGCCTCGTCCCAGTAGCCGGGCGTGAAGTCCGGGTGGGTCGCGGCCACGGCCGCAGCGGGAGAACCATCCGACACAGCGGGTGACGGCGGCAGCGCCGCAGCGGACTTGGGCATGGCGATCAGGCGCGGACCCAGGTGGTGCCCTGTGGCCCATCCTTGAGCTCGATGCCCAGAGCCGCCAGTTCGGCCCGGATGCCGTCAGCGGCGGCAAAGTCGCGCGCCTGCTTGGCTGCGGCCCGGGCGGCGATGCGCGACTGCACAAACGCTTCGTCCACCGAGGCGCCTCCTTGCAGGTAATCCCGGGGCGCCGCCTGCAGCAGGCCCAGCGTGCTGGCCAGGGCCTTGAGCAGCGCAGCGTCCGCCGTCTGGCCGCGGTTGACGTCGCTCACCAGGTCAAACAGCACGGCCAGCGCACCCGGGGTGTTGAAGTCGTCGTCCATCGACGCCTTGAAGGCCGCCGCGCGCGGCTCGGACCAGTCGACGGCCGCCAACGCCGGCACCGGGCCCGCGGCATCGAGCGCGGTGTACAAGCGCTTGAGCGCGCTGCGCGCTTCTTCCAGCAGCGTGTCGCTGAAATTGAAGGGGCTGCGGTAGTGCGTGCGCAGCATGAACAGGCGCACCGACTCACCGTCAAACTTCTTCAGCACATCGGCAATGGTGAAGAAGTTGCCCAGCGACTTGGACATCTTCGTGTCGTCGATGTTCAGAAAGCCGTTGTGCATCCACGTGCGCACGAACTCGCCACCGCAGGCACCTTCGCTTTGCGCAATCTCGTTTTCGTGGTGCGGAAACTGCAGGTCCATGCCACCACCGTGGATGTCGATCGGCAAGCCCAGCACACCTTCACTCATGGCCGAGCATTCGATGTGCCAACCCGGTCGGCCCGGGCCGTAGGCACTGGGCCACTTGGCGTCTTCGGGCTCATCGGGTTTGGCCGCTTTCCACAGCACGAAGTCCAGCGGGTCCTGCTTGTCGCCCAGCACCGCCACGCGCTCGCCGGCACGAAGTTCGTCCAGGCTCTTGCCCGACAGCTTGCCGTAGCCTTCGAAGCGCCGCACCGCAAAATTGACGTCGCCACCTTCGGCCTGATAGGCCAGGCCCTTGCCTTGCAGTTTGCCGATGATGTCCAGCATCTGCGGCACGAAGTCGGTGGCGCGCGGTTCATGTGTGGGCACCGCGGCGCCGAGGCCCGCAAAGTCCCGGTGCATGGATGCGATCATCTCGTCGGTGAGTTGGCGGATGGTCATGCCACGCTCCACCGCGCGCCGGATGATCTTGTCTTCGATGTCGGTGATGTTGCGCACGTAGGTCACGCGGTAGCCGCTGGCCAGCAGCCAGCGGTACACCGTGTCGAAGGCCAGAATCATGCGGGCATGGCCCAGATGGCACAGGTCGTACACCGTGATGCCGCAGACGTACATGCGCACGTGCCCGGGCTCGATGGGCACAAAGGGTTCCTGGCGGCGCGTGAGCGTGTTGTGGATGCGGAGCGTCATGGCTGGGGCTTGGGTGGCGGCGCCGCGCCGGCAAACGACGCCAACCGGTCTGCGCCCTGCTGGGCGTGGCGGCGTCGATAGAATCGGCTTTCAGTATAGCGGCGGCTCTGCGGGCAATCTGGCCTGGCGCGCCCTCGCCCGCACCCATGCACCCTGTGTCTTTTTTGTTGCGCCGCCCTCTTCACATGCTGCTGGCCGCTGTGCTGCTGGTGGCGCAGCCGGCTCGGTGCGATGTGGTGACCGAAGTGCACACGCTGATGGGCAGAAACGATCTGGCGGGCGCTTTGCTTGCCGCGCAGTCAGCCCAGTCGGCCAATCCCCGTGATGCACAGGCACGTTTTCTCGCTGCCCTGGTGCTGATGGAAATGCAGCGCAACGACGAAGCCCTGGCCGCCTTCACGCGCCTGAGCCAGGAATACCCCGAACTGCCCGAGCCCTTCAACAACCTGGCCTTGCTGCATGTGCGTGCAGGACGGTTGGAACTGGCGCGGCAGTCGCTGGAAGCGGCGCTGCGCAACGACGCCGGTCACCGCGCGGCCCGCGCCAACCTGGGCGAGGTGTACCTGATGCTGGCGGTGCAAACCTGGGAACAGGCTGCGGCCCAAGGTCCGCTGGACCAGCGCCTGCTGCGCAAGCTGGAAGCCGTGCGCGCCCTGGTGACTTCGACCCTGCCAGCGGCCGCGCCCGGTGCCCGCTAGACTCGCCAGCCGCGGCCTTTGCAGCCCGGCTTCACGCCCCCCTTCCGGAGAACACCGATTGAAGAACCGATTGGAAAAACTCGCCCGAATCTGCATCGCCCCCGCGCTGTCTGCAGCGCTGTTGCTGGTGGCTGTGCCCGCATTGGCGCAGAAGGTGCGCCTGGCCACCAGCGCGGGCGACATCGTGGTCCAGCTTGAAGCCGAGAAGGCGCCCAAGACGGTGGCCAACTTCCTGGCGTACGTGCGTGCAGGGCACTACAACGGCACCGTGTTCCACCGCGTCATCGAGACCTTCATGATCCAGGGCGGTGGCTACAAGGCCGACCTCAGCGAAAGGCCCACGCGGGCGCCGATTGCGCTGGAAAGCCGCACCGGCCTAAGCAATGTGCGCGGCACCCTGGCGATGGCCCGCTCGGGCAACCCCGACTCGGCCACGTCTCAGTTTTTCATCAGCGTCGTTGACAACCCCTTCCTGGACCAACCCAACTCACGCGACGGCAACGGCTACGCCGTATTCGGCAAGGTGGTCGAAGGCATGGAAGTCGTCGACAAGATCAAGGCCATGCCCACCACCTCGTCGGGTATGCACCAGAACCTGCCGGTCACCGCCGTGACCATCAACAAAGCCACCGTGGAGAAATGACATGACCAAGACCGTGCAAATGGACACCAGCGCCGGCACCCTGCACATCGAACTGGACGAGGCCAACGCGCCGTTGTCCGCCGCCAACTTTCTGACCTATGTCAACAGCGGCCACTACGACGGCACGGTGTTCCACCGTGTCATCAAGGGCTTCATGCTGCAAGGCGGCGGCTTCGAGGCCGGCATGAAGCAGAAGAGCACACTGGCTCCCATCAAGAACGAAGCCAACAACGGCGTGAAGAACAAGCGCTACACGCTGTCGATGGCACGCACCAATGACCCGCATTCGGCCACCTCGCAGTTTTTTCTGAACGTGGCTGACAACGCCTTCCTCGACTTCAAGGCAGAAAACGCTTCGGGCTGGGGCTACGCGGTGTTCGGCCGTGTGGTCAAAGGCACCGAAGTGGCCGACAAGATCGAGAAGGTGGCCACGGGCCGCAAGGGCTTCCACGACGACGTGCCGCTTGAAGACGTGCTGATCATCAAGGCCGTCGAAGTCAACTGATGCACACGCGCCGTGCCTGAAGCCGGCTCACCAGGCTCTCTGCCGCCCTACTTCGAGTTGGCTGCAGCGCCCCATTGGCGTGCGGTGGATTTCATCTCAGACCTGCACCTCAGCGAGCGGATGCCGCGCACCTTCGAAGCGTTTGCAGCGCACCTGCTGAATACCGCGGCTGACGCGGTGGTTGTCCTGGGTGATCTGTTCGAAGTCTGGGTCGGCGACGACATGGGCAGCCGCGGCTTCGAGCGCCGCTGCATCGACGCCCTGGCGCAGGCCGCCAGCCACCGGCAGCTGGCCTTCATGGTGGGCAACCGCGACTTTCTGGCCGGCGCGGAACTGCTGCGCCAATGTGGCGCCATGGGTCTGCCCGACCCCACGGTGCTCAAGGCCTGGGGCCAACACATCCTGCTGAGCCACGGCGACGCCTTGTGCCTGGCCGATGCGCCGTACCAGGCCTTCCGGCACGAGGTGCGATCGCCAGCCTGGCAAGCCAGCTTCCTGTCCAAGCCCTTGGCGGAACGACTGAAGATCGCGGCCGACATCCGCAAGCTCAGCCAGACACGGCGCCAGTTCGACGGTGCGGCCGACGCCGACGTGGATGCCGCCACAGCCGTGCACTGGATGCACGCCATGGGCGCACGCGAGATGGTGCATGGCCACACCCACCGGCCCGGCAGCAATCTGCTGGCACCCGGCTACAAACGCCACGTGCTCAGCGATTGGGATCTGGACAACGGCGACCGCGCCGAGGTGCTGCGCCTCACCCGCGACGGCTTCGAACGTCTGCCGCCCACGCGAGCCTGATCGCATGGTCGGCGGCTGGTGGCGTGCCCTGCAGGCGCGGCGTGAAGACGCTGCGGTTCAGCGACGTCAGGTGCCCGACGACCTGTGGAAACGCACGCTCGTGCGCTACCCCTTCTTGCAGCGCCGTGACCCCGCCGATGGCGCCGAATTGCGCCGCCTGACCAGCCTGTTCCTGGACCGCAAGGAATTCAGCTGCACCGGCAGTCTGAAGTTGACTGACGCCATGGCGGTGTCCATCGCGGCCCAGGCTGCGCTACCCGTGCTTCACCTGGGCCTGGACGTGTACGACAGCTTCGTGGGCATCACGGTGCATCCTGATGCGGTGGTCACCCAACGCTCGCAGGAGGACGCCGATGGCGTGGTGCACGAGTTCGAGGCGACGCTGCTGGGCGAGGTGATTCCGGGCGGCCCGGTGATGCTGTCCTGGCCGCATGTTCGGCGCGCCGGCCACAGCGCGGCAGCCAGCCTGAACGTGGTGATCCACGAGTTTGTGCATGTGCTCGAACGCGCCGCTGGCGGCCTGCCGCCCTTGCCACCGGACCTGGGTGTGCAGGAATTCCAGAGCACGTTGGCGCAGGAGTACGAACACTTTGTGCAGCGTGTCGAAGCCGACGAAGCCACCGTGCTCGACCCTTACGGCGCCAGCGCGGAAGACGAATTTTTCGCTGTGGCCAGCGAAGCCTTCTTCGTCAACGCGGCGCAGATGCAAAAAGAGCATCCCGCACTGTACGGGATGCTCTGTCGGCTGTTCCTGCAAGACCCGGCGGCCGACCAGCCGCCTGCTCGCCGCGCCTGAAGATCAGGCCGCCGTGGCCTCGGCGCGTGGCTTGTCGCTCTTCTTGGGCGGCTGGATGTCCAGCAGCACCTGGTCCTTGTCGTCGATGTCCACCGACAGGCGGCCGCCATCGACCAGACGGCCGAACAGCAGTTCGTCTGCCAGTGCGCGACGAATGGTGTCCTGAATCAGGCGCTGCATCGGTCGCGCGCCCATCAGCGGGTCGAAACCCTTCTTGGCCAGGTACTTGCGCAGCGCGTCGCTGAAGGTCACTTCCACCTTCTTCTCGGCCAGCTGGCCTTCCAGCTGCAGCAGGAACTTGTCCACCACACGCAGGATGATTTCTTCGTCCAACGCACGGAAGTTGACGATGGCGTCCAGCCGGTTGCGGAACTCGGGCGTGAACAGGCGCTTGATGTCGCCCATCTCGTCACCTTGCTCGCGCTTGTTGGTGAAGCCGATCGTCGCCTTGTTCATGGTCTCGGCGCCCGCATTGGTGGTCATGATGATGATCACGTTGCGGAAGTCGGCCTTGCGCCCGTTGTTGTCGGTCAGCGTGCCGTGGTCCATGACCTGCAGCAGCACATTGAAGACATCGGGGTGCGCTTTTTCGATTTCGTCCAGCAGCAGCACCGAGTGCGGCTTCTTGGTAATGGCCTCGGTCAGCAGGCCGCCCTGGTCGAAACCCACGTAGCCCGGGGGCGCGCCGATCAGTCGGCTCACCGCATGGCGCTCCATGTATTCGGACATGTCGAAGCGGATGAGGTCGATGCCCAGCACGTAGGCCAGTTGTTTGGCGACTTCGGTCTTGCCCACGCCCGTGGGGCCGCTGAACAAGAAGCTGCCGATGGGTTTGTCGCCCTTGCCCAGACCCGACCGTGCCATCTTGATGGCGGCTGCCAGTGCGTCGATGGCCGGGTCTTGCCCGTAGACCACGCTCTTCAAGTCACGGTCCAGCAGCTTGAGCTTGCTGCGGTCGTCGCTGCTCACGCTGGCCGGCGGAATGCGCGCGATCTTGGCCACGATCTCTTCGACTTCGCTGCGCGTGATGGTCTTCTTGCGCTTGTTGGCCGGCAGGATGCGCTGCGCTGCACCGGCTTCGTCGATGACATCGATGGCCTTGTCGGGCAGGTGGCGGTCGTTGATGAATTTGGCCGACAGCTCGGCTGCCGCCTGCAGCGCACCCACCGCGTACTTCACGCTGTGGTGCTCTTCAAAGCGCGACTTCAGGCCCTTCAGGATTTCTACCGTCTGTTCGACCGTGGGCTCGACCACGTCCACCTTCTGGAAACGCCGCGACAGAGCCGCGTCTTTTTCGAAGATGCCGCGGTATTCAGTGAAAGTGGTGGCTCCGATGCACTTCATGCTGCCATTGCTCAGCGCCGGCTTCAACAGGTTGCTGGCATCCAGCGTGCCGCCGCTGGCTGCGCCTGCACCAATGAGGGTGTGGATCTCATCGATGAACAGGATCGCGTTCGGATGTTCTTTCAACTGCTTGAGCACGCCTTTCAGGCGCTGCTCGAAGTCACCTCGGTACTTGGTGCCGGCCAGCAACGCGCCCATGTCCAGTGAATACACGGTGGCGTCGCCCAGCACCTCGGGCACATCGTTCTGCGTGATGCGCCAAGCCAGACCCTCAGCAATGGCCGTCTTGCCCACGCCAGCCTCGCCAACCAAGAGCGGGTTGTTCTTGCGGCGTCGGCACAGGATCTGGATCACGCGCTCAACCTCGTGCTCGCGGCCGATCAGCGGGTCGATCTTGCCGTCGCGGGCCTGCTGGTTCAGGTTCTGCGTGAACTGCTCCAGAGGTGAGCCCTTGGCGTCGCCGCCCTCTTCCTTCTCGCCCTCGTTGCTGCTGCTCTCGTTGCTCTTGGTCGGCTCGGGTGGGTCGGACTTCTTGATGCCGTGGGCGATGAAGTTGACGACGTCCAGCCGCGTCACGCCCTGCTGGTGCAGGTAGTACACGGCGTGTGAGTCCTTCTCGCCAAAGATGGCCACCAGCACGTTGGCGCCGGTGACTTCCTTCTTGCCGCTGCCCGTGCTTTGCACATGCATGATGGCGCGCTGGATCACACGCTGGAAACCCAGCGTGGGTTGTGTGTCCACCTCTTCATTGCCGCCCACCGTGGGCGTGTTTTCCTTGATGAAGGTGGCCAGGCTCTTGCGCAGGTCTTCGATGTTGGCCGCGCAGGCGCGCAGCACCTCGGCGGCCGACGGGTTGTCCAGCAGGGCCATGAGCAGGTGCTCGACCGTGATGAACTCATGGCGCTGCTGGCGCGCCTCGACAAACGCCATGTGCAGGCTGACTTCAAGCTCTTGCGCGATCATGCGGCCTCCATAATGCATTGAAGCGGGTGCCCTTCACGGCGTGCGGCCGTGAGCACCAGCTCGACTTTTGTTGCGGCAACGTCCTTCGGGAAGACGCCACAGACGCCGCGCCCTTCGTGGTGAATCTGCAGCATGATGTGCGTGGCCGTGTCCGCATCACGCTGGAAAAACCGCTGCAGCATCATGACGACAAACTCCATCGGGGTGTAATCGTCGTTCAGCATCACCACCTGGTACAGCGCCGGTGGCTTGGTGCGCGCTGCCTTGCGCTCGGCCACCACCACACCGCCGGGCTCGCGGGCGGGCCGCGGCGGCGCAGGGGGCGGCGGAGGGGTTTCGTCGGGCATGGACCATTCTATCGAGTTGCACCTTCGCTGCACGAGACGGGGCGATGCGCGGTGCAGCTGTCTTATATTGGCGCCGAAGGCCGACATTCAAGCGCCAAGCAGCAGGTGATTTCGCCCCGTTATGGGGCCTTTCGCCGCACGGCCAAAGGCCTTGCCGCCGACGCTGGCCGCAACCTTCAGCGCTGGCTGTCCGCCCGGCTTTGTCCAAGGCTTGAGCGTGGCGAGGGCCGTCGAATCCTTGACACGGCTGCAGCGCCAGGCGGACAATTTCACGGTAGTCGACGACAGAGAGAACACCATGGCAACCGGTACAGTAAAGTGGTTCAACGATGCCAAGGGCTTCGGTTTCATCGAACCCGATGGTGGCGGCGCAGATGTCTTCGCGCACTTCTCGGCCGTGCAGATGGAAGGGTTTCGCACCCTCAAGCAGGGCAGCCAGGTCAGCTATGAACTGGTGCAGGGCCCCAAGGGCGATCTGGCCCAGAACATCCGCATGGCTGGCAGCGACGCAGCACCGGTCGAACCTGCCGCCACTGAAGCATCGCACTGACGGTCCGGCCCGCTGCGGATCAGTGTCCTGGCGCAGTTGGCCTGCTTGTTAGCCAGCGCACCGACTGGCCGTCGCGCCGCTCTCACGATAGCCGGACCGCGCCCACACATGGGTCGCATCACATCGGGACCGACCATGAGCAAAAGCGCGCAGATCATCGGCAAGGTCGAATACCGCGAAGGCGACGGCACCAACATCACCATCCGCCCCGGGCCTTGCGAGATACAGGAAACCGCGCAGGACGTGACCATCAGCTGGACCGACGGTGAGTCAAACGGCTCGGCAGCAATACCGATGGCCGACTTCAAGACCCACCTGGCCAGCAAGGCCATCCAGTTCGTCGGCCAGAAAGACGATTGAAGCGACTTGCGGTCGGGCGACGCGCGGCCTTGCCCGGCCATGCGCGGCCTTGTCCCGCCATGCGCGGCCATGCGCGGCCATGCGCGGCGACAGTCATGCCTGGCCATCATTTCCGCCTTCCCCCCCACCGCCCGGGCCACCTTGTCCAACGATTCCAGCAGCATGCCCAGTCCGGGGCCCCGTTAAGCTGCCAGCCTGCTTCACTCGGATCTGCCCATGCCCAGCCACGAATTCGGGCCCCAGCGCGCGCCCTCGATCGACACTGACCCGCAAGAGACCCGCGAGTGGCTGGACGCGCTGGATTCGGTGCTGGCCACCGGCGGGCCTGCACGCGCCGAGTTTCTGGTGCAGGCGCTGCAGGAGCAGGCTTCGGCACAAGGCGTGGCGGCACACGCACAGCCGTTTTCGGCCTACCGCAACACCATCCCGCTGGAACGCCAGGGTGCCTACCCCGGCCAGCTGGCGCTGGAAGAACGCATCACCGCCATGTTGCGCTGGAACGCGCTGGCCATGGTGGCGCGGGCCAATGAAGCCTACGGCGAACTTGGCGGTCACATTGCAAGTTATGCTTCGGCGGCCGAGATCTTCGAGATTGGCTTCAACCACTTCTTCAAGGGCAGCGCAGACGGCCAGCGCAGCGACCTGGTCTACTTCCAGCCCCACTCGGCGCCCGGCGTTTATGCCCGAGCCTTTCTGGAGGGTCGCCTCAGCGAAGAGCAGCTGGCCCACTACCGGCAGGAAGTGGATGGCCAGGGCCTGTGTTCCTACCCGCACCCCTGGTTGATGCCCGACTTCTGGCAGTTTCCCACCGGGTCCATGGGCCTGGGGCCGCTCTGCGCCGTCTACCAGGCGCGTTTCATGCGCTACCTGGCCCACCGCCAACTGCTGGACACGGCCGGCCGCCACGTCTGGGCCGTGATCGGCGACGGCGAGATGGACGAGCCCGAGTCCATCGCCGGCTTGACCCTGGCCGCACGCGAAAGGCTGGACAACCTGACCTTCATCGTCAACTGCAATCTTCAGCGGCTGGACGGCCCAGTGCGCGGCAACGGCCAGATCATCCAGGAACTGGAAGCCTTGTTCAGCGGCGCCGGCTGGAACGTCATCAAGGTGCTGTGGGGCAGCGAATGGGACCCGCTGTTCGAACGCGACAAGGCACACGTGCTGCTGCGCGCGCTGAGCCGTACCGTGGACGGCCAGTATCAGACGCTGGGCGCCAACGATGGCGCTTACAACATCGAACACTTCTTCCGCCAGGACCCGGCGGTGCAGCAACTTGTGGCCCACATGAGCGAGGCCGAGATCGACGGCCTCAAACGCGGCGGCCACGACTTCCGCAAGCTGCACGCGGCCTTTGCCGCAGCGCAGGCGCACAAGGGCCGGCCGACGGTGATCCTGGCCAAGACCAAGAAGGGTTACGGCATGGGCGGCGTGGGCGAGTCGCGCATGACGGCGCATGGCGCCAAGAAGCTGGACGCGGCTGCGCTGATCGCCTTTCGCAACCGCTTCGCGCTGCCCTTGTCGGACGAAGACGCCGCCGCACTGCGCTTCATCAAGCCGGCACCCGACAGCGCCGAAATGCAACACCTGCGGCAACGCCGCGCCGCCCTGGGCGGCCCCCTGCCCTTGCGCAACGCCAGCAGCCCCGCGCTGGACCTGCCGGCCATCGAAAGCTGGGCACAGTTTGCGCTGCAGGCCGACGGCAAGGAGATGTCCACCACCATGGCCGCCGTGCGCGCCATGGCCAACCTGCTGAAACACCCTGAACTGGGCCCGCGCATCGTACCCATCGTGGCCGACGAGGCGCGCACTTTCGGCATGGCCAACCTGTTCAGGCAAGTGGGCATCTACGCGCCCGATGGCCAGCACTACGAGCCCGAAGACGCGCACACGATGCTGTACTACCGCGAGCTGAAAAACGGCCAGCTGCTGGAAGAAGGCATCAACGAAGCCGGTGCGATGTGTTCGTGGATCGCTGCGGCCACCAGCTACAGCGTGCACGGTCTGCCGATGCTGCCGATCTACATCTACTACTCGATGTTCGGCTTTCAGCGCGTGGGCGACCTGATCTGGGCCGCGGCCGATCAGCGCAGCCGCGGCTTCCTGTTTGGCGCCACGGCCGGCCGCACCACGCTGGGTGGTGAAGGTCTGCAGCACCAGGACGGCAGCAGCCTGCTGGTGGCCAGCACGGTGCCCAACTGCCGGTCCTGGGACCCGGCAACAGCCGGCGAACTGGCAGTCATCCTGCAACACGGCATGCAGCGCATGCTGGTGCAGCAGCACGACGAGTTCCATTACATCACGCTGATGAACGAGAACCAGGCCATGCCCAGCCTGCCGCCCGCGGCGCACGCCGATGTGGTGAAGGGCATGTACAGCCTGCGGCACACACCAGCAGACAAGCCGGTGGCGCACATCCGACTGCTGGGCTCAGGCACTTTGCTGCGAGAGGTGCTGGCCGCCTCGGAGATGCTGGCCCGAGACCATGGCGTCAGCAGCGAAGTCTTCAGCGTCACGAGCTTCAGCGAACTGGCTCGCGACGCACGCGAGCAGCAGCGCCTGGACCGCCTGCAGCCGCTGGCCAGTGGGCCGCGGCCCAGCCACGCCTCAAGCCTGCTGGCCGGCGACACACCGGTGCTGGCCACCACCGACTACGTGCGCGCCTGGCCGCAGCTGATTGCCGAGTACGTGCCCGCGCGCTACGCCACGCTGGGCACCGACGGCTTCGGCCGCAGCGACACACGGCAGCAATTGCGCAACTTCTTCGAGGTGGACGCCGGCAGCATCGTGCGCGCAGCCCTGGATGAGCTGATCAAGGATGGGCGACTCAGCCCCTCAGCCCGATTGGCGGCGACCCCTGCGTTTGCCGGCGCCAGCTGGACGCGCTAGGCGCGGTGGAAACCCAGGTCAAAATCGCAGGTCAAAATCGCAGGTCAGAACCAAACCCACAGGCGCCGCATCCAGCGCGGCAGTCGTTCGGCGCTGGGCCGGTACAGGTAGCGATGCTGGGTGTGGCGCATAGGTTGGTCCGAAGATCGGGTGTGGATGCGCAAACTGTACAAATAAACAGTCTTCTGTACAAGCTCCGCGATCTGAGCCATGGTGGAAGCCACGGTTCTCGCCCGTCTTCCGCCTTCAGCTGATGCTCAGGCGGCGAAGCACAGCGGTGCAGCTTTGGTCGGCATTAGCCCCTGGGTTCTCTCCGCCAGGCAGCCCCGCCTCACAGGCCCGTCACACCCGCCAGCCGCGGCGGGGCCGCCGTATCCAACGGGCCGAACACCTGCTGCAGGGACTTGTGCTCTGGCATCACGTAGATGACTGCGCGCTGGGCCGCAAAGGTTGGGCGAATGTGGGCTTCGTAGAACACGATGGGCACATTGATGCAGCCATAGGAGATGCGGTTGTCGTCCACGGCGGGTGACTCCAGTCGCTGCAGGCGTCGCTCCTCGGGCCGGTTGGTGACGACACGGTGCATGGACACGGCCGCGTCGTAGTCAACCCAGACCACGTCGTAGCCCGAGGTGTTGCGCCCCCGTTCGCCGATAAACCGGCCCGCAGGCGTGGTGCGCTCAAAGGGCAGTACATCAACCACCGGCCGCGATCCGATGCCGTCAACCGTGTCGTCACCGACCGCCTGACCCAACAGGACCGGCGTGCTGCCTTGCAGCGTTGCGCCGCCGTCAAAAACAAACAATGTGGCCTGCTTCTTGTCGATGACGACGAAGGGCGCGCCATGGTTGTCGTTGACGGCCGCGATCCAGTCCGCCAACTGGCGTGCCTCGCCGGAGGCCACCGCGGCGCCAAAATCAGCCTGCTTCACCGACGCTGGAGCCAGCGCTGGCGCCGGTGGTGGAGCCAACCCTGCTGACCCGCCGCCGTACACGCCGTACACGCCAGCAAGCGTGGCCAGCGCGACGACAGCCGCGCTGGCCAGCAGGCCACGGCGCACCGCCGCGGTCAAGCCATCAGTTGCGATCGGCGCGCGCGGCACGTTCGTTGAAGTTGTCTGTGGAGCTGCCCATACCGGTGCCACGATTCATAGAATCGGTGCGGGTGCCAGTGCCACGATTCATCGAGTCAGTGCTGGTACCGGTGCCACGATTCATAGAATCGGTGCGGGTGGTGTCGGTGGTACCCATCGTGCCCGTGCTGCCTGTGCTGCCTGTGGCAGGCGTGGCCGTCTGCGAGCGCTGGCTTGCGGGGTCGCCAGCGTTGGACGGGGTTGCCCGGCCCGTGGTTTGGGCAAAGCTGACACCGCCAACGGCAATGGCGGACAGAGTCAATGCGGCGAGAGCGAAATGTTTGGAAAACTTCATGGTCGTATCCTGATGTTGCTGCGCTGGGCAGCGTGAATGGAGGGAACTCCGGCCGAAAGCCGACCGCAACCAACCTTAAGGCCCGCGTCCAAGCTGGGTCTGTACGTTGAGTAACGCAAGGCTTGCACGGCCTGCACGGCCATCTCGCAGCTGCCGGCGCGTCAGCCGAAGCGCTACTCGCCCAGGAACGCACGCAGCACCGGCAGCGATGCCGACGGCGCTTCTTCATGTGGCAGATGGCCCACGCCGGGCAGTGCCACCAAGCGCGCCTGGGGCATCACGCGCAGATAGTCCTGCGCGTTGGCCACGGGGATCATGGCGTCCTGTTCGCCCCACAGCAGCAGAGTGGGCGCGGTGATGCGCTGCAGCCAGGGCGTGGGCTCCTGCAGCACGAGTTGCTGCATGCGCGCAATCAACGCACCGCGCACGCCGGGGGCCAGCAGCAGGTCGTGGTACCGGTCCACCATCTCGTCTTTGATGAGCGTGCGGTCGGCGTAGGCCGGCGCCAGGCTGGCGCGCAGCACGGGCTTGGGCAGCACGTGTTTCATCAGCCGCACCAGGAAGCCGACCTCGGGCGCCTTGCCGTATTCGAAGCCCGGGCTGGCAAAGCCATCAGGTGCCAGCAGCACCAGCTTGTCCACGCGCTGCGGATGTTCGGCCGCCAGACGCCAGGCCAATCGGCCGCCCATCGAGTGGCCCACCACGCTGGCATGCGCCACGCCCAGGCCGTCCATCAGCGCCAGCAGCACGTGGATGCTGCGCGCGTCGCTGTAGTCGCCCGTCGGGTCGGCGCCCGTCAAGCCGGCGCCGGGCAGGTCAATGCGGATCACGCGCCAACGGTCCTGCAGACCACTGGCCCAAGGCTCCCAGGTGTGCAGGCTGGCGCCGAAACCGTGCAGCAGAAGCACCACAGGCGCGTCTGGGCCGCCGCTGGGTGGACCTGTGTCGCGAACATGCAGGCGCACACCGGCGGCCTGGATGAAGTCCGTGGGCGCGCGGGCGTAGCGGGCTTCGAGTTCGGCGCGGTCCTTGTCGGGGGACCACAACAAGCCGCCGCCCAGCACAAGCACGATGAGCACGATGGCTGTCAGGGTCATGATATTCAAGGGGTGGTGGCTGCACAGGAGATGGCCCATTCTCTCCGGCGCGCGCCCGTGCACACGACCGCGACTCGGCCCGAGTTTGTGCTACCAGGATGTGCTGCGATGCGCAGCACCTGCTGCGGCGCGCAGCCCTCGTTGGCTGATGCCGGAACTCAGTGCCGGAACTGAGTGCCGGCCTACAGAACGGCTTCGCGCCGTGCCACGGCGCCCGGGCGCCGGCGCTGCGTCATGAAGGCCAGGCCAGCCACAGCCACCAAGGCCAGCGAACCAGGCTCGGGCACGGTGGCAGTGGCCAGGCCACGCAGACTGTCCATGCCGATGGCACCCAGCAAGGTGGCCGCGCCGGTGCCCAGGTTGATGCTGTACAGGCCTTGTGCGCCGCCCACGCGCAGCGACGCGAAGGCCTGGTTCAGCCCGCCCAGAGTGCTCCTGAAGTGGGTAGGGATGCCTGCAACAGCGCTCGCGAATCTGCCGTTCATCGCGCCGCGCGTCCGTATGCGCTTCGCGCCTGGGCATGAACCGGATGCATGTCGCCGCACCGACCCCCCATGAACGGGGGTGGGGTAGACCCTTGGATGGACTGCTGGAGCGTCAGCGCCGCCCTCGGGATCGTGATGTGGCGTCGGCATGGCGCGCAGCGCGGCCAGGCGTTGCTGGTCGATGGGGTCGATGGGGTCGGTGGGGTCGGTGGGCTCGAGCCCGCCGATCCACGCAAGCGCGAAGACCGACTCCACCACGCGCCGCCTGCAGGGCGTTCAGTCAGAACCCGCGTATTTGCTGGCGTTTGGGCCTGCACGTCCCGGGGCTGCGGGACCGCTGCGGACCGGGCCAGGTACCCGGGCGGCGATACTTTGTCGATGGACTTCGTCAACGTGCCCCTGTTCGCCGCCGCCACGCTGGTCTTCATCAGCGTGCTGGCCGGACTGATGTCGGCACGGCTGGGATTTTCATTCCTGCTGGTGTTTTTGCTGGCCGGCGTGCTGGCCGGTGTGGACGGCCCCGGCGGCTATGTGTTCGACGATTACCGGCTGGTGTTCTGGGTCGGCAACGTGGCGCTGGCCGTCATCTTGCTGGACGGCGGCCTGCGCACCAGCTTCACCACCTTTCGCACGGGGCTGAAGCCGGCGGCCGTGCTGGCCACGCTGGGGGTGCTGGTCAGCGCCGGCATCACCGCCCTGGCTGGCATGGCTTTCCTGGACCTGCCCTGGCCGACGGCCCTGCTGCTGGGCGCCATCGTCGGCAGCACCGACGCGGCGGCGGTGTTTGCCTTGCTCACGCGTTCGGGTGTGACACTGAACGAACGTGTGGCGGCCACACTGGAGATCGAATCCGGCGTCAACGACCCCATGGCCATCTACCTCACGCTGGCGGGCATCGCCGTGGTGTTTGCCGTGCGCGACGGCACCGAGGTGGGCGGCGAACTGGTGCTGCAGTTCGTCAAGCAGTTCGGTGTGGGCGGCGCGCTCGGTGTGCTGGGTGGCCTGGCCATGGCCGCCATGCTGCCGCGCCTGGCGCAGCGCGACGCCGGGGGCGGCATCCTGGCGCTGATGCTGTGTGCCGCTGGTCTGTCGGTGTTCGCCTTCACCGGCGCGCTGGGTGGCTCGGGCTTCCTGGCCGCCTACCTGTTCGGTCTGATGGTGGTCAACCGCGCTGCGCCGCAGACCCTGCCCACGCTGCCCGCCATGGACGGTTATGCCTGGTTGTCGCAGTCGCTGATGTTCTTGCTGCTGGGCCTGCTCGTCACGCCCAGCGAACTGTTGACGCACCTGCTGCCCAGCCTGGGCGTGGCGGCGGTGCTGATGTTGGTGGGGCGGCCGGCGGCGGTGTGGTTGTGCCTGGCGCCGTTCCGCTTCAGCCGGCAGGAGAAGTGGTTCATCAGCTGGGTGGGCCTGCGCGGCGCCGTGCCCATCGTGCTGGCGCTGTTCCCGTTGCTGGCGGGGGTGCAGGGCGCCAACCAGCTGTTCAACGTGGCCTTCGTGGTGGTGCTGGTGTCGCTGCTGGCGCAGGGCAGCACCATCGGCCTGGTGGCACGACGCCTGGGCGTGGCCCTGCCCGACCCCGGGGACGAGCCCCGCACACGCAAGACCTTCGGCGACTTCGAGCTCGACGGCCAGATGCCGCTGGCCGCCATCTGCCAGTTCTACGGCCTGCCGCCAGCGCCTGATGAACACGCCAGCCTGGGCGCGTGGATGGCCGCAGAGCTGAAGCGCCCGCCAGTGGCCGGTGACCGAGTCGCCCTGGGCGCGGCCCTGTTCATCGTGCGCGGCCTGGAGGCCAACCGCATCACGCGGGTGGGGCTCAGCCTGTCGGCGTGAGTGCGGCGCCAGGCTCAGTGTGGTGTCGTTCCACACTGACCTGTCATGGTGAACCGTCGACAGGTCTTATCGTTGCTGTCTGATGAACACGCCCAACCTGTCCGATTCCGAACCGCCGTCCCGTGAACCGGCCCTGGCGCCACTGACCCACCTGCAGCGCCTGGAAGCCGAGAGCATTCACATCCTCCGAGAGGTGGTGGCCGAGGCCGAGCGCCCGGTGATGCTGTACTCGGTGGGCAAGGACAGTGCAGTCATGGTGCACCTGGCGCGCAAGGCCTTCTACCCGGCGCCGCTGCCGTTTGCGTTGTTGCACGTCGACACGACCTGGAAGTTTCGCGACATGTACGCGCTGCGCGAGCGGGTCGCAGCGCAGCCCGGCGTGCGTCTCATCGTGCACCGCAACCCCGATGCAGTGACCCAGCACATCAACCCCTTCGACCATGGCTCGGCGGTGCACACTGACATGTGGAAAACGCAGGGCCTGAAACAGGCCTTGAACGAGCACGCCTTCGATGCCGCGTTCGGCGGTGGGCGTCGGGACGAAGAGAAATCGCGGGCCAAGGAACGCATCTTCTCGTTCCGCAATGCACAGCACGTGTGGGATCCCAAGAACCAGCGCCCGGAACTTTGGAACCTGTACAACGGCTTGAAACGGCCGGGCGAATCCATCCGCGTGTTTCCGATCTCGAATTGGACCGAACTCGACGTCTGGCAGTACATCCACCTCGAAAGCATCCCCGTCGTGCCCTTGTACTTCGCCGCCGAGCGCCCGGTGGTCAAACGAGGCGGCACCTGGATCATGGTCGACGATGACCGCATGCGTCTGGATCCCGGCGAGGTGCCGCAAATGCGCCGGGTGCGCTTTCGCACCCTGGGTTGTTACCCGCTGTCGGGCGCCGTGGAGTCCGACGCCGACACCGTGCCGGCCGTCATCCGCGAAATGCTGACCACGCGGACTTCAGAACGGCAAGGCCGCATGATCGATCACGACGGCAACGCCTCGATGGAACGGAAAAAACAAGAGGGCTACTTCTGATGGCCCACCAGTACGACCCCGCCGCGCTGGACATCGACACCTTCCTTCGCCAGCACGAGCACAAGACGCTGCTGCGCTTCATCACCTGTGGTTCAGTCGACGACGGCAAGAGCACCCTCATCGGGCGCCTTCTGTACGACTCCAAGCTGGTCTTCGACGACCAACTGGCGGCGGTGACAAAAGACTCGGCGCGCTGGGGCACACAGGGTGACGCTCCCGACCTGGCGCTGCTGGTGGACGGTCTGGCAGCCGAGCGCGAACAGGGCATCACGATCGACGTCGCCTACCGCTTTTTCAGCACCGAGCGGCGCAAGTTCATCGTCGCCGACACGCCGGGCCACGAGCAGTACACGCGCAACATGGTCACCGGCGCGTCCACCGCGGACCTGGCCGTCGTTTTGGTCGACGCACGCAAGGGCGTGCTCACCCAGACCCGCCGTCACACCCATCTGGTCGCCCTGCTGGGCGTGCCGCAGGTGGTGCTGGCGATCAACAAGATGGATCTCGTGAACTTTGACGCCGCGGTGTTTGCGCGCATCGATGCCGAATGGCGCGCACTGGCGGCCGAACTGGGCCTGCGGCAGGTGGTTTCGATTCCGGTGTCGGCACTGGACGGCGACAACATCATCGCGATCAGCACCCGATTGCCCTGGTACGCTGGGCCCACGCTGATGCAGCACCTCCAGACCTGTCCGGTCGACGACGAGCGCCGCCAGGCAGCCGCCCTGCGCCTGCCAGTGCAGTGGGTGAACCGCCCCGACCCCGACTTTCGCGGCTTCTGCGGCCTCATCGCAGGCGGCACCGTGCGCCGCGGCAGCCGGGTGCGTGTGCTGCCCTCGGGCCGGGAGAGCCACATCCAGCGCGTGCTGGTGGGAGACCGTGATGTGCCCGCTGCCAGGGCCGGCCAGTCGGCGACGGTGACGCTGGCCGACGAAATCGACGTGTCACGCGGCGACCTCATCTGCGGCAGCAGCAGCCCGGCCCAGGTGGCCGACCAGTTTGAATGCACGCTGGTGTGGATGGCAGGCGAGCCGCTGCTGCCGGGGCGGCCCTATCTGGTGAAGATCGGCGCTCGCACCGTGGGTGGCACCATCAGCCAGATCAAGTACGAGATCAATGTCAACACGCGCGAACACGTGGCGGCCCGCACGCTGGCCCTCAACAGCATAGCGGTGTGCACGCTGGCGCTGGACCGAGCGGTAGCCTTCGACGCCTACACAGACAATCGCGACACCGGTGGCTTCATCGTCATCGACCGGGTGTCCTTCCACACGGTGGCGGCCGGCATGCTTAACTTTGCGCTGCGCCGTTCGCAGAACCTGCACCTTCAGGCTTACGAGATCGACCAGCAGGCCCGTGCCGCATTGCTGGGTCAGCGGGCGGCCGTGGTGTGGCTGACCGGCCTGTCAGGCGCGGGCAAGTCGGCGTTGGCCAACGTCCTGTCGCGCCGCCTGCATGCCATGGGGCGGGCGGCCTATGTGCTGGACGGCGACAACGTGCGCCTTGGCCTGAACCGCGACCTGGGCTTCACCGACGCCGACCGGGTGGAAAACATCCGGCGCGTGGCCGAGGTGGCACGGCTGATGGCCGACGCCGGTCTCATCGTCATCACGGCCTTCATCTCGCCCTTCCGTGGCGAGCGCGCGCTGGCACGCAGCCGCATGGAACCCGGGCAGTTCGTCGAAGTTCACGTCGACGTGCCGCTGGCCGTGGCCGAGGCCCGTGACGCCAAGGGTCTGTACGCCAAGGCGCGGCGTGGTGAGCTGCCGCACTTCACCGGCATCGACTCACCCTACGAGCCGCCTGAGGCACCCGAGGTCTACCTGGACCAGTCCGTGCTGAGCCCGGAGGCTGCAGCCGACCAGGTGCTGGCGCGTCTGCAAGCGCTGGGCATCCTGCCGCCTTGAATTTTCAGCAAGGCGTGGAGCTGGCCGTCCGCACCCGTGCGAACGCCTCTGAGGCCGGTGTTGTGCGTGGTTGTGCGTGCGCGCGCTTGACGCCCTGCAGCGTCAACCGCCACCCGGACCGCGCTGCCGGTGCAAAGCCGGGTCCACCGCCCGCACCATGGCAGCCGTGTCCAGAGGCAGACCCAGGAAGTTGACCAACTCGTCGGCCACGGCCTGCGGCTCGCTGATCACCTGGTGGTACGACACGGGCAACACGGCAAGGCAGCGCTGGCTTGCCAGCCAGGGCTGCAGTTGCTGCAACTGGCCTTCGAAGGCCTTTTTCAGCAGCGCCGCATCGGCGCCAGGCTTGCCCTCGCGCTGCAGCATGCTGTGCTGGCTGGCGATGACCTCGTCCACGGGCCTTTGCATGAAGACGATGCGGTACTGCAGCGACCCGTCCAGCAGCAGATCACGCAGCAGCAGGTGGATGATCTTGACCACCTGGCCACGCGCACCTGGCAGCCAAGACCGGTCGCTGCGCAGGCGCTTGACGGGCTCGAACTCGAAGTAGCCGCGTTGGTTGCTGTCGTCGGCCGTGCGCAGGCCGTCGGTCAGCGCCGGCAGGCCGCCTGCATGCAGCATCTGCATCATCAGCGAGGTGCCCGAGCGCGGCAGCCCGCTGACGACGGTGACAAATTCCGGGGCCATGGCTTGCATCCCAGCCGGTCAATCCAGCGCCGGCTGGGGCAGGCCTTCGGCGAGCACTCGCCGGGCCGTTTCAAGGTGCCTGGCCGAACGTTCGCGCTGGCCCAGCTTGCCCGCCACCAGCGACACATAACGGTGGGCCACTGCAAAGTTGGGCAGGATGGACAGGCACAGTTCGAAGGCCTGCAGCGAGCGGTCGTACCAGCCCAGTCGCGACAGCACCGCACCCAGCTGGAAGTGCGCCAGCGGGTAGTCATGCGCCAGCGCAATGGCCTGCAGACCGCTTTGCACGCCCTCTTCCAGCTTGCCTTGCCGCGGCAGCGCCACGCTCAGGCCGTAGTGCGCCTCGGCGTTGTGCTTGTCCAGCAGCAATGACTTGCGGAATGCATCTTCGGCCCGGCGCCACATGCGCAGGCGCAGGTAGGCGCGGCCGATGCGGCACTGCAGCCAGGCGTTGTCCTGGCCCTGCTGCGCGGCCAGCTCGAAGTGCTTCAGCGCGCCGATCACGTCGTTGGCCAGCCAGCAATGGAAAGCGCGGAACATGGACAGCTGCGGGTGCTCGGGCTGCATGCGCTGCAGACTTTCGCTCACCTGGCCCAGCGCCGCCGCATCGCCGGCCGAGATGGCGGCCTGGCCGGCAAAGACCAGGTAGGCCGGCTCTTGGGGAAACTGCTGCACCAGTTCCAGCGCCAGGCCCAGCGCACGCGCGGGGTGTTTGCCATCGATGCAGGTGCAAGCCAGGTTGAACTTCTGCGCCGCACGTGCCCGCACGATGTCGCGCCCCACGTCTTCACCGGGCGCTTCGATGTAACCCAGTTCGACCAACTGCAGCATGGCCGCGGCAGCCGCCTCGGGGTCGTCATCCGCGATTTCGCGAATCCGTGCGTCGTACACCGGATCGGCAACGTTTTCCCAGGAGTCGATGCGCTCGATGGCCGGCGGCTGCTCAAAGGCATGAACCAGCACCCTGCCTTCCATGTCGGCGCCCACGGGCAGGCCGAACAGCGCCAGCACGGTGGGTGTGATGTCCAGCAGCGTCGCGCCCGGAATCGTTTCGTCTTTCTTGATGCCCGGCCCGGCCAGCAAGAACATGCCCAGGTTGCGATGCCACTGTTCAGGGCTGACCACGCCAGTGGGGCGCGAGGCGCCGTTCAGAAAACCGTGGTCGGAGACGATCATCACATGGGCATCGGGCCCGGCCAGTTCCACCAGGCGGCCCAGCATCTGGTCGTGGAACTCGTAGATGGCGTTCATCACGCCCTGCAGCGGTTCGAACAAGTCGTGGCGCACCTGCTCCATGCGCGGCGGATGGAAGACCATGAAGTCATGGCCCACCCGGTCGATGGTGTCGTAGTAGGTGGTGCAGAAGTCCCAGTCGTGTTCTTCCATCACCGCCGTCGTCAAGGCGTGCAGCGTGATGCACTCCGCCAGCCGCCGGGCCAGCGAGCCCAGCAAGCGCTGAACCTCCGGGTCGCGCTGGTCCAGCCGCGCAGCGGTGGGAATGAACTGCTGCAGCATGGCCGCAGTGACCTCTGCCGGGTGGAAACGAAGGTCCGCCAGGTCGTCGGCCAAGTCGGAAGGGAACACGGCGTCGGGCTGCGGCGGCCACACTTCGGGCGTGGCCGAAGCCGGCGCGACCATGAACAACTGCGAAACGCAGACGCCGTTGATGTCTTCAGCCGGATGGCTGGCGTACCAGTTCAGGGCCTGGCAGCGTTTGCCCGACTGCGCCAGGATGTTCCACAGCGCCTTGCACTGCCGCGTGGTGCTGGCGGTGGGCCGCAGCGCCGTGCCGTCGGGGGTGGGTTCTACGAAGCCGTGCACCCCGTGCAGATAGGCCCGCTTGCCGGTGGCGATGGAGGTCCACAGGATGGGCGACAGCACCGGCTGCAGCGTCTGCAGGTTACCGATGACACCGTGCTCAACCAGGCGCTTCAGGTGAGGCATGCGGCCGGCGTCGATGAGCGGATGCATCATCTGCCAGTCAGCGGCATCCCAGCCCACGAGCAGGAGTTTGCGGGCAATCGGTTCGGTCATGGATGTCTTGGAAGGTCACCGCGACATCGCGATGCCCGATCTTGGCATGGGCGTGAAACGGCCAGCCAAAGGAAAACCGCGCCCGCGCCAATCGAATGGCGCGGGCGCGGGTCAGGTTGAATCAGCGCCGGCGGCCAGACTCAGCTGGCTTGCTGGCGACGCTCGCGACGCACACGACGCAGGTGGGTCGCGCCCAGGGCCAAGGCGCCCAGGGTCATCATCAGGGCGGTGGCGGGCTCGGGCACCACGGTGATGGCGGCGCCGCTGTTCTCGAAGCTCCAGCCGGTGACCGTTGCCGGGAAACCCAGGGGGCCCGTGGTCGCCATCGTCAGGTAGCCGTAGTTGGTAGCCGCCGTCGATTCGTTGAAGAAACGGAAGCCCAGCACGTGCGTGCCGCCGGCCTGGAACGCAAGCGTTTGCGCGCTGGACGCGCTGGAGCTGAAGGTCGAGCCGCGGGAGATCACCGAGCCGAGTGGCAGGTCCAGATATGGGCCCGTGGTGGTGCCAGCCACGCCGCCGCTGGTGCCGGAGGGCGTGCCGTTCCAGAAGAAGGCCAGCCCCGACGAACTGCCCCAGGGACCAAAGTCCCAGCCCGGCACGGCGCCCGTGGTGGGTGCGTTCGCGCTCGTCAACAGGTTGATGTAGACGCCTGCAAAGGTGTTGGGCACGGCGATCGGCGTGCTGAAGGTGACGATCGCCGCGTGGGCGTCAGGCACCATGGCCGCCGTGCCTGCCAATGCTGCCGCGCACATGCCCAGGCGCATCGCGACGTTGGACGAGTTGAGACTTGAAGGTGCTTGTTGAGTCATGCAGGTTCTCCTGATTGGGTTGGGAACGATGAAGGCGCACGCTTCCAGAACAAGCCGAGTCTTGCGGTGGGCCGCTGAGGGCCCTTTCAGAATGGGCATCGGACGTGAATCCGAAGTCCAAACCTCCTCCCGAAACACTGCACTGCAGCAATGGCTGGCGTCATATGACGGTAGCCTTGGTGTGGTAACGAGTCAATCCGCGCAGGCCCCGCGGCAGCCCCGCAGTCAGGGGGGTCTGTTGCTGGCAGGTCGCGATACGCCGGGCGATACGCCGGATACGCCGGATACGACGCGAGGCGATGAAACCTTCGACCCATTGAACGGCGCACCAGCAACGCACAGCCCAAGTCGGCGATCTGAGCGCAAGCCGCCCCGAGATCGCCCGACTTGCGCATGACGTAAATTTGCAGCATGCGCACCCTTCGGAACTGGACCCTCGGCGCCAAGCTTTCGCTGGTCGCCACGCCGTTCCTGTTTCTGGCGCTGTGCTCCATTAGCGCGCTGGTGTGGATGTCGCTGCAACTCGAAGGCGGTGCAGCCTCGGTCAACGAGGCCGGGCGCATGCGCATGCAGGCCTACCGCATGCTGCTGTCGGCTGACGTTGGCGACACGGCAACACTGCCGCAGCAGGTGGCAGAGTTTGAACGCAGCCTGCAGTTGCTGCGCAAGGGCGACCCCGATCGGCCGCTGTTCGTGCCGTGGGACGAAACCGTGCGCCAGAGTTTCAAGACGGTCGAGCGGGACTGGGAACTCTTCCGTCAGCGGCTCGAAGGCGCATCGGCGCCGGCCATGCAAAACAATGCGGGCGCGTTTATCGCGACGTTCACGGCGCACATCGACGAGTTCGTTGCTGCAATCGAGGCACACCTGTCGCGCTGGACTTCGGTGATGCATTTGCTGCAGATCGCGCTGATGGCGCTGGCCGTGGTGGGTGCGGCGGTGTTGCTGTACGCCGGATACCTGTTCGTGCTCGAGCCCGTCAGCCTTCTGAAACAGGCCATCCACCGCATTCAAGGTGGCGACCTGGACGCGCGGGTGGACTGCCCGACGACTGACGAGTTCGGCACCCTGGCAGGCGGGTTCAACGACATGGCCGCCCAGCTGCAGTCGATGTACCGAAACCTGGAAAGCCGGGTCCACGAGAAAACCGCGCAGCTGGAAGAAAAACACGAGCGCCTGGAAAGCCTGTACGAGGTCACCAACCTGGTAACCCGTGCACTCACACTCGAAGAGCTCGCCACGCACTTCACCCAGTCCGTCGCGCGAATGGCGCGTGCCGATGGTGTTGCGCTGCGCTGGACCGACGAGACGAACAGCCGCTACCTGATGCTGGCTTCACACGGCCTGCCGGCCAGCATGGTGCAAGCCGAGCATTGCCTGGAGGTGGGTGACTGCCACTGCGGCGTGCCCAACGCGCCAGCGGGCGCGCGCGTGATTCCGATTCGCGATCTTCAGCCGCCGCGAAAGTTTCACTGCACGCGAGCCGGGTTCGAGACCATCGTTTCCGTTCCGATCCTCCTGCATGATCGCCTCATGGGCGAACTGGACCTTTTCTATCACGCCCAGATTGAGATCTCGGCTGCTGAGCGCTCCTGGCTCGAAGCGCTCACGGTTCAGGTGGCCGGTGCGATGGAGAACCTGCGGCTCAATGCGCTGGGCCTGGAAGCCGCGGTTTCTCAGGAGCGAGGTTTTCTGGCGCGCGAGCTGCACGATTCGATTGCGCAGTCATTGGCGTTCCTGAAGATCCAGGTCCAGCTGATGCGCGACGCCATCGCCAAAGGCGATCCGCGCGAGGTCGACCATGTGCTTGACGAAATCGACCTGGGCGTGCGCGAGAGCTACGGCGATGTGCGCGAACTGTTGATTCACTTTCGCACCCGAGCCAATGCAGAGGACATCGTGCCGGCCTTGATGACAACCTTGCGCAAGTTCGAGCACCAGACCGGCCTGAAGGCCACGCTGAACATGTCCGGCCAGGGACTGCCTCTCGGGCCGGACACGCAAATCCAGGTGCTTCATATCATCCAGGAGGCGTTGTCGAACGTGCGCAAGCACGCGGGTGCCGGGCAAGTCTGGCTCGACGTACAGCAGCAACCGCGCTGGCGCTTTGAGTTGCGCGACGACGGCACGGGCTTTTCAACCCATGGGAGCTCTGTCGACGAAACCCACGTGGGCCTGCGCATCATGGCCGAACGCGCCGAGAAGCTGGGCGCCCGGTTCGAGGTCCTGTCGTCAAAGGATCGTGGCACCTCGGTGGTGCTGACGCTGCCGGCAACCCGTGGCGCACTCGGGACCAACGACACGAACCGGCAGCACGCAGCCTGACTCGCAATGACGGACTCATCAAGCAGGATCCGCATCCTCGTGGTTGACGACCACACGCTGTTCCGTCGTGGCCTCACCGCACTGCTGCAGCGCGACCCGCAGTTCGAGGTGGTCGGTGACGCCGGTGATGCGTCGCAAGCGCAGCGCCGGACTGCGGAACTGAAGCCCGATCTCATCTTGCTGGACAACCACCTTCCTGGTGTCAACGGCGTCGACGCGCTGCCGGCGCTGATCGAGGCGGCGCCGGGCGTTCGGGTGCTGATGCTGACGGTCAGCGAAGACGAGCGCGATCTTTCGGCAGCGCTGCGCGCCGGAGCCAGTGGTTACCTGCTCAAGACCGTCGAGGGGGACGTGCTCGCGGCGGCCATCCGGCGCGTGATGCGGGGCGAGAACGTGGTCGCCGAAGAGATGACGGGCAAGCTCGTGGCGGCCTACCGCGATGCGTCCGCGGCTCGGCTTCAGCCGGTGCCGGCCACCGCGCCGCCTGCATCCAGGCTGGACGTCCTGTCGCAACGCGAACTCGACATCCTGCGCGGCATCGCCCGTGGCCAGGGCAACAAGGAGATTGCCCGCTGTCTGGGCATCGCCGAAACGACGGTGAAGATCCACGTGCAGCACATCTTGCGCAAGCTCGACGTCAGCTCGCGCGTTCACGCCGCCGTGATCGCCAGCGAACAGGGTCTGGGCTGATTCGGCCTTGATCTGGCGCAAACGCGCGCATTGTTCCAGCTGCACTAGTTCTTCAGACCGATTGCCGCCGTGGCCCGGTAGTTCTTCTGCCGCGGGTCAGCAGGTCACCTGACCGATGTCGCTGCCCGGCTGCGCTTCCTACAGTCTGCGCATGGGAATGACGCGGACTTCGACATGACTAAAAAGAGCCAGGGGCTGGCGGTGCTGCTGGTCAGCACACTCGCCTTCACGGTGTGCTTCATGGTGTGGATGATGTTCGGCGTGATCGGCATCCCGATCAAGAAGGCGCTGGGCCTGAACGCCACGCAATTTGGCCTGCTGACGGCGATGCCGGTGCTCACCGGCTCGTTGATCCGGGTTCCACTGGGCATCTGGACCGACAAGTACGGTGGTCGCATCGTGATGACCGTGCTGATGGCGACCACGGTGCCAGCCATCTGGCTGATGAGCTACGCCACGGCGTACTGGCACTTTTTGGTCATCGGCCTTTTCGTCGGCCTGGCGGGCGGTTCGTTTTCGGTCGGCACGCCTTACGTGGCGCGCTGGTTTCCGAAGAATCGACAGGGCTTCGCGATGGGTGTCTATGGCGCCGGCAATTCGGGCGCTGCGGTGAACAAGTTCATTGCACCCGTGCTGCTGGTGGCCTTCGGCTGGACGATGGTGCCGATGGTCTATGCCGCCATCATGCTGGGCACCCTGGTGTTGTTCTGGATGTTCAGCGCCAGCGACCCGGCCCACCTGGTGCCATCGAACACCCGCTTCGTCGATCAGCTCAAGATGCTGAAGGAACCGAAGGTACTGAAGTACTGCCAGTACTACAGCATCGTGTTCGGCGGCTACGTGGCACTGAGCCTGTGGATGGTGCAGTACTACGTTGGCGAGTTCGGCCTGGACATCCGCTCGGCCGCCTTGCTGGCGGCCTGTTTCTCGCTGCCCGGCGGCGTGCTGCGCGCCGTCGGCGGCTGGTTCTCCGACAAATATGGCGCTCACAGCGTGACGTGGTGGGTGCTGTGGGTCAGCTGGGTCTGCCTGTTCCTGTTGTCGTATCCGCAGACCGACTTCACGGTACTGACAGTCACTGGCCCCAGGACCTTCCACGTCGGCTTGAACATCTACGCGTTCACCGGCCTGATGTTCACGCTCGGCATCGCCTTCGCGTTCGGCAAGGCCAGCGTCTTCAAGTACATCAGCGACGACTACCCGACCAACATCGGCACCGTCAGCGGCATCGTCGGGCTGGCCGGCGGCATGGGCGGTTTCGTGCTGCCGATCATGTTCGGCGCGCTGATGGACCTGACCGGCATTCGCTCCAGCGCCTTCATGTTGATGTACGGCGTGGTCTGGGTCTCGTTGATCTGGATGTACTGGACCGAGGTGCGCCGCGCCGAGCTCATGGGCCGGAACGCCGCTGCATCGCCGTTGTCGCGCAGCTTCGCGCGCTGAACAGACTCGCTACCGGAAACCTTCGATGACAAACACCACCACCGCGCCTGCGGCGCGAGGCCCCGCGGCCGATATTGTCGACTGGCGGCCCGAGGACGAGACGTTCTGGAACAGCACCGGCAAGCGTATCGCCTACCGCAACCTCTGGATCTCGGTGCCGGCACTGCTGTGCGGCTTCGCGGTCTGGGGCATGTGGGGAATCATCACCGTGCAGATGCTGAACCTGGGCTTTCCGTTCACCCAGGCCGAGCTGTTCACGCTGACCGCGATCGCCGGCATTGCCGGAGCCACGATGCGCATTCCGGCCTCCTTCCTGATCCGCCTGGCCGGCGGGCGCAACACCATCTTCCTGACCACTGCGATGCTCCTCGCACCGGCCATTGGCACCGGCATCGTTCTGCAGCACAAGGACTGGCCACTGTGGTCCTTCCAGCTGATGGCGCTGTGGTCGGGCGTGGGTGGCGGCAATTTCGCCAGTTCGATGTCCAACATCAGCAGCTTCTTCCCGAAGAAGTTGCAAGGCACGGCGCTGGGTCTCAACGCCGGCCTTGGCAACTTCGGCGTGACTGCGATGCAGATCATCATTCCGCTGGTGATGACGGCGGGCCTGCTGGGTTCCATCGGTGGTGCGCCTGAAACACTGCTGCATGAATCCGGCTGGATCTTCGGCAAGATCGCCGCCGGCACGCCCACCTGGATCCAGAACGCCGGCTTCACCTGGGTGCTTTCGCTGGTGCCGCTGGCGATCCTGTGCTGGTTCGGCATGAACAACCTGAAGACGATTTCGCCCGCCACCGGAAATCCGCTCGTCGCCTTCTCGAAGATCACCTACCTGTACACACTGGCCTTCGTGCCGTCGATCTTCATGCTGTGGCTGTATCTGCCGCCACCCACCGGACTGGCGGTGCTCAATGTGTGGGTGGCAATTCCGCTGGACATCATGGCCACGCTGGCGATGATGAGGCTTGCCGCCTTCGGTCCGATGAAGGAAGGGGTGGCCAAGCAGTTCCAGATCTTCCGCAACAGGCATACGTGGTCGATGACGGTTCTCTACATCGTCACCTTCGGTTCGTTCATCGGGTTTTCGATGGCGCTGCCGCTGTCGATGAAGGTGATCTTCG
>JBBRCN010000038.1:0-37334 GCA_038204775.1 Burkholderiales bacterium | reverse complement strand
CAGAACGCACGGCTGTTCAACGAAGCGCAGTCGGCCCGCGCAGCAGCCGAGAGCGCCAACGAAGCCAAGAGCGCCTTCCTGGCGACCATGAGCCACGAGATCCGCACGCCGATGAATGCCGTCATCGGCATGAGCGGCCTGTTGCTGGACACACCGCTGAACGACGAGCAGCGCGACTTTGCCGGCACCATCCGCGACAGCGGCGACGCGCTGCTGACCATCATCAACGACATCCTTGATTTTTCGAAGATCGAGGCCGGACGCATGGACATCGAACGGCAGCCTTTTGATCTGCGCGAATGTGTCGAATCTGCGCTCGACCTGATCGCACCGCGCGCGGCCGAGAAGCAGCTGGACATCGCCTACGTCTTCGAAGGCGAGGTGCCGGCGGCCGTTGTGGGGGACGTGACGCGGCTGCGCCAGATTCTGCTGAACCTGCTGGGCAACGCGGTTAAGTTCACCCAGTCTGGCGAGGTGGTCCTCACGGTGCAGGCTGAAGGCGGGCGGCTGCACTTCAACGTGCACGACACAGGCATCGGTCTGAACGAAGAAGGAATGTCACGCCTGTTCCAGAAATTCAGCCAGGCCGACAGCAGCACCACGCGCAGGTACGGTGGCACCGGCCTCGGCCTGGCCATCAGCAAGCTGCTGGCCGAGTTGATGGGCGGCGGCATGCGGGCCGAAAGCGCCGGGCAGGGCCTGGGCAGCACCTTCCACTTCAGCATCCAGGCCCCCGTGGCCCAGTTGGTGCCGGGCCAGCGGCGTGACTTCATCGGCGAGCAGCCAGCGCTCAAAGGCAAGCGCGTGCTGGTGGTGGACGACAACGCCACCAACCGGCGCATCCTGGCGCTGCAAACCGCGAAGTGGGGCATGGTGGCTCTGACCTGCGAAGACGGCGCCCAGGCGCTGGCCTTGCTGCAGACCGAGACCTGCGAACTGGCCATCCTTGACATGCACATGCCCGGCATGGACGGCATCGAACTCGCGCAACGCATCCGGGCTGGCGGAAATACCTTGCCGCTGGTGCTGTTCAGTTCGCTGGGCCGGCGCGAAGCTCAGGACAGCCTGTTTGCCGCCACGCTGGCCAAGCCGCTGCGCCAGAGCCAGCTTTTCGACACGCTGGTCACGCTGCTGGCGCAAGACATGCCACGCCGGCCGGCGGCCACCGCACCGGCCAAGGAAGGCATCGACAGCACACTGGGCCAGCGCCACCCGCTGCGCATTCTGCTGGCCGAAGACAACGTGGTGAACCAGAAGCTGGCGCTGCGCCTCTTGCAACGCATGGGCTACCGCGCCGACGTGGCCGGCAACGGCATCGAGGTCATCGAGAGCATCGAACGCCAGCCCTACGACCTGGTGCTGATGGACGTGCAGATGCCCGAGATGGACGGCCTGGAAGCCACGCGCCGCATCACCAGCCGCTGGCCTGCCCGCGACAGGCCGCGCATCGTGGCCATGACCGCCAACGCCATGGCCGGTGACCGCGAACAATGCCTGGCCGCCGGCATGGACGATTACGTCACCAAGCCCATCCGTGTGGATGAACTGGCGGCTGCACTGGGGCGCATCAAGCCCCGACAAGGACATTGAAGCGATGAACGATGTGATCGACGAAGCCGTGTTCACCGAGCTGCAGGACACCGCAGGCGCAGAATTTGTTCTGGAACTGGTGGGCACCTTCCTGGAAGAAGCGCCGGGCCTGATGGCCGAATTGCGCGAGGCGCGCGATGCCGCCCATGCCGACAACTTCCGGCGTGCTGCGCACTCGCTCAAGTCCAACAGCCAGACCTTCGGCGCCTTGCGCCTGGCTGCAGCGGCGCGGGCGCTGGAACTGGCCGGCTTGCACCCCGACCCTGCCACCGACCGGCAGGCCATCGTGGCACTGCAGGCTGCCCTGGACGAAGCGGCCGCTGCGCTGCAGGAGCTGGCCCGTGGCTGAGACGCAGACTTCCACGTTCAGCCAGCCGGCCCGCCTGCTGGTGGCCGACGACAACAAGGTCAACCGCCTGCTGCTGGCGCGCAGCCTGGAACTGCAGGGTCACCACGTGACGCTGGTGGAAAACGGCCGGCTGGCGCTGGACCGGCTGGCCAGCGAGCCCTTTGACCTGCTGCTGCTGGACATCGAGATGCCCGAGCTGGACGGCTTCGAGGTCCTGGCCCGCCTCAAAGCCGACCGTGCGCTGCGCGACCTGCCGGTGATCGTGACGAGTTCGGTCGAGGGTGTGGCCAACGTCGTGCGCTGCATCGAGTTGGGCGCTGAGGACTATCTGCCCAAGCCGCTGAATGCCGTGCTGCTGAAGGCGCGCCTGCAGGCCTGCCTGGAAAAGAAGCGCTTGCGCGACCAGCAGAAGGAACTGGTGCGCCGCTTTGCCACCGCCGAAGTGGCGCAAGACCTGCAGCAAAGCGGCTTCACGCTGGGTGGCAAGCGGGTGCAAGGCACGGTGATGTTCAGCGACATCCGGGGCTTCACCTCGATGGTCGAACGGCAAAGCCCAGAAGAGACGATCGAGCTGCTCAACACCTACTACACGCTGATGTTCGAAGCCATCACCGGCGCCGGTGGCGTGGTCAACCAGATGGTGGGCGACGGGCTGATGGCCATCTTCGGTGCACCGTTGCCGCTGCCCGGCCACAGCGCGGCGGCAGCACGCGCGGCGCTGGAAATGCTGGATCTGGTGACGCTGTACAACGCCGAGCGGGCGCTCGAAGACAAGATGCCCATTGCCATCGGCATCGGCATCGCCACCGGCGAGATGGTGGCCGGCTACACCGGCACCCAGCAGCGCGCCACCTACACCTGCATCGGCGACACCGTGAACCTGGCAGCGCGGCTGGAAGCGCACACCAAGGTGATGGGCCGCGCGATCTTGCTGGACGGTGCGGCGCGTGCGGGCCTGGGGCCCGACCTGTCGCCCGACAACATGGGCCCCGTGGTCTTCAAGGGCAAGCGCGAAGCGACGGCGGTGTGGGCGTTGGGGCCTGTGCCAGCGGCGGCGGGCTGATGCCGCTTGACTGGGTTCGATCTGTCGGATGGCAGATCGCTGGCCGCTGGCCGCTGATCGCTCGCTGCAACACATGAAACGGCGCTTGCGATAGTTCTGAAACAGGCTTTCTTCACAGTCTGGCTTCAGTTCAACAGCCTCACCGGAGCCCGCCTTGCCCTTCGATCCGTTCGCACCCGCCGTGTCTGTGGCAGTCAAGCCTGCACAAGTTGCCCGGGAAGAACTGCTGCGCGAAGCCGAAGCCCATCGCGCCCTGGCCGAGTTGTTTCCGCACCTCAAGCTGGACGCGCTGCGGGCCATCCAGGACCTGTTTCCCCTGAATGCCCGCGCCCGACACAACGTCGCCCAGGCTGCGAACCGCGTGCATTGACAGCCCGGCCGGGTTGAACATCGCACGCTGCTAAGCTTGGCGGCACCATGTTCACCGGCATCGTTCAAGGCGTGGCCACGGTCGCGCATCAGCAAGACCGCCCCGGTCTGCGCAGCTTCACCCTGGCCTTCGAGCCCGGCTTCTGCGATCAATTGGCCATCGGCGCTAGCGTGGCGGTGGACGGTGTCTGCCTCACGGTGACCGCGCTGCAGGGCAACCAGGCGGCCCACTTCGATGTCATGCAGCAGAGCCTGGCGCTCACCACGCTGGGTGAGCTGAAAGAAGGCAGCCGCATCAACGTCGAACGTGCGGCGCGCGACGGCGCCGAGATCGGCGGCCACCCGCTTTCCGGCCACATCGATTTCAAGGCCACGGTGGCTGCCGTGCGCCAGCCACAAAACAACCATGTGCTGCACGTGGCGGTGCCCGCGCCCTGGATGCGCTACGTCTTTGCCAAAGGCTATATCGCCGTCAACGGCGCCAGTCTGACGGTGGCCGAGGCGCAGCGCCAGGCCGACGGCAGCGGCTGGTTCGAGGTCTGGCTGATCCCCGAGACGCTGCGCATGACCACCTTCGGCGCCAAGGCCGAGGGCGCCACACTGAACATCGAAATCGAGCGCAGCACGCAGGTGTTTGTGGACACCGTGCGCGAAGCCATCGACGAAAAGCTGGGCGCCCTGAAACCGCTGCTCGAAAGCCTGCTGCGCGACAAGGGGCTGAGCCTGGACGACGTGGCCCGGCCGCCCAGCACGCCCTTGCTGCCGCGGTGACACCGACACGCCGCCACCTGCTGGCGCTGGCGGCGGGCGGCGCGCTGGCACCGGTTTTTCTGAGGCACGCACGTGCGGCAGAAGTGCCGCGTTTTGTCCTGGGCGTGGCCTCGGGACATCCGCAGCCAAAGTCTGTGGTGCTGTGGACGCGCCTCATGGGTGCCGACCTGCCGCCGCTGGTGCCCGTGGCATGGGAAGTGGCCGAAGACGAGGCTTTCACTCGCGTGGTGGCTCACGGTGTGGAAGAGGCCGTCAGCGCTGACGCCCACAGCGTGCATGCCGAACCCACCGACCTGCGCCCCGCCCGCGCCTACTGGTACCGCTTCATGGCCTTGGGTCAGCGCAGCGCCACCGGCCGCACCCGCACCGCGCCGGCGCCTGATGCCTTGGTGCAGCGGCTGGACTTTGCCATTGCCAGCTGCCAGCGTTACGACGTGGGCCACTACGCCGCCTGGGCGCATCTCGCGCGCGAAGAACTGGACTTGATGCTGTTTCTGGGCGACTACATCTACGAAAACGACTCGTCGCGGTCCGCGCTGCGGCCCCACGTGGGGGGCCGCGTGGTGCTGCTGGACGACTACCGCCAGCGCTACGTCCAGTACAAAAGCGACCCGGCGCTGCAGGCCGCCCATGCCGCCTGCCCGTGGCTGGTGGTCTGGGACGACCACGAGGTGGACAACGACTACGCCGGCCTGCAGGGCCAAGGGCTGCAGCCGGCCTTTGCCGAGCAGCGTGCTGCGGCCTACCAGGCCTGGTGGGAACACCTGCCGGTGCCCAAGGGGTGGCGCCCGGTGAACGGTGACTTGCGCATCTACGGCAGCCTGGACTGGGGCCGCCTGGCCCGTGTGCACCTGCTGGACGACCGCCAGTACCGCGACCCCCAGGCCTGCCCGCGTCCGGGCCGAGGCGGCAGCCATACTTTGCCGCTGACCGACTGCGCAGCCCTGGCCGACCCGCGCCGCACGCTGCTGGGCGCGGGGCAGGAACAGTGGCTGGCCGGCAACTGGTCCACCGACCAGCCCTGGAACCTGCTGGCGCAGCAGACGTTGATGACCCGTTTCAGCTGGACCGACCTGGCCAGCAGCAAAACCCCAGGCGGCACCTACTGGACAGACGGCTGGGACGGCTACGCCCCCGCCCGCATGCGCCTGCTGGACACCGTGGCGCAGCGCCAGGTGCCCGGTGTGGTTGTGCTGGGCGGTGACGTGCACGCAAACTACGTGGCCGACTTGAAAGCCAACTTCGACGATCCGCGCGCGCCGGTGCTGGCCACCGAGTTCTGCGGCACCAGCATCAGCAGCCAGGGCTTGCCGCAAGCGCGTGTGGATCAGGCGCTGGCCTTCAACCCCCACGTGCAGCACGCACGCACCGACCAGCGCGGTTATGTGCGCTTCACGCTGCAGGCGCAGCAGCTGCAGGCCACACTGCTAGTGGTGGCGGACGGGCGTGATCCGATCAGCAGCCTGTCGGCCCAGGCGAAGTTTGTGGTGCAGGCTGAACGCCCGGGTGCGCAGCGCGCTTGAACAGGTGTCGCCCACATCACCCCCCACCGGTCCCATGGGCTATTTCATCAGCAGCACGGGCAGCGGCAAAGATGCCGACCTGGGCGGTCTGGCGGGCGCCGACGGGCTGTGCCGGAAACTGGCCGCTGCTGCCGGTGCGGGCGCCAAGACTTGGCGTGCTTGTCTGAGCGTGCCGCCGGCATTCCCCACCGCCACCACGCCCGCCGTAGCGGCGGTCAACGTACGCGACCGCATCGGCAACGGCCCCTGGTTCAACGCCGTGGGCGAGATGATTGCCCGCGACGTGAACCACCTGCACAACGGCAACAACCTTGGCAAGACCACGGCCCTGGACGAACGTGGCAACGTCATCAAGGGCCGTGGCGACACACCCAACGAACACGAACTCCAACGAACACGAACTTCAGGGCGCCTGGCACAGGCAGTGCGCGGCGGTGGCAAAGGGCTTGCGCTTTTCGCTGACGTCCGCCAGCCAGCCCAGGTCTTGCGCCAGCGTCTGCGCCAGCGGCGGCAACAAGCCGGTGCTGGTCAGCAGGGCCTGCAGCGCCGGCATCGGCAGCGCCACGTCGGCCTGCGTCAGGCCCAGGCCCTGCAACAGGCGCTGCAGCCGGCCTGGCGCGGTTTCGATGTATTCGACGCGCGCATCGGCATCCAGCTTGCCCAGCTTGGCGGCGGCGGCGATGGCGTCGCCAAAGCCGCCCAGCCGGTCCACCAGGCCACGCGAATGCGCGTCCTTGCCGGCCCAGACGCGGCCCTGGGCCAGTTCGTGAATCTTCTCGGGTGTGCTCTTGCGGGCGCCGGCCACGAGCTTCAGAAAGTCCTGGTAAGTGCCGTCCACCACGCTCTGGATGAGCTGCGCAAAGCGCGGGTCCAGCGCACGCTTGGGGTCGTAGGCATCGACCAGCCAGGTGGTGGTGGCACCGCCGGTGCGCACGCCCAACTTGTCCATCGCACCCTCGGCCGTGGGCAGCAGGCCGACGACGCCGATGCTGCCGGTGATGGTGGCCTCGTCGGCAATCACCTCGTCGGCGGCCATGCTGATCCAGTAGCCGCCGCTGGCCGCCACATTGCCCATGCTCACCACCACCGGTTTGCCGGCCTGGCGTGTCAGTTCCAGTTCGCGCCGCACCAGTTCAGACCCCAAGGCACTGCCGCCAGGAGAGTCCACCCGCAGCACCAAGGCCTTGATCTTGTCGTTTTCGCGCGCCTTGCGGATGAGGTCGGAGGTGGACAGCCCGCCGATCTTGCCCGGCCCTGCGCGGCCGTCGCTGATGCCACCCTGCGCCACCACCACGCCCACGGCGTTGCCGTCGCTGCGGGGCTTGATGCGGCTCAGGTATTCACCCAGGTTCACCTGGCGGAAGGTCTTGTTCTCTTCGTCCTTGGCGCCCTTGTCGAGCAGCAGCGCGCGCATCTCGTCGCGGGTTTTCAGCGCATCGACCCACTGGCGCTCCAGCGCCCAGCGGGCGGTGTTGCCTTGCACGGCTTCCAGGCTGGCAGGCAATGAATTGATGGCTGCCACCACGCTGCCGGCAGGCCGCTTGCGTGCCTTCTCGACTGCCTGGGTGTAGCTGGTCCACAAGGTGCCAAAGACCAGGCCCTCGGCTTCCAGCGTTTCGGGTGAAGGGCCGTTGGCCGAGTAGGTTTCTGCCGCACTCTTGTACTTGCCGGCGCGAATGACGTGGGCCGTGATGCCGACCTTGTCGAACAGGTCCTTGTAGTAGGCGCGCTGGCGGCCATAACCTTCGACAAAAACGTTGCCCATGGGGTGCAGCCAAACCTGGCTGGCGTGTGCGGCCAGGAAGTATTGGCGCTGGTCGAATTCAGAGCCCCAGGCGTAGACCGGCTTGCCGGCGGCCTTGAAACGGTCGATGGCCAGCGCCACCTCGCGCAGCATGGGCAGGCCACCGCCTTGCAGGCCGTCCAGCATGAGCAGGGCGTGGCTGATCTTGTCGTCCTTGGCGGCGGTGTCCAGCGCCGCCAGCACGTCGCGCAGGCGCGTCTGGCCCGAGTCGTCGCCACGCGCCTGGCCCAGCACCTGGTCACGCACGCTGCTGCTCTCACGCTGTTCAACCAAAGTGCCGCCGATGTTCAGCACCAGCGCGGTCTTGTCTTGCAGCGAAGGCGCACCGGGCTTGACCAGCCACCACGCCAGCAGGCCCAGCAGGGCCAGGAGCAGCAGGTTGAGCAAGGTGCGACGGGTGGCATCGAGAAGCCGCCAGGCGCCGCGCAGGCCGCGGCCCAGAGAGGACGAAATGGAGTTGGACATGGGTCAGGTGCAGCGATGCAACAGCAAAAGTGCCCACAGCTTACGCAGTTGTGCAGTGCGCAGCAGGGCGACGCGACGAACAGCCCTTGGCCGGTGACAGGCAGCCACGGGCGGCTGTCAGATGCGTTGAGATACTCCAGGCCCATGCAAGCGATCCTGTCGGTCACCGTCCCGTTTTTTGCCCTGGTGCTGTGCGGCTACCTGGCCGCGCGCCGCCACGTGCTGCCGGAAAGTGCCATCCCGGGCCTGAACGCCTTTGTGCTGTACTTCGCGCTGCCTTGTCTGCTGTTCCGCTTTGGCGCCAACACGCCCATCCTGGAACTGCTGAACCCGTCCGTGCTGGCGGTATACCTGGCCTCGGCGCTGCTGATCGTTTTTTTCACGGTCAGCACCAGCCTGAACGAACGTGTGCACCTGAAAGACGCGGCCTTCGGTGCGCTGGTGGCGGCATTCCCCAACACCGGCTTCATGGGCGTGCCGCTGCTGGTGGCGCTGCTGGGGCCGGCGGCGGCCGGGCCGGTGATCTGCTCGATGCTGGCCGACCTGTTCGTCACCAGTTCGCTGTGCATCGCGCTGGCGCAGGCCACGGTCAAGGGCGAAGGATCGCCGGGTGGCGCACGAGCCGCAGCGCTGCGTGCCTTGCGCGGTGCGCTGTCCAACCCCTTGCCCTGGTCGATTGCGCTGGGCGCCGTGTTTTCGGTGGCTTCGCTGAAGCTGCCCGGGCCCGCGCAGTCCATCGTCAACCTGCTGGCCGATGCGGCCACGCCGGTGGCGCTGTTCACCATCGGCGCCGTGCTGTTCAGGGCCGGCCAGCACGCCACCGGCCGCACGCCCCTGCAGGACTACCTGCCGGTGGCGCTGATCAAACTCTTCCTGCACCCCTTGCTGGTGCTGGTGCTGGGGCTTGCGGCCCAGCAGTTGGGCGCGCCGCTGTCGGGCTTTCAGCTGATGGTGCTGACGCTGGCGGCGGCGCTGCCCAGTGCCAGCAACGTGAGCCTGCTGGCTGAACGATTTGGCGCCGACAACGGGCGCATCGCGCGCATCATCATGAGCAGCACGGTGCTGGCTTTTGGCACCTTCAGCTTGGCGGCCTGGATGTTTGGGGTGCGGCCGGGGTGATGGCTGGTTGCTGATTGCTGATGGCTGATTGCTGATGGCTGATGGCTGATGACCCAAGGTCCCGACCAGACGCCTGATTTGGGGCGTGAACCGGGCTGAAATCGGCCGATCGGGCCGGGCCCGTGCCGCGCAGACTGCCGGGGAGCGCCGTCCGACTGGCGGGCGCGCTCTCACGGAGCCTGCCCCATGCGCACACCTGTCGCGCGACCCACCACTTTTTCAAATGCTGCTTTTGCTGCGCTGACCGTGTGCGTGGTGCTGCTCTTGCCCGCCGCATCGGCGCAAGCGCAATGCCTGGACGAATCGCGCCTGGAATCCGACACCGAAGCCAGCGGCACCCCCGCCGCACGCCCGGTGGACCCGCGCCAGACGCTTCAGTCCCTGGTGCGCGACGCGCTGGAGCGCAGCCACCAGGTAGGTGCGACCAAACTGGTGGCCGAGGCCGCGCTGGACGAGATCGAAGAAACCCGCGCCGGCAAGGCCATCCAGGCCAGCGCCAACGCCGGCCTGGGCAGCGACGGCGCACACGCCCGCTACACCGGCATGGAAAGTTCAGCGCTGCAACTGCGCGCCTCCATCACCGCCAGCCAGCTGCTTTATGACGGCGGCCGCACCGACCGCCTGACCGACTGGCGAACGCAGCTGGCCGAATCGGCACGCTACGGCCACCTGACGGCGCGCGAACAGCTGGCACTGAGCACCGTGTCACTGGCGCTGGAGCGCAGCCGCTACCGCCAGCACGTGGTGGTGTACAGCCAGTACGTGCGCAAGATGAACTGCCTGGTCGAGGCGCTGGGCCACCTGGTGCGCGCCGACCGCGGCCGCGCCAGTGAACTGGTGCAGGCGCGCAAGTCGCTGCAGCAGGCCGAGCTGTCGTTCACGCAGGCGCAGTCGCAGGCACGCCAGGTCGAGACCCGCTTGCGGCGCCTGGTGGGCGATGGCCTGCCGGGCTCGGAAGGCCTGGCCGCGGTGCTGCTGGCGGTGCCCGAACTGAACGAGCTGGTGGCCGAGGTCGAACGGTCCACCGAGATTGCCTCGCTCACCGCGCAGGCCGCTGCGCTGGAACATTACGCGCAGTCGGTGGCCGCGGGCAACAAGCCGCAGCTCAGCTGGAACATCAGCGGCTCGGCCGCCGTGGCCGCAGGCGGCACGCGTGCCAACAACCACAACGGTTCACTGGCCGTGGGCGTGGCGCTGAACATCCCGCTGATGAACCCCGGCGTGGCGCCGGCCACCGATGCCGCACGCAAGCGCGCCCAGGCCGCGGGCCTGCAGCGGGCCGAGGCGCTGGAGTCGCGCCGCTACCGCGTGGCCGAGGTGCACGAGCAGACGCTGTCCAGCTTCGACCGCGCACGCCGCGTGGGCGCCGTGCTGCGTGACAGCGACCAGGTGCGCAACTTCACGTTGCAGCAGTGGCAACAGCTGGGCAAACGCAGCCTCTTCGACGTCATGGGCGCCGAAAGCGAGCACTACAACTTGCGCATCAGCTACGTCAATGCGCTGCACGATGGACAACAGCTCAACGCCAATCTCTTGTCGTTGGGTCGGGGAGTGACCGAATGGCTGAGATAGGGCCCACCCCCGAAGCGGCTGCGCCGCTCCCGCTCAAGGGGGCGACCCCAGCGGACCGGCGGAGCCGGTTCCGCGGCGTCCACTTGATCGCTGCCGTATGGCCAACCGAGGGAACGACATGCTGACCGCCGAACGCCCATCGATGAAACAGACCCCCGCGCACGCGGTGGTCAACCGCGACCTGCTGGCGCTGATGCCACGCACCGCGCGCCGCGTGGTGGAGGTGGGCTGCATGCACGGTGCGCTGGCCCGCGCCCACCGAGAGAACAACCCTGGCGTGCACTACACCGGCATCGACATCGACACCGACTACGCCCAGGTGGCGCAGCAGGCTTGCGACGTGGCGCTGTCGGGTGACATCGAACGGTTCGATGTGCCCGCTTTCGACAGCCTTTTCCCCAGCGATTGTTGGGTGTTCGGTGACTGCCTGGAACACCTGCGCGACCCCTGGCGCATCGTGCGGCAGATTCGCCAGCGCATCGACGCCGACGGTTGCCTGGTCACCTGCATCCCCAACGCCCAGCACTGGAGCGTGCAGATGCGGCTGGCCACAGGCCTGTTCCGCTATGAAGACTCGGGCCTGCTGGACCGCACGCACGTGCGCTGGTTCACGCGGGTGACCATGATCGAGATGTTCCAGCAGGAAGGCTGGCGCATCGAAAGTGGCCTGGCGCGCAAGCTGCCGCAGCAGGCGCCTGCGATGCTGATGGACGGTGTGCGCGCGATTGCTCGGGCCGGTGGTGCGGACCCCGAACAGGCGGCTGAAGACGCACAGGTGTTCCAGTACCTGTTGAAGGTCGTGCCGGCCTAGGCACAAGCACCTGGCCCCGTCCGGGCCATCAAAAGGGCCGCCATTCGGCCCGTTCTCGGCCGATCAAGACCGGCTTGGAAATTCCAGACTTGCGCCATCGTGCCGAGTACCGCCACCGCCACCCCCGCCCTGTCCACGCCGGCCGAAGCCAGCGCACGCGTCGCGTCAGCGCCGCAGCGCGAACCGCTGCTGCTGCTGCAGAAGAGCGACCTGGCACGCCTGGCCGAAGCGCCCGATCTGGCCGAGGGTCGCCGCCTGCTGTTTGTGGACCCTGGCCTGCTGGACGAAGCCGCCGTGCGCGGTTTTCGCCACTGCGAGTTCCGTCGCCTGCCGCAGGACCCCGACTTCCAGGCCCGTGCCGCCACCGAGGCCATGACCCTGGCCACGCTGGTGGACCTGCGTCTGACACAAGAACGCCAAAGCCTGTGGTTAGGCCCGGGCCCCATGCCGGCCTTGCAAGGCTGGGACGTGGGGGTGTTTTTCCTGGCGCTGCAGCGTGCCGCCGTGGCCCGGCAGCTGGGTGCGCAGGTGGCGTCGACTTTCCCCGAAGCGCGCATCGCCGTGCTGCGCCCCGCCGTGGCGCAGCAGATGTACTTCGACAGCTTCGTCAGCACCGACCTGGTGGCGCAAGACCCGGCCCGATTTGCCGTCATCGACAGCTACACACAGACCCGCTGGCACCGCGCCGACGCCTACGACACGGTGTTCGACGCGGCGGCGCTGCGCGGCGCGCTGGCCGATGGCCGCGTCACCGCCGTCACCCACGTGCCCACCTGCTTTTACGACCGCAGCTGGCTGGCCGAAGAAGTGTCGCGCGCACACGCCTACACGCTGGACCTGGTCAGCCCCTTCTGGGACGTGCCCTTGCACCGCGGCCCCACCTTCACCCAGCCGCTGCAGGCCTTGCCGCACGACGCGGCTGCAGCGCGCTACCGCCAGCGCGCCGAGCGTGTGCTGGAAGACACCTTGGGCCACCTGCTGCCGCAGCCGCAGGCGCGCGCCGCGCAGTTGCAGGCCTGGGGCCAGCGCTGTCACTGGCAGATGGTGAACTTCGCAGCGTTGCTTCAAGCACTGGTGCAAGCGCTGACCAAGGGCCCAGCCGGCACCCGTGCGCACTTCTTGTTGAGCGACCAGGACACGGGGCTCAACGGCCCGCTGTTCAGCGTCGCCGACGTGCTGGGTTCGGCCATCACCGTGGTGCCGCATTCTGGCCACCCCAGCATGTTGATGCCGCATGCCCGCCGCGTCACCGCCGTGGAACGTGCGGGCTACGGCTGCCAGCCGCGCACGGTGCTGGGTCAAAACGTGGACGTGCGTTCGGTGCGCTATGCCAACCGTGTGTCGCGCCGTGACCACCGCGCCGTGCGCACCGTGTGCTTGCTGCTCAACAGCATGCAGACCGAAGGCCTGAGCCATGTCGATGCCTACGCGCTGGCGGCTTTCCACAAAGCGCTGGCTGCGCTGTGCACCGTCGCCGGCGTGGACCTGATCCTGCGCCCCAAGCCCGGCGCCCCCGCACTCAGCGTGCTGGCCAGCGCTCTGGGCGTGCCGCCGGCGCGCCTGGTCCAGCACACCACACAGCCGCTGGAGCAGTTGGCCGAGACCTCGCAGCTGTGCATCGCCTACGGCGAGCCCACCACCGGCGTGGCGCCCTTCCTGGACGGTGGCAGCCTGGTGCTGCAGGTCAACGAACAACGCTGGCCCACCGACTACACGGTGTGCATGCCGCTGGTGCAGGACGGTGTGATCCCCTTGCTGGACCACGCCGCTGCGCTGGGCCTGGTGCAGCAACTGCTGACCAGCGAAGCCACCTATTCCGAACAGCGTCGGGTGCAGAGCCTGGCCTTCGACGCACGCTGCCACGGCGCACACGAACACATCTTCTGACCTTGCCCAGACCCTCAGGAACCCACCCATGCTGAACAACAAATCCGTCCTCGTCACCGGTGGCACCGGCTCCTTCGGCAAGGCCTTTGTGCGCACCGTGCTGCAGCGCTACCCGCGTGTCAAACGGCTGGTCATCTTCAGTCGCGACGAGCTCAAGCAGTTCGAGATGGCGCAGGAGTTTTCGCCGCGTGAGTTTCCGCAGCTGCGCTTTTTCATCGGCGACGTGCGCGATGCCGAGCGCCTGAAGCGCGCCTGCGAAGGGGTGGACGTGGTGGTGCACGCAGCCGCGCTGAAGCAGGTGCCGGCGGCCGAATACAACCCCATGGAGTGCATCAAGACCAATGTGCTGGGCGCGCAGAACGTCATCGAGGCCTGCATGGACACCGGCGTGCAGCGTGTGGTGGCGCTGTCCACCGACAAGGCGGCCGCCCCGATCAACCTGTACGGCGCCACCAAGCTGTGCAGCGACAAGCTGTTTGTCGCCGCCAACAACATCAAGGGCAGCCGCGACCTGCGATTCAGTGTCGTGCGCTACGGCAACGTGATGGGCAGCCGCGGCAGCGTGATTCCCTTCTTCGTCGAGCGTCGGGCCAGCGGCGAACTGCCCATCACCGACCCGCAGATGACCCGCTTCAACATCAGCCTGCAAGACGGTGTGGAGATGGTGCTGTGGAGCATCGAACACGCCTGGGGCGGTGAGATCCTGGTGCCCAAGATCCCCAGCTACCGCATCACCGATGTGGCCGAAGCCGTGGCGCCCGCTGCTGCCAAGCGCGTGGTGGGCATCCGCCCCGGCGAGAAACTGCACGAAGAGATGATCACCGCCAGCGACAGCCCCAACACGGTGGACATCGGCCGCTACTTCGCCATCCTGCCCAGCGGCGGCGAGTACAGCGTGGACGACTACTGCGAACGCATGAGCGGCAGCCGCGTGCAGCCCGGCTTCTGCTACGACAGCGGCAGCAACAGCGACTTCCTGAGTGTGCTGCAGCTGCGTGCGCTGATCGAAAAACACGTCGACCAGCCGCAGGTCGCACACCACTGAGCGGAGCGCGCCTGTGTCGAATGCTGCGCATGTTGCGGGTGCGGTGGTCGTGCTCGGTGCCAGCGGACTGCTGGGCCAGGCGCTGATGCGTGAGCTGGCCTGCCGTGGCCGCACGGCCGTGGCGCTGTCGCGCCGGCAGGGCGTAGACCTGGCAGCGTTGCCCTCCGTGGCCGCGCTGGCCGAAGAACTGGACTCGCTGGCGCCGTCGCTCGTCATCAACGCTGCTGCCATCACCGACCTGGCGCGTTGCGAAGAGCGTCCGCAAGACGCCTGGCTGCTGCACGCGCGGCTGCCGGGGCTGCTGGCGCAGTGGTCGCGCAGCGCAGGTGTGCCCTGGGTGCAGGTGTCCACCGACCACTATTTCAGCGGCACGGCCAATGTGCTGCACGACGAAGACGCGCCAGTGGCCCCGCCCAACGAGTACGCCCGCAGCAAGTTCGCCGGCGAAGCGCTGGCCCTTGCCAGCCCGCAGGCGCTGGTGCTGCGCACCAACATCGTGGGCCGCCGCGGCTGGCCCGGCGTGCCCAGTTTTGCCGAGTGGGTGCTGGGCGCGCTGCAAGACGGCAAGCCCTTTGCCGGCTACACCGACGCGTGGGCGTCCAGCGTGGAAGCCGGGCAGTGCGCCGCGGCGCTGCTGGACCTGGCCGATGCCGGCCATCGCGGGCTGCTGAACGTGGCGGCCAGCGAGTCGATCAGCAAGGCCGACTTCATCACCGCCATGGCCCAGGCCCTGTGCCTGGACGATGGGCCCATGCAGCGCCAGCATCGGTCCATCAGCCGCTTGCCACGTGCCAACACGCTGGGCCTGGATGTGAAGCGCGCACAAACCCTGCTGGGCCGACCGTTGCCCACCACCGCCGAAGTGGCACAAGCCCTGGCGTCCCAATTCAAGGAGCATCACCATGTCCCGGCCTGACCCGATCCGCATCGACAAGCGCACGCTGGCGCTGGACCAGCCCAGCTACTTCATCGCCGACATCGCGGCCAACCACGATGGCGACCTGGGTCGCGCCAAAGACCTGATCTGGCGCGCCAAGGAAGCGGGTGCGGACTGTGCGAAGTTCCAGCACTTCAAGGCCGAGAAAATCGTCAGCGACCGCGGCTTTCGCGCCCTGGGCGGCCAGCAAGGCCACCAGGCCGCATGGAAGAAGCCGGTGTTCGAGGTCTACCGCCAGCACGAGCTGAACCGCGAGTGGAACATCGAACTCGTGGCCGCTGCACGCGCGGCCGGCATCCACTTCATGACCACGCCCTACGACAACGAAGCGGTGGAAACCGTCAATGCGCTGGTGCCGGCGTGGAAGATCGGCTCGGGCGACATCACCCACTTGAGTCTGGTCGAAAAGGTGGCGCGCACCGGCAAGCCCATCCTGGTGGCCAGCGGCGCCAGCACGCAGGCCGACGTGGATCGCGCAGTGAAGGCCGTGCTGGCGGTCAACCGGCAGCTGGTGCTGATGCAATGCAACACCAACTACACGGGTTCGCTGGAGAACTTCCGCTTCATCAACCTGAACGTGTTGAAGACCTATGCCGCGCGTTACCCCGGCCTGCTGCTGGGCCTGAGCGACCACTCGCCCGGCCACGCCACGGTGCTGGGCGCGATTGCACTGGGCGCGCGGGCCATCGAAAAGCACTTCACCGATGACAACGAGCGCGACGGCCCCGACCATTCGTTTGCCATGAACCCACGCAGCTGGCGCGAGATGGTGGACCGCAGCCGTGAACTGGAAGCCGCGCTGGGTGATGGCGTCAAGCGTGTCGAAGACAACGAAGTGCAGACGGCGGTGCTGCAGCAGCGCTGCCTTCGTTGCACGCGCGCCCTGCCTGCCGGCCACGTGCTGGCGGCTGCAGACCTGGAAGCGCTGCGTCCGGCCCCCGAAGGTGCAGCGCGCCCTTACGAACTGCCGCAACTGCTGGGCCGCCGGCTGCTGACCGCCCTGGAGGCCGGCGATGCGCTGACCCACGCGGCGCTGGCCGTGCGTGCGCCTGCTGATGCGGATCCAGACGCAGATGCAGACGCAGCAGCAAAAGCGGTGCACGCATGATCAACGGCCGCGCCACGGCGCTGCGCGCCATCGAAGCCGGCGACCTGGACCAGCTGCTGGCCTGGCGCAACCGGCCCGAGCTGCGGCGCTACTTTCGCGAGTACCGCGAGCTCAATGCCACGCAGCAGCGCAGCTGGTTCGACAGCAAGGTCAACGGCGACCCGTGCACGCGCATGTTTGCCATCGTGCACCGCGACACCGACACGCTGCTGGGTGCCTGCGGCCTGTGCTACATCGACCGGGTCAACCGCACGGCCGACTTCAGCCTCTACATCGGTCACGAGGGCCTGTACATCGACGACAACCTGGCGCCCGACGCCGCGGTCACGATGATCCGCTACGCTTTCGACGAACTGGGTTTGAACCGGCTGTGGAGCGAGATCTACGCTTTCGACGAAGCCAAGACACACTTTTTCAAGCAGCTGGGTTTTGTACTCGACGGCCGCCACCGCCAGACCCACTGGGCCGAAGGCGCCTGGCACGATTCGCTGTACTTCAGCCTGCTGGCCAGCGACAAGCGGCCGACGCTTGCCTGAGCCTTCGTGACCCACTTCCTGAGCACCGCACCATGAACATCGCCGTCATTCCTGCCCGTGGCGGCAGCAAGCGCATTCCGCGCAAGAACATCCTGCCCTTCGGCGGCAAACCCATGATCGCCTACGCCATCGCGGCGGCGCGCGAGTCGGGCCTGTTCGAACACGTGGTGGTGAGCACCGACGACGACGAGATCGCCGAGGTGGCGCTCAAGCACGGTGCCACCGTGCCCTTCCGCCGCCCCAAGGAACTGGCCGACGACCAGACCGTCACCGTGCCCGTCATCGGCCACGCGGCGCAGTGGTTTGTCGACCAGGGCCAGGCCCCGGCCGCGGTGTGTTGCATCTACCCCTGTGTGCCGCTGCTGCGTGCGCAGGACGTGCGCGGCGCCTACGAACTGTTCCAGCAGCGCCAGGCGCATTACGTCTACCCGGTGGTGGGCTTTCACAGTTCACCCTGGCGCGCCATGAGCAAGCCCGAAGGTGCGCCCATGGCTTTTGTCTACCCCGAACACGAACTGACACGCACACAAGACCTGCCCAAGTGCTACTACGACGCCGGCCAGTTCTACTGGGGCCGCACCGATGCCTGGACCAGCGGCCTGCGCATGCACAGCAACGGCCACGGCTACGAAATCGAAGGCCACCGTGTGGTGGACATCGACACGCCCGAAGACTGGAAGCGGGCCGAGTTGATCGCCCGGGCGCTGTAGTCTGTCGCGCGCTTGCTGCTTTGCGGGAATGCTTTCGTGGACAGCTTTGCGGGACAGCTTTGCGGGACTGCTTTGCGGGACAATACCGCCATGCAGCGCTCCGCGAAAACCGTCCCCTTTCGGCAGGTCGCCTCGGCCGATCTGGCCCATTGGCTGTCGCGCCCGATGGCCGAACGCATTGCCGCCGTCGAGGCGCTGCGCCTTCAATGGGAAACCGCCCACTGCTCGCCCGATGCTGAACCGCGACTTCAAAGAGTTTGCCGAGTGTCTCCACGCCGAGGGCGTTGAGTACTTGGTAGTGGGTGGCTATGCGCTGGCGGCGCATGGCCACCCGCGCTACACCGGCGACATCGACTTCTGGCTGCGCCCAGACCTAACAAACGTCGAACGGGCGCTGCGCGCACTGGAGCGTTTCGGATTTGCCTCGTTGGGCCTGAAGGTGGCTGACTTTTCGCCCGAATCGGTCGTGCAACTGGGTCAACCGCCTCGGCGCATCGACCTGCTGACCACCATAGACGGCGTGGCGTTCAACGACGCGTGGGCGAGGCGCGAGGCGGTGCGAGTTGACGGCCTGGTGTTGCTCATCATCGGCCTGGACGACTTCAAGACCAACAAGCGTGCCACCGGTCGGCTGAAAGACCTGGCCGACCTGGAGGCCTTGGACAAGGGCGTAGCCACCGACTGATCGGCTGCACGGGGCGCCAGCTGTGCGGCCAGGGGCAGACGGCAATTCTGGCGCCGGTTTCCCCCGCTTTTCCGGGTCAAGCTGCGAGCACCGTTGGCTAGCCTCGAGGCAGTCCAAGGAGCGCCCTTTTCATGACCACGCCGCAAGCCGCCCACAAAAGCCTGTTCACCCGCCTGACTGCAGCCCCCAGCCTTGACGGCGACCCCGCCGGCAAGCCCTTCGCCCACCTGAAGTACTGTGTGCGCTGCTGCATCCCGCAGACACAAGAGGGGGTGATCTTCGACGAGCTGGGTGTGTGCCAGGCCTGCCAGAGCGCCGAGCAGAAGATCCACATCGACTGGACGCAGCGTGAGCAGGTGCTGCGCGGCATCCTGGACGACGCCAAGGCCAAGGCCGGCAACAACTACGACTGCATCATCCCCATCAGCGGCGGCAAGGACAGCACCTTTCAACTGCATGTGCTGACGCAGGTCTACGGCATGAAGCCGCTGGCCGTGACCTTCAGCCACAACTGGTTCAGCGAGACGGGTTGGTACAACCTGCAGAACTCCCTGGAGCAGTTCAACGTGGACCATGTGATGTTCACGCCCAACCGCAAGCTGGTGAACAAGCTGGCCAGACATTCGCTCGAAGGCATCGGCGACGCCTGCTGGCACTGCCACGCCGGGGTTGGCGCCTTCCCGCTGCAGGCGGCAGTTCGCTTCAACATCCCGCTGCTCATCTGGGGTGAGTCGATAGCCGAAAGTTCGGGCCGCGCCAGCTACCTGAACCCGGTGCGCAAGTTCGACCGCGAGTACTTCACCAAGGTCAGCGCCAAGCTGCGCCCCGACCAGATGGTGCGCGACGATGTGAGCCTGCGCGACCTGGAACCCTTCCAGGTGCCCAGCGCCGAAGACTGCGAGCGGGTGGGCGTCCACGGCATCCACCTGGGCGACTACATCTTCTGGGACGACGAACGCCAGACCGAATTTGTGCGCGACAACTACGCCTGGCGCGAGACGCAGGTGGAAGGCAGCTTCAAGCGCTACAAGAGCGCCGAATGCATCATGCCCGGCGTGCACGACCTGGCCTGCTACACCAAGCGCGGCTACGGCCGCGCCACCTTCCACGCCAGCGTGGACGTGCGTGCCGGGCTGCTCAGCCGCGACGAAGCCTGGGATCTGATCCGGCAGAACGATGGCGTGCGACCAGAAGGTCTGGACTACTACCTGAAGATCACCGGCATGAGCGAAGAGGAGTTTTTCGCCACGCTGGAAAAACACCGCCGCCCGGAGCTGAAGAACACCGTCATCCCCATCTACCCCAAGTCGGCCAAGAACGAAGAAGAGCTGCTGCCTTATCCGCAGCAACTGCAGCGCAAGTTTGCTCCGCTGAAGGTCTGAGGGGCACACCGCAAATGAACTTCACCGTCGACTTCAAGAAGCAGAGCATTGGCGACTTGCACGGTGCGATGGCCGCGTACCGAGCCACACCCGAGGACATCGCGCGCCAGTGCATCGCCACGCACGCCCGCACCGAGGCCACGGCCAAGGCTTGGGTCACCTTTGATGGCGACCAGCTGCTGGCCGCTGCGCGTGCCACGGCCGCCCGCCTGGCTGGCGGCGAGACCCTGCGCCCGCTGGAAGCCATGCCCATCGGCGTGAAGGACATCTTCAACACGGTCGACTTCCCAACCCAGATGGGCAGCCCGCTGTGGGCCGGCTTCACACCCGGCAATGACGCCCGCGCGGTCTTCAACATGAAACGTGCCGGTGGCCTGGTGCCGGGCAAGACGGTGACCGCTGAATTTGCCGTGCACACCTTGGGCAAGACGATCAACCCCTGGGCGCCCGAGCGCACACCGGGCACCAGCAGCAGCGGTTCGGCCGTGGCGGTGGCGCTGGGTGTGGTGCCGGCGGCCCTGGGCACGCAGACGGCGGGCAGCATCATCCGGCCTGCCAGTTTTTGTGGCGTGTGGGGCATGAAGCCGTCGTTCGGCCTGATCCCGCGCACCGGCATGCTCAAGACCACCGACAGCCTGGACACGGTGGGGTTTTTCACCGGCCACGCGGCCGACCTGTTGCGTGTGTTCGATGCCTTGCGTGTGCATGGCCGCGACTACCCGATGAGCGACCGCGCCTTCAATGACGTGGCCCGCCAGTCGACTCCCGTTGGCCGCCCCTGGCGTGTCGGCTTCGTGCGTACGCCCGTGTGGCAGCACGTGCCCGAACATGCGCGGCAGGCCATCGCGCAATGGCTGCAGCGCATGCAGGCCGACAGCCGCTTCGAGCTGATCGACGCCAGCTTGCCCGAGGACATGGCCGAGTGCCACCCGCTGCACGCCACCATCTACAACCGCGCGCTGGCCTACTACTTCAAAGACGAGTTCAAGAAGGCCGAACTGGTCAGTCCGGTGATGAATGCGCTCATCGAAGCCGGTGCTTGCATCAGCCCCGAAAGTTATGCAGCCGCTCTGGATCGCCAGGTGGAACTGGCGCGCCAGATGGAGCGTTTCATGCGCGGTTTCGACGTGATGGTGACGCTGTCCACCGCTGGCGAAGCGCCGTTGCGGCACGTGGAAGAACAACCCGATTCGGCGCTGATGTGGACGTTGACGCAGCTGCCCAGCATCAGCGCGCCGGTGTTCAAGTCGCCACAGGGTCTGCCCTTCGGTTTGCAGATGGTGGCCCGCCGCTACAACGACCCTTTGCTGTTGAAGTTCGTGGCCGAGGGCGTGGCGCATGGCCTGCTGCCGGCCACCAGCTTCGAACAGGTGTGTGGCGACACAAGTGGCGATACGCGCGTCGCGACATCCTCAGCGCCCAGGATGGCTGAAGCGTCGGCTGCCTGAGAACAGCAGCATGCACACGGTCCTGATCGTCGGCTGCGGCAATATCGCCGGTGGATTTGACGCCGACCGCGCGGCCGCCTTGCCGCCCTTGACGCATGCAGGTGCCTTCTCTGGCCACGGCGGATTTCACCTCAAGGCCTGTGTCGAACCCGACACCGAACGCCGCGCGGCCTTCATGCGCCGGTGGGGCATCACGCAGGGTTTCGACGACATGGCCGCAGTGGCTGCGGTGCACACGCCCGGTGCCTTCGACGTCATCAGCCTGTGTTCACCCACGGCCGCACACGCCAGCCAGATCGATACCGCGCTGGCCTTGCAGCCGCGTCTCGTATTCTGCGAAAAGCCCGTCACGCCCACGGTGGCGCAGACGGAGTCACTGGTGCAGCGTTGCGCCGCTGCCGGCGTGCCGCTGGCCGTGAACCACACCCGCCGCTGGGCGCCCGATGTGCAGCGCCTGGCCGACGAATTGAAAGCCGGTGCTTGGGGCTGCGTGCGGTCGGCGGTGGGCACCTACAACAAGGGCGTGCTCAACAACGGCAGCCACCTGGTGGACCTGCTGCACTTGCTGCTGGGGCCGATGAGCCTGCAGTTTTCCGGTGCCGCGCTGGCCGACTGTCCTGAATCATTGCCCGACGACCCCACGGTGCCGGCGCTGCTGCAAACCACCGCCGGTGTGCCTGTGCACCTGAACACCGCCCACGCCGCCGACTGCGCCGTTTTCGAGTTGCAGATCATCACCGCCACCGCCGTCATCGTGATGGAAGACGGCGGCCTGCAATGGCGTGTGCGGCGTGTCATCGACAGCCCGCATTTCCGCGGCTACCGCGTGCTGGACGGCGGCGAACGTTTCGGCGGTGAATACCTGCAAGCCACCGGCCGCGCCGTGGCCAACCTGCACCAGCACCTGACACAAGGCCAGGCCCTGGCCAGCACCGGCGACACGGCGCTGGCCGCGCAGCGTCTGTGCGACGAGATCCGCCGCAAGGCCAGCTGAAGTTTCGAGAAAGAGATCCATGTCCCAAGCTCAAGCCCAGACCAACACCCTGGCCCTGTTCGGCGGCACACCCGCCATCACCCACCTGACGCCGCACCCCTCGCTGCTGGGTGAAGACGACGTGGCAGCCGCTGCCGAGGTCATCCGCGGCGGTGTGCTGTCGGGCTACATCGGCGCACCCGGCGAGGCTTTCATGGGCGGTCCGCGCGTGCGGGCTTTCGAGGCCCAATGCGCCGCCTATTTCGGCGTCAAACACGCCATCGCGGTGAACAGCTGGACCAGCGGGCTGGTGTGTGCCGTGGGCGCCATCGGCATCGAGCCGGGCGACGAGGTCATCACCACACCCTGGACCATGGCCGCCACGGCCACGGCCATCCTGCACTGGGCGGGTGTGCCGGTGTTTGCCGACATCGACCGCGCCACTTGCAACATCGACCCGGCCAGTGTCGAGCGCCTGATCACGACGCGCACCAGGGCCGTGATCGCGGTGGACATCTTCGGTCAGAGCGCCGACATGGCCGCCCTGCGCGCCATCTGCGACCGCCACGGCCTGAAGCTGCTGGGCGACTGTGCGCAGGCACCCGGCGCTTTCCACCACGGCAAGCCCGCCGGCACCCTGGCCGACATCGGCGGCTACAGCCTGAACTATCACAAGCACATCCACTGCGGCGAAGGCGGTGTGCTGGTCACCAACGACGACCGTTATGCACGCCGGCTGGCGATGATCCGCAACCACGCCGAAGCCGTCGTGCAGAGCGATGACCCGGTGGAACTGGCCAACTTGCTGGGCCACAACTTCCGCCTGGGCGAGATCGAAGCCGCCATCGCCGCCGTGCAGCTGCCTTTGCTGGCTGAGCGTGTGGCGATGCGCCAGCAGGCTGCTGCCGAACTCCATGCGGGCCTGGCCGGCCTGCCGGGTCTGACGACGCCGGCGGTGCTGCCGGGCAACACCCACGTCTACTACATCTACAGCCTGCAGATGGACACCGCGCGGCTGGGCATCAGCCGCCAGCAGCTGCTGGCAGCGTTGCGCGCCGAAGGTGTGCCGGGCCTGGTGGGCAGCTACCAGAACCTGCACCTGCTGCCGTTGTTCCGCCACCGCATCGCCTACGGCACAGGCGGCTTCCCGTGGACCGGCACCGCACACGGCGACAGCCCGGTCACTTATGGACCGGGCCTGTGCCCGGTTGCCGAAGACCTGCACAGCCGCAGCTTCCTTGGCCTGGCGATGGGGCAGTTTGCGCATGGACCCAACGAGGTGGCGCAGATCGTGGCCGCTTTCCGCAAGGTCTGGCGCCAGCTGGATGCCCTGCGCGGCGCGGTCGCGCAGGCCGCTTGAAGCCGGTGCACAGGGCATCTTCATGATGTCTGCCACGCACCTGCCGGCGCTGCTGGGCCCGCATGTTCTTCTGCGCGCCGTGCGGTCTTCGGACATCACTGAACAGCATGCGGCCTGGCTCAACGACCCCGAAGTGGTGCGCCATTCCAATCAGCGCTTCGTGCACCACACGCAGGACAGCAGCCTGCGTTACCTGCAGTCCTTCGAAGGCAGTGCCAACCTCTACGCCAGCGTTCGCCTGGCCGCCGACGACCGCGCCATCGGCACGCTCACCGCTTACCGCAACCTGCACCACGGCACGGCCGACATCGGCATCCTGATGGGTGACCGCAGCTGCTGGGGCCAGGGCCTGGGCCAAGAGGCCTTTCAGCTGCTGGCCGACTGGCTGGCGCTGCAGCCGGGTGCGCGCAAGCTCACCTGCGGCATGCTGGCCAGCAACCACGGCATGCTGAAGATCGCGCAGCGCGCCGGTTTCACACGCGAGGCCGTGCGTGTGGCGCAAGAGCTGGTGGACGGCCAGCCCACCGACATCGTTCTCTTTGCCCGATTCGTTCATGCACCGACGATTTGATCCGAGCGTGAGCCCCGAGCTGCCCACCCCGTTGGCCGTGGTCTGCCACGACGCCGGTGCTGCCAACGTCATCCTGCCCTGGCTGCGCCCGCGCAGCTTCCAGGTGCGCGCGGTGATGCGCGGCCCGGCCGAGCGTCTATGGCGTTTGCGCTTTGGTGACGCGCCGCTTTGTGCATCTCTGGACGACGCGATCGACGGTGCACGGCTGCTGCTGTCTGGCACCGGCTGGGCCACCGATCTTGAACACGACGCACGGGTGCGCGCGCAGCAGCTGAGCGTGCGCTCGGTTGCGGTCATCGACCACTGGGTCAACTACCCCGGGCGTTTTGAGCGCCAGGGCCAGCAGCAGTGGCCGGACGAGTTCTGGGTCACCGACAGCGATGCGCTGGCGCTGGCGCGCTGGCACTTTCCGGCCGACCGGGTGCGCTTGCAGTGCAACCTGTACCTGGCCGAGCAGGTATCGGCGGTGCAGCCTGTGCCAACCGAAGGCGCCAGCGTGCTCTATGTGATGGAGCCCGCGCGCAACGACTGGGGCCGTGGTGTGGCCGGTGAATGGCAGGCGCTGGACTGGTTCATGCAGCACCGCGTGGCGGCCGGCATACCGGCTGCAGCGCCTGTGCGCCTGCGGCCGCATCCTTCGGACGACACCGGCAAGTACGCGGCCTGGTTGGCGCGGCACCCGCAGGTGCAGTTGGACGCCAGCGCGACGCTGGCCGATGCCTTGTCTGGTGCCCGCTGGGTGGTGGGCTGCGAGTCCTGCGCGCTGGTGGTGGCGCTGGCTGCAGGGCGCACCGTGTTCAGCAGCCTGCCGCCTTGGGCTCCTGCCTGTCGATTGCCGCAGGCCGGTCTCTTGCGGCTGGGCGTGGCGCAGGCGGCTGCGGCCTGAGGGCCGCCTTCAAGACACGCCGCCTTCAGGCCGCTTGTTGGGTCTGTTGCACCGGCTGCAGGAAACGCTGGCGCACCTGCGCGAAGGCCTGCATGTAGTGGGGCCAGCCAGTGTCGCGGAAGGCGCGTTTGAGCGCGTCGCTGATGAAGGCCTCTTGCGGGTGATCGCGAAAGCGTGACACCGACCAACCCATGCCAAAGGGGTCGTGCGGCACGCTGCGCCACTGCGCTTGCGTGGCCAGCAGCAGCGAAGCGGCACGTTCCTGCAAGAACACCTTGCGCTGGACGCCGCCGCCCGGGCCGGGGTAGTTGGTCTGCAGGGTCAGCGACTGCTGCAGTGGTGTGGCCGGGCCTTCGCAGCGGGCGAACAGGGCTTCGTTGAGGGCCAGCCATTCGCGCCAGAACGCAGGCCGCGCGACGAAGTAGTTCGAGAAGCACACCTGACGCGCGTCCATCACCATCTGCCGCAGCGGTGCGGGGCGCCCGATGGTCTGCAGGAACTGGCTGTAGGCGTCGATCAGGCCCGGGTCGAAGGTTTCACCCTGCTCGAACACATTGAGAAAAAACGCGCCCATGTCGGGCTGCGGTGAAAACAGCAGCACGTCGGCAAGCTCCGCGTGCTGGCTCACGAAGTTGTGCACCTGTTGGTGCGACAAGCCGGTCTTGGCGCAGAACTTGGGCGAGAAGAAGCCGTAGAAGGCGGCCTCGTCCAGCGGCTCGGTCAACAGGCGCTGACGCACGGGCCAGTACTCGAACCAATCGGGCCGCGGGTTGTCCAGGTTGTCCAGCACCAGCCAGCCCGGCGGCACCTGCGCGCGCGTCTCGGTTGAATAGGCGATGAGGTGCAGGTGCACCGGCGGGGATGTCGTCATGGGCTGAAGGCAAGGCTGCCGAGCAACCAGTCTAGGCGCGGCCTGCAGCGGCCAAGCCGCAAACAGGCCGTTCTTCGGCGGGCACTTCGCCCGCCACACAGGGTCTTCCGCGTAGCGCTTGGCCGCGGTGGTGCAGTGCTTCTTGCCCCTGGCCAGGCCGCAAAGAGTGAACCCGCCCGACACCAGAAGTGTCGGGCGGGTTCAGCAACCGCCTTGCGGCTGCGCAGGGTGCCTTCCCCGGGCGACTTACATCAGCGGCTGCTGCTGGCGCAGCAGCTCTTCGTCGCTCATGCCGGTGTTGCGCGCCACACCCAGCCCGGCCTGCGTTGGTGCTGCTGCACGGGTGGTTTCGGCTGCGGCCGGGGCACCCAGCAGGTTGCCGGTGTCGGCAGCCAGCAAGTCGCCCAGTTCAGGCAGAACGTCTGGCGTTGGCTGCTTGGCAAACCACACGTCGACCATCTCCTTGCTGCCGCCATCGCTGCCGGTGTAGCTGCCCAGCATGCCCAGCAGGTTGCCGTTGTTCATCTCGCTGCCCTTGGTGAAGTCCAGGTTCAAGGACATCACACCCGCATCGACCAGGCCACGCAGTTCGCTGACATCGCTGACGCCGTCGCCATTGGCATCGACCCACACCTTCAGCTCGCCGAAGGCGGCGTCGTTGGCGTCGATCTTGCCGTCGACGTTGCTGTCCATCTGCGCCAAGGCCGCAAAGCCGTTGCCTGCACGCTGGCCATTGGCCAACTGCGTGGCGCCGCCGAAGAGCTCGGTGCCGTCGTCGATGCTGCCGTTGCCGTTGATGTCGCGCACCAGCAGGCCGTCGTTGCCACCCACCCAGCCCACCTGGGTCTGGCGACCGGAGGCGTCGATGTCGAACATCACTCCCTCGGCCGCGCTGCGCGTCTGCACGCCGTTGCCGTCCAGGTCCAGCACGATCGGGGTCACGCTGGACAGCGCGGCAAACTGCGCCGTGCTCATGACACCCCAGTCTTCGGCCTCGAAGGCGTTGTACTGCGTCATGTTCATGGCGGCCAGGTCGGCGGTTTCGAAGGCCATGACCTGTTCGGTGGTCAGCGCCACGATCTGGTCCACCGTCAGCGCACGCGCCTGGGCCGTGGTCAGCGCTGCAATGTCATCGGTGCCCAGCCCGCTGATCTGTTCACCCGACAGCGAAGCGATCTGCGCCGTGCGCAGGGACGCGAACTGGCTGGTGGTGAAGGCCGCCAGTTCTTCATTGTCGAAGCTGGCCAGTTGTGCGGTGCTCAGACCTGCCACCTGCGTGTTCGTCAGCGTGGCCAGTTGTGTGGTCGTCAGCGCGTCGATCTGGTCCAGGCTCAGGGCCGCGATCTGGCCAGTCGTCAGGGCCACCAGGTCGGCGCTGTCCATGGCCACCAGGTCGGCCGTTTCGATGGCCCGCAGCTGGGTGCTGGTCAGGGCGGCCCACTGCGCGGTGGTCAGGGCGTTGAGGTCGCTGCTGTCCATGGCGATCAGGTGATCGGTGGTCAGTGCACGAACCTGCGCCGTGGTCAGGGCCGCCAGGTCGCCGGTGTCGAGCGCCAGGATCTGCGTGGTGGACAGCGAAGCGATCTGCGAAGTGCGCAGCGCGGCCATGCCGTCTGCGTCCAGCGCCGAGAGTTCGCTGCCCGACAACACCGCCAGTTGCGCGGTGCTCAGCGCCTGGATCTGCGCCGACGTCAGCGCCGCGATCTGGCTCGTCGTGAAGGCGTCGATCTGCGACGTGAACATCACCGCCAGCTGCCCCGTGGACAGGGCCCGGATGTCGGCCGTTTCCATGGCCGCGATGTCGTCGGTGGCCAGCGCACGCACCTGGCTGGATGTCAGCGCGTAGACCTGCGCCGTGGTCAGCGCCACGATGCTGCCGGTGCTGAATGCGTCGATCGCCGCCGTGCTCAAGGCCCGGATCTGGCTCGTGCGCAGCGCCGCGATGTCTTCGGCTTCGAAGCCGGCCATCTGCGCCGTGTTGAAGGCCGCCACCTGGCCCGTGCTCATGGCCGCAAACTGCGCGCTGGTGAAGCTGGCCAGGTCGGCCGCGGACAGGGTGTTGAGCTGGCCGATGGACAGCGCGTTGACCTGACGTGTGCTCAGGCTGGCGAGCTGCCCGCTGTCCAGCGCCGCCAGCTGGTCACCCGTGAAGGCGGCGATCTGGCCGGTGCTCATGGCCGCCAGGTCGGCGGTGTCCAGCGCATACAGCGCGCTGCTGGCCAGGGCCCGAATCTGGCTGCTGCTGAAGGCGCCGATCTGCGACGTGTTCAGGGCTTCCAGCGACGTGGTGCTGAAGGCCGCCACCGCCGCCGTGGTGAAGGCACGCAGCTGGCTCGTGCCCAGTGCACCCAGGTCGTCGGTCTCCAGCGCCGCCACCTGCGTGGTCGACAGGGCTGCGATCTGACTCGTGCGCAGCGCGGCGATCTGTGCCGTGCTGAAGCTGTTGAAATCGGCTGCCGCGATGCCGGCGATCTGTGCCGTGCCGATGGCCGCCACCTGCGCCGTGCTCAGGTTGACCAACTGGGTGGTGCCCAGTGCAGCCACCTGGTCCACGGTGAAGGCGCGGATCTGCGTGGTGCCCATCGCGGCCAGGTCGGCGGTCTCGATGGCGGCGACGTCGGCCACTTGCAGTGCAGCCACTTGCGATGTCGTGAGCGCAGCCACTTGTGCCGTGGTCAGGGCCACGATCTGCGACGTGCTCAGCGCTTCGATGTCCGCCGTGTCCAGGGCCCGGATCTGGCTGGTGCGCAGCACCGCCAGGTCGGCCGTTTCCAGGTTGGCCACCTGGGCTGTGGTCAGCGCCGCGATCTGGCCGCTGGTGAACGCGTCCCACTGGCTGGTGCCCAGGGCATTCAGGTCACCCGTGCCCAGCACCGCCATTTGTGTGGACGTGAAGGCCGACAGTTGGGTGTTGCCCAGGCTGGCCAGCTGCGCGGTGGTCAGCGACGTGATCTGGTCGGTGGCCAGGGCCTTGACTTGTGTCGCGGTCAGCGCGTTCAGGTCGGCGGTTTCCATCGCCGCCAGGTCGCCGTTTTCGATGGCCGCGATCTGCGAGGTGGTCAATGCCGCCACCTGGCCGGTGGACAGGGCCACGATCTGTGCCGTGCCCAGGGCCTCGATGCCGGCCGTGGTGATGGCGCGCACTTGTGTGGCACTGAACACGTTCAGGTCGGCGGTTTCCAGTGCCGCGATCTGCGTCGTCGTCAGGCCCGCGATCTGGTTGGCGCTGAGCACGCTGAACGACGTGGTGCCCAGGGCGGCCAGGTCGGCCGCGGCAATCGCCGACAGCTGCGTGGTGCCCAGGCCGGCCAGCAGCGTGGTGCTCAGCGTGTCGAGCTGCGTGGTCGTCAGCGCAGCGGCCTGGGCCGTGCTCAGTGCGTTCAGCTGGGCGATGCTCAGTGCATTCAGGTCGGCCGTCTCCATGGCCGCCAGGTCTGCGGTGTCGATGGCGCGGATCTGGCTTGTGCCCAGAGCGGCCAGGTGCGTGGTGGTCAGGGCCGCGATCAGGCTCGTGCCCATGGCCGAGATGGCTGCAGTGGACAGTGCCGTCACCTGGCTGCCGCTCAGCGCGGCCAGGTCGGCCGTGTCCATGCCGGCCACCTGGCTGCTGGACAGGCCCGCGATCTGGCCCGTGCTCAGTGCGGCCCACTGCGTGGTGCCCAGCGTGGCCAGGTCGGCCGCGCTGATGGCCGCCAGTTGCGCAGTGCCCAGTTCCACCAGCTGGCTGGTGGTCAGTGCAGCCAGCTGGCTGGTGCCCAGCGCGGCGATCTGTGCCGTGGTGAAGACGTCGAACTGACCGGTATCCATGGCCGCCAGGTCGGCGGTGTCCATGGCCGCGATCTGGCCGGTGCTGAGCGCCCGGACCTGTGCCGTCGTCAGCGCCGTGGTCTGGCTGGTGCTCAGCGCCACGATCTGCGCCGCGCTCAGTTCGGCGATGCCGGCGGTGGCGATGGCCGCGATCTGGCTCGTGCCCAGGGCCGCCAGGTCGGTGGTTTCCAGTGCCGCGATCTGGCTGCTGGACAGGCCAGCAATCTGCGCTGTGGTCAGCGCCGCAAACTGCGCCGTGCCCAGTGTCACCAGGTCAGCGGTATCGATGGCCCGCAGTTGGGCCGTGCCCAGCGCAGCCAGTTGTGTGGTGCCCAGGGTGGACAGTTGCGTGCTGGACAGCGCCGCCACCTGGCTGGCAAGCAGGGCGCCCACCTGGCTGGTGCTCAGCACATTCAGGTCAGCGGTTTCCATCACCGCGATGTCGGCGGCTTCGATGGCCCGCACTTGTGCGGTGGTCAGCGCAGCCACCTGCGACGTGGTCAGCGCTTCCACACCGGCGGTGGTGAGTGCAGCGATGGCGCTGGTGCGCAGGGCGGCCACTTCGGCGGCGCCCAGGGCCGCCAGGTCGGCGGTTTCAAAGGCGGCTGCCTGTTCGCCCGTCAGCACCGCCGCTTGGGTGGTGTTGATGGCGGCAAACTGCGCCGTGCCCATGGCCGCCAGCGCGCTGGGGGTAAAGGCCGCGATCTGGGCCGTGGTCAGACCGTCCACCTGCGTGGTGGTGAGTGCCGCGATGACGTCGGTTTCCAGCGACAGGATCTGCGTCGTGCCGATGGCCGACAGCTGGGCCACCGACAGCACGGCCACGTCAGCGGTTTCCAGCGCCGCCACCTGGGCGTCGGTGAAGGCCGCGATCTGGCCGGTGGTGAACACCGCAAATTGGCTGGTGCCCATGGCCGCCAGGTCAGTGGCGTCCAGGTTGGCCACCTGGGCCGAGCTCAGGGCCTGGACCTGGCTGGTGGTGAGTGCGGCCACAACAGCCGTTTCCAGCACCGCGATGGCGGTGGTGGACAGCGCACGCAGTTGCGAGGTGGACAGCGCCGCGATGTCGGCTGACTCGAAGGCGGCTGCCTGCACGTCGGTGAGCGATGCCACCTGGCCCGTGCTGAGCGCCGCGAACTGCGCCGTGGTGAGGGCGGCCACGTCGGCGGCTTCCAGCGCCACGATCTGGCTGCTGCTCAGGTTGGCGACTTGCGAAGTGGTCAGCGCACCGATCTGCGTGGTGGTCAGCGCCACCAGTTGGTCGGCGGTGAGTGCACGCACTTGCGTGGTGGACAGTGCGGCCAGGTCGGCGGTGGCCAGGTTGGCCACCTGATCCTGCGTCAGGCCGGCCACCTGACGGGTCGTCAGCGCGGCAAACTGCGCCGTGCCGAAGGCCGGCAGGCTTTCGGGCGCGATGCTGCCCAGCTGCGTGCTGCTGAAGGCCGCCACTTGCGTGGTCGTCAGGCCGGCCAGCTGGTTGGTCGTCAGCGACGCCATCTGCTCCAGCGTGAAGGCACGCACTTGCGCGCTGTCCATCGCGGCCAGGTCGGCGGTGTCCATCAGCGCCAGGTCGGCGGCTTCGATGGCGGCCACCTGGCCCGTGCTCAAGGCAGCGGCCTGGCTGGTGGTCAGGGCCGTGATGGCCTCGGCCGACAGCGTGGCGATGGCGTCGGCCGTGAAGGCGCGCACCTGGGCCGTGTCCAGCGCCGCCACGTCTGCGGTCTGCAGCGAAGCCACCTGGTCGAGCGTGAAGCTGCGGATTTGAGCCGTGGTCATGGCCGCAAACTGCGCCGTGCCCATTGCGGCCAGGTCGGCGGCTTCCAGGCTTTGCAGCTGCGCGGTGGTGATTGCTGCCACCTGGCTGGTGGTCAGCGCGGCGGCCTGCGCTTCGCTGAGCGACGCGATGTGCGTACCGGTCAAGGCACGGATCTGTGCCGTGCCCAGTGCAGCGAGGTCGGCGGTATCCAGCGCGGCCACTTGTTCGTCGGTGAGCGCTGCCACCTGGGCGGTGCGCAGCGCGGCAAACTGGCTGGTGGTGAAGCTGTTGAGCTTGTCCGTGGTCAGGTTGGCCACGGTGTCGGCGGCCAGCGTGTTGACTTGCGTGGTGGTCAGTGCAGCCAGTTGGCTGCTGCTCATCAGGTTCAGGCCACCCGTGCCCAGCGCGGCCAGTTGGGCGGTGCCCATGGCAGCCAGGTCGCCGGCTTCGATGACGGCCAGGTTGGCGTCGCTGATGGCGGCCACCTGCGTGGTGGTGAGTGCGGCGATCTGGCTCGTGCTCAGCGCCACGGTGCCGGCGCTGGACATGAAACCGATGGCCTCGGCGCTGAGCGCACGGATTTGTGCCGTGCCCAGCGCCGCGATGTCGGCGGTTTCCAGCGCAGCCGCCTGGCTGCTGGTCAGCGCGGCAATCTGCGCCGTGCGCAGCGCTGCAAACTGCGCCGTGCCCAGGGCGGCCAGGTCTTCAGCGGCCAGGCCTTGCACCAGGGTGGTGGACAGTGCGGCGATCTGGCTCGTGGTCAGGCTGGCCAGCTGCGTGGTGTCCAACGCATCCACTTGTGTGGTGCTCAGGGCCATCAGCTGAGCCGAGCTCAATACCGCCAGGTCGCGGGTTTCCATGACACCCAGCATGGTGGTGCTGATCTCACTCACCTGCGTGGTGGTGAAGGCCGCCACCTGTGCAGTGGACAGCGCCTGCACCACGCTGCTGGACAGCGAGGACAGCGCCTCGGCCGACAGTGCGCGCACTTGCGAGGTGCTGAGCACCGCGATGTCGGATGTTTCCCAGACCGCCACTTGCGCGCTGGTGAGCGCGGCGATCTGCGCAGTGCCCATGCCGGCCAGCTGGCCGGTGGAAAGGCCTTCGGTGATGCCGCTGCCCAGTGCGCTGATCTGCGTGCTGGTCAGCGCGGCGATCTGCGCCGTGCCGAAGCCGGCGATCTGGCTCGTGCTCAGCACGTCCAACTGCGTCGTGCTCAGGGCCTGCATCTGGCGCGTGGTCAGCGCAGCCAGGTCGGCTGTTTCCATGGCCACGATCTGCGTCGTGGACAGGGATTCCAGTTGCGTGGTGGACAGCGCAGCCACCTGCGCCGTGCTCAGCGCGGCAATGTTGGCTGCGTTCAGCTCGACCAGGTTGTCCAGTGTGATGGCGCGGATCTGTGCCGTCGTGAGCGCGGCCACGTCGGCCGTTTCCATGCCCAGCACCTGGCTGGTGGTCAGCGCGGCAATCTGCGCCGTCTTCAGCGCGGCCCACTGGCCAGTGGTCAGCGTGGCCAGGTCTTCGGCGCTCATCTCCACCATCAGCGTGGTGGACAGGCCGGCGACCTGAGCGCTGGTCAGCGCTTGCAGCTGCGTGCTGCTCAGTGTGTCGAGCTGCGTGGCCGAGAAGGCGTTGAGCTGCGTCGTTCCCATGGCCGCCAGGTCGGCGGTCTGCAGTTCACCCAGCGTGGTGGTGGACAGCGCCGCCACTTGCGTGGTGGACAGCGCCGCGGCTTGTGCCGTGGTCAGAGCCGCCAATGCGGCGGTGGACAGGCTGGCGATGCTGTCGGCCGACAGCGCACGCAGTTGGCTGGTGCGTAGCGCGGCGATGTCGTCGGCCTCGATGGCGGCGGCTTGTGCCGTGCTGAAGGCTTCCAGCTGCGTGGTGGACAGCGCGGCAAAGCGCGTCGTGCCCAGGGCCGCCAGGTCTTCGGGTGTCAGCGACTGCAGCTGCGTGGTGGTCAGGGCCACGATCTGCGCCGTCGTCAGGCTGTCCAGCTGCGTGGTGGTCAGCGAATCGATCTGGCTCGACGACAAGGCAGCGATCTGCGAGGTGCGCATCGCGGCCAGGTCGGCGGTTTCCATCACCGACAGCGTGCTCGTGCTCAGCGCTTCCAGCTGCGTGGTGGTAAGTGCACCCACCTGGGCTGTCGTCAACGCGGCGATGGCGCCGGTGGACAGTTCGGCGATGCTGGCAGCACTCAGCGCCTGCAGCTGGCTGGTGCGCAGCACGGCGATGTCGTCACCCTCCAGCGCAGCGGCTTGCGCGGTGGTCAGCACCGCCAGCTGGGCGGTGGTCAGCGCAGCAAACTGCGCCGTGCCCAGCGCGGCCAGGTTCTCGGCCGTCAGGCTTTCGATCTGCGTCGTGCTCAGCGCGGCGATCTGGCGTGTCGTCAGGTTGCTCAGCTGCGTGGTGTCCAGGGCAGCCAGCTGTTCCAGCGACAGCGCAGCGATCTGGCCGGTGGTAAACGCGGCGAGGTCGGCCGTTTCCAGAGCGAAGAGGTTGGTGGTGGACAGGGCCGCCAGCTGGGTCGTCGTCAGCGCCGCGGCTTGTGCCGTGGTCAGGCTGGCGATGGCGGCGCTGGACAGCTCGGCCACGGTTTCTGCCGTCAACGCGCGCAGCTGGCTGGTGCGCAGCGCGGCCACGTCTTCCCCTTCCAGGGCCATGGCCTGGCTGGTGGTCAGCGACGACAGCTGGGCCGTCGTGAACGCAGCGAACTGCGCGGTGGTCAAGGCGGCCAGGTCGCTGGCTTCGATGCCGGCCAGCTGCGTGGTCGTCAGTGCAGCGATCTGCGCCGTGGACAGGCTGGCCAGCTGTGTCGTGTCCAGCGCGTCGAGCTGGCTGCTGCTGAGCGCGGTGATGGCCGCCGTGCCCAGTGCGGCCAGGTCGGCGGTTTGCATGACGGCCAGGCTCTCGGCCGTCACGGCCTGCATTTGGGCGCTGCTGAGTGCGGCCACTTGTGCGGTGGACAGGGCCACGATGGCGGCGGTGGACAGGCTGGCGATGGCGTCGACCGACAGTGCGCGCACCTGGGCCGTGCCCAGCGCGGCCAGGTCGTCGGTTTCCATGGCCGCGGCCTGAGTCGACGTGATGGCGGCCACTTGCGTGGTCGTCAGCGCGGCCACCTGGGCCGTGGCCAGCGAGGCCAGGTCGGCGGCTTCCAGGCCGGCAATCTGCGCGGCGGTGAGGCCGGCGATCTGGCGCGTGCTGAGCGCACCCAGCTGGGTCGTGTCGAGCGCATCCAGCTGCGTCGTGGACAGCGCGGCCAGCTGGCTGGTGCCCATGGCGGCCAGGTCGGCGGTGTCGATGACGGCCATCTGCTCGGCGGTGAGAGCGGCCACCTGGGCCGTGGTCAGCGCGGCAAACTGGCTTGTAGACAGGGCCACGATGGCGCTGGTGCCCAAGGCGGCCACGTTGTCGGCGGCAAAAGCCACCAGCTGGCGCGTGTTCAGGGCGGCCAGGTCTTCAGCCTCGATCACCGCCGCTTGGGTGGTGGTGAAGGCGGCGACCTGGGCTGTCGTCAGCGCGGCGAACTGCGCCGTGCCCAGCGCGATGACGGCTTCTGGCGTCAGGCTGGCGATCTGCGTCGTGCTGGCGCCGGCCAGCTGGCTGCCGGTGAGCGCGGCCATCTGGCTGCTGGTCAGCACTTCCAGCTGCGCGGTGGACAGCGCACCGAACTGCGCGCTGCTCAGCACCGCCAGGTCGGCGGTGTCCATCTCCACCAGTTGTGTGGTGGACAGCGCGGCGATCTGCGTCGTGCTGAAAGCGGCCACCTGGGCCGTGGTCATGCCCTGCACGGCAGCGGCCGTCAGGTCCACGATCTGGCTGGCGCTCAGCGCACGGACTTGTGCCGTCGTCAGCGCCGCCACGTCGGCGGTGTCCAGGCCCGTGATCTGGGTCGAGGTGAGGGATGCGACCTGCGCCGTGGTCATGGCGGCAAACTGCGCCGTGCCCATGGCGGCCAAGTCGGCCGCGTCGATGCTGGACAGCTGCGCGGCGCTGAGCGATGCCACCTGGCGCGTCGTCAGGCTGGCCAGTTGCGTGCCGTCCAGTGCGTTCAACTGGCCCGTGGACAACGCAGCGATGGCAGCGGTGGACAGCGCAGCCAGGTCGGCGGTTTCCATCGCCGAGATCACGTCCACGCTGATGGCGGCGGCCTGCGTGGTGCCCAGCGCGGCGGCTTGGGCCGAGCTGATGGCGGCCAGCTGTTCACCACTGAGCACCGCCACGTTGTCGGCGTTCAGCGCCCGCGCTTGTGCGGTGGTCAGGGCCGCGATGTCGGCGGTTTCCATGGCCACCATCTGGCTGGTGGTGAAGGCCGCGACCTGTGCGGTGGTGAGCGCGGCAAACTGCGCCGTGCCCATGGCGGCCAGGTCGTTGGCTTCCAGGCCGGCAATCTGGCTCGTGCGCAGCCCAGCGACTTGTGCGGTGGTGAGGTTGGCAATCTGCGCCGTGTCCAGCGCGTCCAGTTGCAAGGCGCTCAGCGCACGCAGCTGGGCGCTGCTCATGGCGGCCAGGTCGGTGGTGTCCATCAGCGCCAGCGCGTCGGGCTGGATGGCGGCCACTTGAGATGTGGTCAATGCGGCGGCCTGGGCTGTGGTCAGGCCGGCCAGCGCGGTGCCGCTGAGAGCCGACACCAGCGTCGTGGACAGCGCAGCGATCTGCGCCGTGCCCAGCGCCGCCAGGTCGGCGGCGTCGAAGGCACCGATCTGCGTCGTGTTCAGGCTGGCCACCTGCACGGCGGTCAGCGCCGCCAGCTGGGCGGTGCCCAGGGCGTTGATGTCGTCAGCGTCCAGCACCGCCAGCTGGGCGGTGGACAGGCCGGCGACCTGCGCAGTCGTCAGGCCGCCCAGTTGTTCGGCCGTCAGCGCATTCACTTGGGCCGTGGACAGCGCAGCCACTTGTGCCGTGGTGAAGGCGGCCACGTCGGCGGTGTCCATCGCAGCCAGGTCGGCGGCTTCGATGGCGCGCACCTGGCCCGTGCTCAGGGCGGCGGCTTGTGCGGTGGTCAGCGCCTGCAGCTGTGCGCCTTCCAGCGCCACCATCTGGGCCGAGCTGAAGGCACGCAGCTGGTCGGTTTCAAGCGCGGCGATGTCGGCCGTGTCCAGCAGACCCACCTGCGTGGTGGTGATGGCGCGGATCTGGCCCGTGGTGAGCGCGGCAAACTGTGCCGTGCCCAGTGCGGCCAGGTCGGCCGGCTGCAGGCTGGCAATCTGCGACGAAGTGAGCGCAGCCACCTGGCTGGTGCTCAGGCTGGCCAGTTGGGTGGTGTCCAGTGCGTCGAGCTGGGTCGTGCCCATGGCGCGCAGGGTGGCGGTGGCCATGGCGGCCAGCGCGGCGGTGCCCATCGAAGCCAGGTCGTCGGCGTCGATGGCACGCACCTGGCTGGTGGTCAGTGCTGCGGCTTGGGCGGTGGTGAAGGCGGCCACCTGGCTGGCGCTGAGCGCAGCCATGTTGGCGGTGTCCAGGGCGCGGAACTGCGCGCTGTCCAGGGCCGCCAGGTCGGCGGTGTCCAGGCCTGCGGCTTGCGTGGTGGTGAGCGCAGCGATCTGCGTCGTCGTCATCGCAGCAAATTGCGACGTGCCAAGCGCAGCCAGGTCACTGGCTTCGATGCCGGCCACCTGGCCGGTGGACAGCGCAGCGATCTGGGCCGTGCCCAGGCTGGCCAGTTGGGTGGTGCCCAGGGCATCGAGCTGGCTGGTGGTGAGTGCACGCAGCTGTGCGCTGTCCAGCACCGCCAGTTGGCTGGTGCCCATGGCGGCCAGGTCTTCACCTTGCAGCGCACGCACCTGGCCCGTGGACAAGGCTTCGATCTGCGACGTGCCCAGCGCGGCGATCTGGCTGGTTTCCAGCGCGGCGATGGCCATGCTGCTGAGGGCGCGCACCTGTGCCGAGTCCAGCACCACCAGGTCGGCGGTGTCCAGGCTGGCGATCTG
>JBBRCN010000037.1:0-38171 GCA_038204775.1 Burkholderiales bacterium | reverse complement strand
GTCGTACTCCAGCACCACCGAAAACTTGGCCGTGCCCACCGGGAAACGCGGCGTGCAGGACAAGGGCGCGGGGCAGGTCTGCGTGCCGATCGACGTGTTGGCGTTGTTGTAGAACTCGTACACCAGCTTGGTGTTGGTCTGGTGCATTTCAGAGACTACCGGGCCCTTCTGGCCGGCGTTGGTGTAGCGGACCCAAGATTGCGCGGCTGCCAGGGCGGGCAGCAGGGCCAGCGCGCAGCCGGTGATCAGTGTGGCCAAGAGAGGTGACTGCATTGGTGTGCTCCTGAGGAATCGGTGGTTGTCTTGCGCGCCCGGGGGATCGGGCACCAGGAAATCGGCGCCGGGCGGTCAGCGCAGCCCGCTGACAGGGTTGAGTGGGGGTGAGATCGATGGCGCAGAAGGCGACGCGGCCTGGGCCAGAAAGCGGGCCAGCTCGAAAGGGCTTTCGAACTCATGCACCTGGGCGTCGGTTTCCACCAGGCGTGCGTGCCAGCGGGCTGCGGGTGGTGCCCACAGGGTGAGCAGCATCACGCAACTGGGGGCCGCCGCCGGAGCGGGCTGTGGCGTGCCCATGAGCGCACCGATGGCTGAGCTTGAAAGCGGCGGGGTTGGCATCGAAGGCACCTCTTGCGCAGACGGGCCGACATGGCCAGGGCGCAACGGTGACCGTTGGCCGTTGCGGCCGCGTTGCGGCGCCGTTGCGGCCAGCGCCCGCCCCGGGGCGGTGCCGGCGCTTGGCGCCTCAGGCGTTCAGGCGCAAGAAGGCTTCTTGAAGGGCCGGGTGGCCGTCCAGGGACCGGGCCAATTCGCCCACGAACTGGTCATGGGCCCGTTGTGCGCCCGCCGGCGCGCCGACCACGCCCTTTTGCAGCGCCTGTGCCAGCGCGCGGTGCAGCAGCCCGGTGGCCGGCGCAAACGGTGAAGGCAGGGCCAAGGTGCGGGTCGCGGCCTGCACGGTGCCTTCTTGCAGCACGCCGCCCAGGCCTTGCGCCCGCACCGCCAGCGCCAATGCACGGGTGCGCATCTCGTCGTTCATGCCTTCGGCACCGTGCTCGGGCAACAAGGCCAGCGCGGCCTTGCCATCGCCCAGTGCCAACGCCAGCTCGGCGGCGGCCAGTGCGTGTCGGGCGCGCACACGCACATCGGCAATGGCGGCGGCGGCTGGCGACAACGCCAAAGCCTGCCGGGCGGCAGCGGCATCACCTTGCGACAGTTCGAACTGCGACACCGCGATCCAGTGCTCAGAGCCCGTGTAGTGGAGTTCGTGCACCGCCGCTGGGCTGACGCGGGCGAGGACCTGGCGTGCCAGCGCGGATTCACCCAGCAGGCTCAGCAGTTCCAGGCTCGGCAGCGTGGCGGCCAGCAGCAGCGGCGCCAGGTTCTGCGCCTGGGCAAAGGCCAGCGCCGCCTGGGCATGAACCCAGGCATCCCCCAAGTGTCCCGAGGCCAGGTGCGCGTCGACGAAGGCCAGGCGGTACATCATCCACAGCTCGCCTTCCGGCAGGGCCGGCACCAAGGCCCAGCCGCGCTGCACCGCCGCCAGGGCCTGGGCATGCTGGCTGCGCGCCTGGTGTGCGACTGACAGGTTGTAGAGCACACCCCGCTGCCGCAGAACCGAGCCACGGCTGCCAAAACTGGCGGCGGCCTGTTCCAGGCCGGCAGCGGCGCGTTCGGCATCGCCGGTCATCAAGGAGGCCAGGCTGCGGCAGAACAGCGCCCGGGCGACCGTCTCTTCGTCGCCCATCTGGCGCGCCAGCGCAATCAGTGCATCGGCATGCTCGAGCAGCGCCGTCGGGTTGCCGGCACTCATCTCCACGGCAGAAGCGCCTTCGAGCAGGTCGCTTCGCGCAACGGCCGGCAGGCCGGGCAGCTTCAACGCCCCAACCAGCGCCCCGCGCGCTTCGTCCAGGCGCCCCAGGCTGCGCAAGGCGCAGCCGCGGATGTTCAGCGCCTGGGCCTGGTGGGCGACCGACAACGTACCCAGCAGCGCAGCCGGCAAGCGGTCCAGCACCAGCAGCGCCGCGTCGGCACGGTTGCCAAAAACCAGGTTGTTGGCCACCGAGGTCAAGGCATCGGCCTGTTCTGCGGTGCTGAGCATGCCGCCCGTGGCGGCCAACGCCTGCAGCGCGTCGCCGTGCAACTGCATGCGGTCGAACTGGCAACTCAGCCGTGCCGCCGTCGTGAGGCCCTGGTGCGCGCGCAGGGCCTGCTGGGGCGTGGCGCCACCATCCAGCGCACGCTGCCAATGGTCCATGGCCTCGGGCAGTGCGTGCAGGGCCTGTGCCTGCTCGGCGGCAGCCAGCCGGTGCGCCACCGCGCGGCGGGTGTCGCCGCTGGCCTCGTGATGGGCGGCCACCACCGCAGCCGGTGCAGCCACCGCCTCGGCCCCCAGGGCCAGGCGGCGGTGGATGAGCCGGCGGCGCTCGGGGCTGAGCGCAGCGTCCAGCGCCTGTTGCACCAGGTCGTGGGTGAAGGCATAGCCGCCACTTTCATGCTCGCGCAGCAGCCGCGAGTTCACCGCTGCTTCGATGGCCAGCACCGCCTGCAGTTCAGACAAGGCGCAGGCGGGGGCCAGCAGGGCCGGCGAAAAAGGTTCGGCGGCCAGCGCTGCGGCTTCCAGAACACGCGCCGGCGCGTCGCCCAGCCGGGCTACCCGGGCCAGCACCGCTTCGCGCACGCTCAGGGGCATCGGCAGCTCGCGGTAGTCCTGCGTGGCGTCGTCAAACGGGGTGCGCCAGACACCGTCGGCGTCGGCCGTCAAGGCGCCGGTTTCTGCCAGGTGGCGCAGCGTCTGCAACAGAAAGAACGGGTTGCCTTCGGTCGCCGCCTGCAGCCGTGCCGCAAAACGTGCCGGGTCGCGCGCGCCCGACAGCTGGCGCACAAGATCAAAGACGACGGCGGGCTCCAGTGACTGCAGGCGCAGATGCAAGGCATTTGCAGCGTCGCCCAGCGCAAAGCCCGTGAGAGCCTGCGTCCCACCCAGCCCGTCGGGCTGCGGCCGCATGAGCAGCAGGACGCGGCAACTGGCCTCACCCTGTGCAGACGAATGCCCGGCAGCCCGCTGCACCACAAACGCCAGCAAGGCTCGGCTGGTGGCATCGGCCAGGTGCCAGTCGTCCAGCACCACGGCATCGAAGCTGTCGGCCGTGAGCGCCTGCCAGGCGGCAGCACAGGCTTCAAAAAATCGGCTGCGCTCTTCGTCCGACCGGATGGGCGCCAGGGCCGCAGGGCCGCTGGCGATTTCGGGCAGCAGGCGCGACAGCTCGTCGCAGGCCCAGGTCGGCAGCGCGCCGAAGGTGTCGCGCGTGAGCGCCTTGCCCGCCAGGGCGCGCAGCACACGGGTCCAGGCGGCATAGGGCACACCCGCGTCGCTGGCGCGGCACCGCGCCAGTGCAAAGGGCCCGTGTGCAGCGGCGAAGTCCAGCGCCAGCCGGGTTTTGCCGACGCCACCTTCGCCTTCGATGACCAGCGCGTGGCCCGCGCGCCAGGCGGCTTCCATGGCCGCCACTTCGGCGTCGCGCCCCACGAAGGGCAGCGTGTCGGGCAACCACGCGGCCAGGCGGGGTCCGGCCGGTGCATCAGACGCACCAGGCGCACCAGGCGCATCTGCGGCCCCATCCGCTGCGGCAGCGGCGGCCGGTGCCAGCCGCCAGGCATCGGCCTCGCGCAGCGCGGCGACCAAGGCCTCGGTCTGCGCCGCCGGAGCCAGCCCCAGCTCGTCGCGCAACAGCGTGCGGCAACTGGTGTACTGGGCCAGCGCGGCTTCGCGTCGGCCGGCCGCCACATGCAGGCCCATCACGGCCTGGTGGTGTTGCTCCTGCAGCGGGTCATCGGCCAACAGCTGCTGCCAGTGCAGCAGCGCTTCTTCGGGATCGGTCTGTTGTACCTTTTCGGCCCGGGCCTGCAGCGCTCGGCGCCACAGGCCGTGCATGCGGTCGCGCTGAGTGGCCAGCCACTGATCGAACTGCGGCTCGTTTGCGATCAGCCCATCGGCCAAGGGGCCGCGCCACAGCGCCAGTGCCGCAGCGGTGTCACCGGCTTGCAGCACGGCCTCGAAGGCCTTCAAGTCCAGTTCGACGGACGGCTGCAGGGCGATCCAGTCGTCTGCCGCATGAACCAGACCGGGCACGTCGGCTTCGCGCAGACGTGCCAGTTCACGGCGCAGGTTGCGGCGCGCAGCGGCTTCGTCCAGCGCGGGCCACAACAGGGCTGCGAGCCGCCCACGTGGCATGGCACCGTTGCAGGCCAGCAGCAGCAGCAGGCCCCAGGTTTTTTTGATCGTCAGCCGCACCCGCTGCCCGTCTTGCCGCAGCTCCGGCTGGCCCAGCAATTTCAGCGACAGCATGGCGCCATGATGCCAGCCGGGCGGGCCAGGGCGGGCGATCAATCAGGCGATCAGTCGGGCACGAAGCGCAGTCGTGCCTGCAGCGCCTCAGCGGCGGCCAGCAAGGCCCTCAAGCCTTGCGGCCCCGCGCCTTCGCGGCTGAAAACCTGTTTGTCCTGCGCGCCGCGTGTGATGCGCCAGGTGGTCCAGGCACCATCCTGCAAATTGGCGTCGGCGTATTCGTCCCGCCAATCGAAGAAGCCTTGCGCCAGCGCCAGCTGGGCGATGGCGTCGAAGTCAGCGTGCGACAACGCGGCTTGCGCCGTGCTGTCCTGGGTGCGGTGGCGGGCCTTGCCGGTGACCGTGAGCAACGCCGTGCCGTCACGGCGCAGCACCAGGCGCGAGCCGGTGGGGCAGCCGAAGCAGTCGCGCTCCACGGTGATCTGCGTGATCTGGGCGACGGGGATGAGGGCCTTGTCGCTTTCCATGGCACCCACGGGCGCCTTGGGGGCGGCGCAGCTGTTCAACGCAGCCGCAGCAACACAGACCACGCAGGTGCCTCGAAGCGCGCGCAGCAGCTGTGGCACAAGGCCGGTGGGTGGCACAAGAAACTCCCCAAGGCCGCAGCGGCCCGCATGGTCCAAGGGATCGTACACATTGCCTGCGCCTGGCATGCGGATGTAGTCTGGCCCTCGCCACGGCATGGCGCACGAGGCCGGATGTCAGTCACGGCAGCCGGCTCGCGCATTGGCAGCCCGTGCACCGTGCGCGTTTTGTGCTCACAGGCATACCGTTCAAGAACCTCAAGAGGACCTTTCGCATGGACCAGCGTTGTTCACAGACCGCACCCGCCATGGCGCCACCCCCGCAGTCAGGGGGGGCACGCACCAACAACGGCTGGCGCCTGTCGCACAAGCTGGCCACCCTGGGAACACTGGCACTGCTGATCAGCAGCTGGGCGCCGGTGTCCCATGCGCAGGCCATTGACCGCAAGAATGCAGTCAACTCGGCAGTCAACTCGGCAGCCGCCTCGGCCAACAGCCGCGCCGCTGCCGCCCATCCCAGCACCGCGTTCTGGCGCGACCTGCGCGGCACCATGGCCGCCACGTCGGGCTCCGGCACCGCGCCGGCCGTGCGCGCCACACGCCTTCGCACCACCACCCTGGACCGTGTGAGCATGGCTGCTCAACTGGCCGGGGCGCCCCTGGAAGGCAGCCCCGCTGCGCGGCAATCGCCGCTGGTGATTGCACTGCCCAGCCCCGACGGCGGCTTCCAGCGCTTCAAGCTTGTCGATTCGCCCATCATGGAAGCGGGCCTGGCGGCGCGCCACCCACAGATCAAGACCTACGCCGGGCGCGGCATCGACGACCCGTCGGCCACGCTGCGCATGGACCTCTCGCAGCTGGGCCTGCACGCCTCGGTGCGGTCGCCCGCCGGCGCCTGGTACATCGACCCTTACTATCTCCTGGACGACAGCGTCTACGCCAGCTACTGGCGGCGCGACACGGTCAACCCGCGCATGGCCTTTGCCGAGGCCTTCATGGCCCAGGCGCAGCTGGACCTGCAGCGCGGCCGCTACCGCGCCGCAGACACCGTGCAGGTGCGCGGTGTGGGCTTCGTGCCGGGTGCACAAGTGACGATCACGGTGCGCAACCCCGAGACCGATGCCAGCGCGCGCCAGACCTTGTTTGCCACGGCAGGGCCGGACGGCACGCTGTCCACCACGCTGAAGGCCGAGCCGTACAAGAACCTGGGCTCCTACGAGATCACGGCCAGTGACGGCCGCAGCACGGCCACCGCGACCTACCAGGTGGTGGGTGACCGCGAGCCGCTGACCGCCGCCGTCGGCAACGAGTTGCGTGTGTACCGCCTGGCGCTGCTGACCGACCCGCTGTACGCCAGCTTCTTCGGCCCCACCAACGTCACGGCTGCCAAGGTCACGCTGATCAACCGCGTGACGCAGATCTACGAGGACGAGACCTCGATCCGCTTGGTACTGATTGCGGGCAACGACGCGCTCAACCTGAACACCGCTGCGCAGATGACGGGCGTCAACGGGCCTTGTGGCGGCACGGCCTGCTACACCGCCAGCCAAGCGGGCAGCTGCACCAGCAGCACGCTTTCGCGCACGCGCCAGGTCATCGGCCTCTTGGCCGGTGCCAGCAACTTCGACATCGGCCACATCGCACTGGGCGCCAATGGTGGTGGCGTCGCCAGCCTGGGGGTCGTGGGTGGCACCGCCAAGGCCCAGGGCTGCACGGGCATCAACCCGCCCACCGGCGACCTGTTTGCCGTGGACTTTGTGGCGCACGAGATGGGTCATCAGTTTGCCGGCAACCACACCTTCAACGGCACGCTGGGCAACTGCGCAGGGGGCAACCGCAGTGCCAACAACTCGGTGGAGCCAGGCAGCGGCTCTTCCATCATGGCCTACGCCGGCATCTGCAGCGGCGACAACCTGCAGGGCAACAGCGACCCTTACTGGTCGCAGCGCAGCTTTGACGAGGTGGTCACCTACACCTCGGCCGCGGAAACCAACCTCAGCGATGTGCAGCAGGCCGCACTGACCAACTTCAGCGCCAACGGTCAGCAGTTTGTGCTGCGCTACAACGGCGCCGATTCGGCCCCCATCGTGCGGGGCATCAACTTCACCGCGGCCGGTGTGCAGGCGGCGATTCAGGGCATTCCCGGCTGGCCGGCGGGCGCCACGGTGAGCATCAGCACACTCACCGATACCGGTTTCACGGTGGGTTTTGGCGGCACGCTGTCGGGCGTCAACGCCAGCGAGCTGCAACTGGTGGGCTGCAGCGGCGGCTGCAGCGGCTTTGTCGGCGAAATCACCAAGGGCGGCGCCACCACGCGCCGTGGCGGCAGCATCGTGGCCACCGGCAACACCGCACCGGTGGTGAGCACCGCCGCGCAGTACACGATCCCGCTGCGCACGCCCTTTGTGCTGACGGGCAGCGCCACCGACGCCGACGGCGACGCGCTGACCTACATGTGGGAACAGACCGACCGCGGCGCCGCCACCGGCACCAGCCTGGTCAGCAACACCAAGCTCAACGGCCCCTTGTTCCGCCAGTTCAGCACCCGCCAGGTGGTGAGCGACCCCACGATCTACGCGCCGCCCGGGCAGAACGCCACCACGGGCAACCCGACGCGTGTCTTCCCCGACCTGCCGCAACTGCTGATCAACAACACCAACGCCGAAAGCGGCAGCTGTCCTGCGGTGGTGGGCTCGCCCACGGCAGCGCAGATCGACTGCTACTCGGAATTCCTGCCCACCGCTGCCTACGTCGGCTTTGCCGGCGTCAACGCCAGCCCGGCGGTCTTGAACTTCAAGCTCACCGCACGGGACGGTCGCGGCGGCGTGAACAGCGCCACCACACGCCTGGTGCTGGAGCCCACTGCAGGGCCCTTCGTGGTGACGGCGCCCAACAGCGCGGTGAGCTATGACGCGGGCACCAACCAGACCGTGAGCTGGAACGTGGCCAACACCAACGTGGCGCCGGTGAACACCGCCAACGTGAAGATCACGTTGTCGCTGGACGGCGGCAACACCTTCCCCCTGGTGCTGGCCAACACCACTCCCAACAGCGGCAGCCGCGTGGTCAAGCTGCCCAACGTGGGCAGCACGCAAGCGCGTGTGAAGGTCGAAGCGCTGGACAACGTGTTCTTCGACATCTCCAATGCCAACTTCACGATCCGCCTGGGCGGTGACCTGAACGGCGACGGTGCAGTGGACTGCACCGACCTGGAGATCGTGCGGGCGTCCTTCGGCCTCTCACCCGGTCAGCCCGGATTCGACCCGCGCGCCGACGTCAACGGCGACGGCATCGTCAACGCGCTGGACTCTGCCTTTGTGTCGGCCCGGCTGACGATCCGCAACCGCTGCGCCAGGGAATAGAAGAAAGGGCCTGTTGCACGCAGCCGCGCAGCAGGCCCCCTGATGGCGAACGCCGCGAACGCAGCCGCAGTGCAGCCGCTTCTATATCGTCTCGGCAAAGAGCTCGCGGCCGATCAGCATGCGGCGGATTTCTGACGTGCCGGCGCCAATCTCGTACAGCTTGGCGTCGCGCCACAGGCGGCCCAGCGGGTATTCGTTGATGTAGCCGTTGCCGCCGAAGATCTGGATGCCTTCACCGGCCATCCAGGTGGCCTTTTCGGCGCACCACAGGATGACGCTGGCGCAGTCCTTGCGCACCTGGCGCACGTGTTCGCTGCCCAGCAGGTCCAAGTTCTTGCCCACCGTGTAGCAAAAGGCGCGGCTGGCTTGCAGCACGGTGTACATGTCGGCCACCTTGCCCTGGATGAGCTGGAACTCGCCGATCGATTGCCCGAATTGCTTCCTGTCGTGGGTGTACGGCACCACGTTGTCCATCACCGCCTGCATGATGCCGATGGGGCCGGCAGCCAGCACCGCGCGTTCGTAGTCCAGCCCGCTCATCAGCACCTTGGCGCCGCCGTTCAGGTGGCCCAGGATGTTGGCCGCCGGTACTTCGACGTTGTTGAAAACCATCTCGCCGGTGTGGCTGCCGCGCATGCCCAGCTTGTCGAGCTTTTGCGCGGTGCTGAAACCCTTCATGCCCTTCTCGACGATGAAGGCCGTCACCCCGCGGGCACCGAGCTCGGGTTCGGTCTTGGCATAGACCACCATGGTGTGTGCATCGGGCCCGTTGGTGATCCACATCTTGGTGCCGTTGAGTACGTAGACACCATCCTGTTCGACGGCCTTGAGCTTCATGCTAATGACGTCGCTGCCGGCGCCCGATTCACTCATGGCCAGCGCGCCCACGTGTTCGCCGCTGATCAGCTTGGGCAGGTATTTCAGCTTCTGCGCATCGGTGCCGTTGCGCTTGAGCTGGTTCACGCACAGGTTGCTGTGCGCGCCGTAGCTCAGGCCCACCGAAGCCGAGGCGCGGCTGATCTCTTCCATCGCGATCATGTGCGCCAGGTAGCCCATGTTGGCGCCGCCGTAGGCTTCCGGCACGGTGATGCCCAGCACGCCCACTTCACCCATCTTGCGCCACAGGTCCATCGGGAACTGGTCGCTGCGGTCGATTTCAGCGGCGCGCGGTGCGATCTCGGCTTGCGCAAAATCACGCACCGCATCGCGCAGCGCGTCGATGTCTTCACCAAGCTGGAAGTTGAGGCCGGGCAGGTTCATGGGGGCTTTCTCCTGGGGGTTCGTCTGTGGGTGGTGCCACGCGCCAGCAGGCTCTTGCAGCGCTCTTCGTGCTGCGCAATCTCGGCCAGCGTGATCTCGATGTCTTCGCGCTGCTGTGCCAGCTGGCGGCGGTGTTCGCCCAGCACGCCCAGAAAGGCCGTCAGCTGCGGCGTGGTGTCGGAAGGCGAGTCGTACATGTCCACCAACTGCTTGATTTCCAGCAGGCTCAGGCCCAGGCGCTTGCCGCGCAGGGTGAGCTTCAGCCGCGTGCGGTCGCGCTGCGTGTAGACGCGGTTGCGGCCGGCGCGCTGGGGCGTGAGCAGGCCCACGTCTTCATAGAAGCGGATGGCTCGCGCGGTGATGTCGAACTCGGCCGCCAGCTCGGTGATGGTGTAGCTCTGGGCTTGCGGGCGCAAGACGGTGGGCATGGTTAGACTGACGTTGACGTCAACGTAAACCGGGACCACAAATATACCCATGGCCACGCCCCGCATGACCGCGCAGGAACTTGCCCTGCACTACCCGTTGGGCGACACGCTGCCGACGCCGGGCACGGCGATCGAAGTGGTGACCGAAGGGGCGACCGAAGGGGCGACCAAAGTGGTCACCGAAGCGGTCAGCGGCGTGCGCTGGCTGCGCATGGGCCTGCCCTTTGCGCTGGACCACATCAATCTGTGGCTGTTGCGGGACCGGCAGGACGGCATCGACGGCTGGTCCATCGTCGACTGCGGCATCGACAACCCGGCCACACGCGGACATTGGGAACATATCTTCGCCGACCAGTTGCAAGGTCTGCCGGTGCTGCGTGTGATCGTCACCCACATGCACCCCGACCACATCGGCCTGGCGCACTGGCTTTGCGAACGCTGGTCCACGCCAGAGCGTGACTGCCGCTTGTGGATCAGCGCCACCGACTGGAACGCCGCCCGCGTGGCCAGTGCCGCCGATACGGCCTTTGGCGGCGAGGGTGCGGCGCGCTTCTTTGCACGCCACGGCTTGACTGACCCGGCGGCGCTGGACCAGGTGCGTGCCCGCACCAACTACTACGCCAGCATGGTGCCCCAGGTGCCGCGCCAGTACCGGCGTCTGCTGGACGGCATGGTGCTGACCATCCAGGGTCGGCCCTGGCACTGCATCGTGGGCCATGGCCACGCGCCAGAACACATTGCCCTGCACTGCCCCGACTTGAACGTGCTGATCGCGGGCGACATGGTGCTGCCGCGCATCAGCACCAACGTCAGCGTCATCGACCTGGAACCCGAGGGCAACCCGCTGCCGCTGTACCTGGACTCCATCGCCAAGCTGAAGGTGCTGCCCGCCGACACGCTGGTGCTGCCCTCACACGGCAAGCCCTTCATTGGCCTGCACACCCGCATCGATCAGTTGCACCAGCACCATGAAGAACGTTATGCCGAAGTGCTGGCCGCATGCGCAAAGGCGCCCGGCAGCGCGGCCGACATGCTGCCGGTGCTGTTCAAGCGCACGCTGGATTTGCACCAGACCACGTTTGCCATGGGTGAAGCGGTGGCCCACCTGCATGCGCTGGCCGACAGCGGCCGGCTGCGGGCACACACAGGCCGTGACGGCGTGGTCCGTTTCCAGACGGTTTGACTGGTCTGTGCCCTGTGCCGCAGGTGTGCGCGGGGACTGGCAGCGCGCAGCCGGAACGCGGCGCGCTCAGTCCAGCACCGGCAGCACCTCGTGGCGCAGCGCTCCACGCGCCTCTTCGAAGTCAGGCAGCGCCGCGCGCACCACGTCCCAGAAAGCCGGGCCGTGGTTCATCTCGCGCAGGTGCGCCAGTTCGTGTGTCACCACGTAGTCGATCACCGGCACACCGAAGTGCACCAGGCGCCAGTTCAGGCGGATGGAGCCGTCGGCGCTGGCACTGCCCCAGCGTGTGGCGGCTGAACTGAGCGACAGCCGGGTCATGCGCACACCCAGGCGCTGGGCGAAGAGCGCACAGCGCTCTTCGAAAATGCGCTTGGCCTGGCGCTGCAGCCAGCTTTGCACGGCATCGCGTATCTGCTCGGGCTCGGCCGTCTGCGGCAGGCCCAGGTGCAGCGTCAGGCGCGGCACGCCGGGCAGCGCGTCGGCGGCCGTATCGAGCACGGCGCAGGGCCGCCCCGAGACGTGCGGCACACCCTCGGGGGGCCGGCGTGCAGCGCCGTGGGGGCCGCAAAGATCAGCGCCCGTCGTGCGTGGGTCCAGCAGCAGGATCACCGGTTCGCCCAGGAAGGGGATGGTGGCCCCTTCGCGCCAGTCCACACGCGCGGCATCCAGACGGGCGGCGCGCTCGCGCTGCTCTTGCAGCTTGCGCAAGATCCAGCCGGCCTTTTCGCGCAACGCACCTTCGATTTCGCCCACCCCCACCCAGCGCGGTGCGCTGACACTCAGGCCTTCCGCGGCCACCACAAAGCCGATGCTGCGCCGGCGCGAGCGGCGCAGTTCGTAACCCACGCGGTGGCCGCTGAGCAGCAAATCGCGGTGGGTGCGCGGGTGGCGGAACTCGATGGCCGCAGTGCTGGGTGCAGCCACAACCGCAGCCGGCGTCAACGCAGAGGGCCGGGGCACAGGCGGCTGTGTCGAAGCCTGCGCAACACCCGCAGCCGCATCCACCGTTGGCCCTGGTGCAGACGGCGGCGCTTCGTCAAACAGCGACAGCTGCTCGGGAAACAAAACGGTGGGCCGGTTCGGCATGAGGCACGATTCTATGGTGGGCGGCACACGGCTTGCCCGCCTTGCCCTGCACGCTTGCCCTGCACGCACGCCCTGCACGCTTGCCCCGCACGACAGCCGCGCACAACAGCCCTGCGCCCTGCCCCCAGCCACCCACTCACGTCAGGCGACTACGCGCCGCCGCCGTCCAGACGCTGGACCGGTTGGGCCGCGCCACTGGGCGGCACTGGCTCGGACGCGTAAGCCGCGGGGTCCAGGCGCCGCATTTCGGCCTCGATCCAGGTTTCCACTTCGCGCATCAGTTCGTCGGGCTGGCGGTCGGTGCTGTCGATGGGCTTGCCGATGGACACGTCCACCACACCCGGCCGCAGCAGAAAACTCTTGCGCGGCCAGCACTTGGCGCTGCTGGCTGCGATGGGCACGATGGGCACGCCGCTGGCGATGGCCAGGCGCGACGCGCCGCTCTTGTACACACCCTGCTGGCCACGCGGGATGCGTGTGCCTTCAGGGAACATGATGACCCAGATGCCTTCGGCCGCCAGGCGCTTGCCTTGCGCCGCCACCTTGCCCCAGGCTTCGGCGCGTTTGCTGCGGTCGATGTGGATCATGTCCAGGCGCCCCATGGCCCAGCCAAAAAACGGCACGTACAGCAGTTCGCGCTTGAAGACATAGGCCAGCGGGTGCGGCATGAAGGTCGGGAAGGCAAAGGTCTCCCAGGTGCTCTGGTGCTTGGCGGCCAACACCACGGCGCTGTTTTCTTCCGCCGCGCTGGGCAGGTTGTCCAGGCCATGCACGCGGTACTGCACACCGCAGATCACCTTGGCGCCCCAGACGGCCATGCGCAACCAGCGCATGGTGGGCCAGTAAAGCGGCTTGCCGCGCACGAAGATGGACAGCACCAGCATCATCAGGGCCCACGGGATCACGGTGGCCGCCATCCACAGCACGAACAAGAAGGAGCGCAGGCCCCAGAAAAATTGCGTCATCGTGTGGCCTTCAGGGGCAGATCTTCAGCACGGACGTTCAGCCCAGGCGTTCAGCACAGGCGTTTCACGACAGGCCGCCCACCGCCGAGTCGGCGTGGTTGTCACGCAGCAGCAGAAAGTCGGCAAAGGCGGTGAGGGTGGCGTGGGCACGGGCACCGGGCACCTGGCTCAAGAGTGCCTGCACCTGTTCGGCTCCCAGGCTGGCCGCGCGGCCGCTGAGCACCAGGTGCGGTTCGCAGCCCGCAGACTGCGCGGCGATGAGGTCCCGGGCGGTGTCACCCACCATGGGCACGCCGGCCAGGTCCACGCCGTAACGGCGGCCGATGTCCAGCAACAGGCCGGGCTTGGGCTTGCGGCAGTCGCAATCTTCTTCGGGTGTGTGCGGGCAGAAAAACACCGCATCGATGCGACCGCCCTGCACCTGCAGCTGTTTGTACATGTGGGCGTGCACGGCGTTGACCGCGCTCATGTCGATCATGCCGCGGCCGATGCCGCTCTGGTTGGTGGCCACCACCGTGTGCCAGCCGGCGTGGTTGATGCGTGCCACCGCTTCCAGCGCACCCGGCACCGGGTGCCACTCTTCGGGCACGGTGACGTGGTTTTCGCGGTATTCGTTGAGGATGCCGTCGCGGCCCAGAATGACGAGCTTGGTGATGTGCATCGCTGTGTGCCTGGTTGTGTGCCTGGTTGTGTGCCTAGTTGTGTGCCTGGTTGTGTGCCGGGTTCAGTCCGGCGCAGGACCGCCCCAAGCCGGACTGCGCCCCGTCGGGGGGCAACGCAGGCGCGCAGCGACAAGCGTGGGGGTCGTCATGACGCCAGGCGGGACAGATCGGCGACGCGGTTCATCGCGCGGTGCATGGCGGTCAACAGCGCCAGCCGGTTATTGCGCAAAGCAATGTCGTCGGCGTTGACCATCACGGCATCGAAGAAGGCATCGACGGGCGCCTTCAGCACGGCCAGGGCCTGCAGGGAACCGGCGAAGTCGCCGCGCTCGAAGGCGGCGTCGGCAGCTGGCGCCGCGGCCCGCAGCGCAGCAGCCAGGGCTTGTTCAGCCGGCTCTTTCAACAAGGTGGCGTCGACAGAAGCCCGCACCTCGCCCTCGGCCTTTTTCAGGATGTTGCCCACCCGCTTGTTGGCACTGGCCAGAGCCGGCGCTTCGGGCAAGGCGGCAAAGCTGCGCACGGCGGCCAGCCGGCGCGGGATGTCGCCCCAACGCGGCGGACGCAGTGCGATGACGGCGTCCACTTCCTGCGCGCTGTAGCCCTGCTCACGCAGGCTGCCGACCAGGCGGTCGTAGAGAAAGCTCGAGAGCTCAGCCTGGGCATCGCCGTGGCCCGGCCCGAACACCGCCAGCGCCGACTGCACCAGCTGCGGCACGGCCAGCGCCAGGTCGCGTTCGATCAGCATGCGGATCACGCCCAGGGCATGGCGGCGCAGCGCAAACGGGTCCTTGTCGCCGGTGGGCACCTGTCCGATGCCAAACAGGCCGGCCAGCGTCTCCAGCTTGTCGGCCAGTGCCACCACCACCCCAGTGGCACCACGCGGCAGCGTGTCACCCGCGAAGCGCGGTTTGTAGTGGTCTTCGATGGCGAATGCCACCTCTTCGGTCTCGCCATCGTGGCGTGCGTAGTAGGCGCCCATGATGCCTTGCAGTTCAGGGAATTCACCCACCATGTCGGTCAACAGGTCGGCCTTGGCCAGCAAGGCAGCGCGGTCGGCTTGTTCAGCGAGCACGCTGCCACCCAGCTGCAGACCAATCTGCCGGGCCAACGCCCGCACACGCTGCACCCGCTCGCCCTGGCTGCCCAGCTTGCCGTGGTAGACCACCTTGTCCAGTTGCACCACCCGCGACTCCAGCGTGCGCTTGCGGTCCTGGTCGAAAAAGAACTTGGCGTCGGCCAGACGCGGACGCACCACGCGCTCGTTGCCCTGGATGACGCGGCTGGCGTCGGCTGGGCTGATATTGCTGACGATGAGGAATTTGTGGGTCAGCCGGTCTTGTGCGTCCAGCAGCGGAAAGTACTTCTGGTTGGCCTTCATCGTCAGGATCAGGCATTCGGGCGGCACGGCCAGGAACTCGCTCTCGAACTGACACAGCATCACGTTCGGGCGTTCGACCAGCGCGGTCACTTCGTCCAGCAGCGCATCGTCGTCGATGGGCTTCAGGCCTTCCTTCGAGGCTGCAGCGGCCAGCTGGCGCACGATGTCGCCGCGGCGCGTGGCAAAACTGGCTACGACGGCGCCCTGCTCGGCCATCTGGCGTTCATAGTGATCGGCGTCCTGCAGCATCACCGGGTCCATCGCGGCCTCGAAACGGTGCCCGCGGGTCTGGCGATCGGCATGCAGACCCAGCGCTGTGACGGGCACCACGTCGGCGCCGTGCAAGGCCACCAGGCCGTGCGCCGGGCGCACGAAGTTCACGCTGGTCCAGCCGGGCTGGAAGCCGGGTGTGGCGCCGGTTTCCGGCTGGGTTTCCAACTGGTATTGCATGACCTTGGGGATGGGCAGCCGGGCCAGCGTCTCGTCCAGCGCTTGCTGCAGGCCGACGGCCAAAGTGGCGCCGGGCACCGAGCTGTCGAAGAACAGCGCCTGCGCCTTGCCATCCTGCGCTTGTTTGAGCGTGGGCACCACGCTGGCGTCGGCCCCCAGGGCGGCCAGCTTTTTCAACAGTGCTGGCGTGGCAGAACCATCGGCCGCCAGGCCCACGGCCACCGGCATCAGCTTCACCGATTGTGTCTTGTCAGGCGCCAGCGGCAGCACATGGCTGATGTGCGCGGCCAGCCGGCGCGGCGTGGCAAAGACATTCAGTGCGGACTGTTCCCCCGCCAGGCCCGCGCTGCGCAGCGACTGCAGCAGCACCGCACCAAAAGCCTCGCCCAGCTTCTTCAGCGCCTTGGGCGGCAGCTCTTCGACAAACAGTTCGACCAGCAGGTTCTTGGCGGACATGGTCATGCCGCCTTCCTGGCGATCTGCGCCAACACTTCATCGGCCCAGGCCTTGGGTGCCATCGGAAACCCCAAACGCGCCCGGCTGTCCAGGTAACTGGCCGCCACGCTGCGCGCCAGGTTGCGGATGCGGCCGATGTAGGCCGCACGTTCGGTGACGCTGATGGCGCCGCGTGCGTCCAGCAGGTTGAAGCTGTGCGCGCCTTTCAGCACCTGTTCGTAGGCCGGCAGCGCCAGCTGCTGTTCCATCAAGTACTTGGCCTGTTTTTCATGCGCCGCAAAGGCCGTCAGCAGGAAGTCGACGTCGCTGTGTTCGAAGTTGTAGGTGCTCTGCTCGACCTCGTTCTGGTGATAGACGTCGCCGTACTTCAGGCCTTCCGTCCAGACCAGGTCGTAGACCTTGTCCACGCCCTGCAGGTACATCGCCAGCCGCTCCAGGCCGTAGGTGATCTCGCCGGTGATGGGCTTGCAGTCGATGCCACCCACCTGCTGGAAATAGGTGAACTGCGTCACTTCCATGCCGTTGAGCCAGACCTCCCAGCCCAGACCCCAGGCGCCCAGCGTCGGGTTCTCCCAGTCGTCTTCGACAAAGCGCACGTCGTTGACCTTGAGGTCGAAGCCCAGCGCTTCCAGCGAACCCAGGTACAGCTCCAGGATGTTGGACGGCGCGGGTTTCAGCACGACCTGGTACTGGTAGTAGTGCTGCAGGCGGTTGGGGTTGTTGCCGTAGCGGCCGTCTTTCGGACGCCGGCTGGGCTGCACGTAGGCGGCCTTCCAGGGCTCGGGTCCCAGCGCGCGCAAGAAGGTGGCGGTGTGGCTGGTGCCGGCGCCCACCTCCATGTCGTAGGGCTGCAGCAAGGCACAGCCCTGGGCGTCCCAGTAGCTCTGCAGTTTCAGGATGATCTGCTGGAAGGTCAGCATGGCGCGGTGCGTCTCTGGTCTGTCTCGAAAACCCTTGAGTTTACGGGTCACACCTGCAGCTACCCTGGCAGCGATGACGACGCAGCAACTGGTTCTGAGCCTCGTGCTGGCCACGATGGTGTTTTCAGTGGCCCTGGAACTGCGCGTGGCCGACTTCACACGTGTGGCCCAGGCGCCGCGCGCGGTGGTGGCGGGCCTGGTGCCGCAGTTCCTGCTGCTGCCCGGCGCTACCTGGCTGGCCACGCTGGTGCTGGACCTGCCGCCCAACGTGGAAGCGGCCATGATCCTGGTCGCCTGCTGCCCCGGCGGCAGCCTGAGCAACGTGGTCACCCACTACGGTCGCGGCAACACGGCCTTGAGCGTCAGCATCTCGGCCGTGGCCGCCGTGATGGCGCTGTTTCTCACGCCCTTCAACTTCACCTGGATGGTGGCCAGCAACCCGGCCACCGCCGCGTGGCTCAAGCAACTGGACATCGACGCCAGCGCCATCTGGTGGAGCCTGTTGGCGCTGCTGGCCGTGCCGATGGCGTTGGGTCTGCTGTTCAGCCACCGGTTGCCGGCGCTGACGGCGCGCATCCAAAAGCCGCTGGGCACTTTCAGCCTGCTGGCGCTGCTGGCCTTCATCGTGCTGGGGCTGGTCAAGGAACGCCACCTGCTGACGGCGCAGATCTTGCCGCAGCTGCTGATCGTGGTGTTGCACAACGCGGCCGGCCTGGCCCTGGGCTGGGCCGCGGCGATGGCCTTTCGGGTGGTCGAACGCGACCGCCGCGCCATCATGATCGAAGGTGGCATGCAGAACAGCGGCCTGGCACTGGGCATCATTGCCGTGCAGTTCAACGCCGACCTGGGCATGGTCATCATCGCCAGCCTGTGGGGCATGTGGCACATCGTCAGCGGCATGACGCTGGCCACGCTTTGGAGACACAAGGATGCTCGACTCGATCTTTGAAGGCGCCACCGTCATCGACGGCACGGGTGCCGCGCCGTACACGGCCGATGTGGGTGTGCACGATGGACGCATCGTCAGCATCGACAAGAGCGGCCGCATCACCGCATCGGCCAAGGAACGTTTTGCCGCCCACGGTGCCTGGCTGACCCCCGGCTTCGTCGACATCCACACCCACTACGACGGCCAGGCCACCTGGGACGAAACCTTCAGCCCCAGCATCCACCACGGCGTGACCACGGTGACGATGGGCAACTGCGGCGTCGGTTTTGCGCCCCACGTGCCGGGCCGCGAAGCCGACCTCATCGCACTGATGGAAGGCGTGGAAGACATCCCCGGCGCGGCGCTGGCCGAAGGCGTGAAGTTCAACTGGCAGAGTTTTGCGCAGTACATGGACGTGCTGGACGGCATGCCGCACAGCATCGATTACCTGGTGCAGGTGCCGCATGACCCGCTGCGCATGGCGGTGATGGGCGACCGTGCGCTTGCCGCAATGGCGGCCACGGCCGACGACATCACGGCCATGCGTTGGATGCTGCGCGAAGCATTGAAGGCCGGCGCCGCAGGTTTTTCAACCGGCCGCACCGACAACCACCGCACCGCACGCGGGCACGAAACCCCGGCATCGGAAGCCAGCGCGGCCGAACTGACCGGCCTGGCCAGCGCCTTCCAGGGCCTGAAACACGGCGTCGTGCAACTGGTCAGCGACTTCGACCTGCTGCGCAGCCCCGACCGCTTCGACCCCGAGTTCGACCTCGTCGAAGCCATGGCCCGCGCCAGCGGCCAGCCGCTGTCCATGACCTGGCTGCAGCGCGACCCTGGTGGCGAACAGTGGAAGGCCATGCAGGCGCGGGTGGAAGCCGCTGCGGCACAGGGCCTGCCGCTGTTCCTGCAGACCGCCTCACGCGGCATCGGCGTCATCAACGGTCTGGACGCCAGCTTCCACCCCTTCATGGGCTTTCCGGGCTACAAGGAAGTGGCGCACCTGCCGCTGGCCCAGCGCGCCGCCGCGCTGCGCGAGCCCGCGCGCAGAGCCCGCATCCTGGCCGAGAAGAGCGAACGCATCAGCGGCGACGGCACGCCGGTGCCGCCCCTGGTGGACATCCTGCTGGCGCGCATCGAACTCATCGCCGGCCGCATGTTTCCGCTAGACGCTTCACCCCTAGGCACACCGGACTACGAGCCCAACGTGATGCACAGCTTTTTCGTGCGCGCCAAACAGGGTGGCATCTCGGCACTGGAAGCGCTGTACGAGCACTTCGCACAAGGCGACGGCACGAACCTCGTCTACTTCCCCATCTTCAACTACAACGACGGCAACCTGGACGTGGTGCGGCACATGCTGCAGCACCCGCGTGCGCTGTTCGGCCTGAGTGACGCCGGTGCGCACGTGGGCACGGTCTGCGATGCCAGCGCCACCACCTTCATGCTGACTCACTGGGCCCGAGACCGCCCACAAGGTCAACTGCCCCTGGCACACGCCGTGCACCTGCTGACGGCCCGCAACGCCGACTACCTGGGCCTGCACGATCGCGGTCGCATCGCCGTGGGCCAGCGCGCCGACCTGAACCTGATCGACCCCGCCCGCCTGGCCGTGGGCACGCCGCGCCTGGTGCGCGACCTGCCAGCCGGCGGCAAGCGTTTCCTGCAAGTGGGCCAGGGCTACATCGGCACCTGGGTGGCGGGCCACTGCGTGCAGCGCGAAGGCGTGGTCACCGATCGGCGGCCTGGTCGGCTGGTGCGCATGGGTTTGGCCGGCGACTGAAGCCCGGCAGGCCATCGCATCCCTCGACTTGGGCCCCTGGCGTGGCGCTCACGCGCCTTCCGACCGCTGCCTCCAAAATGACCCGAGCGCAACGGCCAGTGCAACCAGAATCAGCGGCCACAGGCCCCAGCGCGCTGCCCACCAGGCAAACGGCGTCACGCCATCGCGCCCCTGCACAGCGGCTTGCAGCACACCCTGGGTGTGCGGCGCCAATTGAGCGGTCACCACGCCTTGGTGGTCGATGACCGCCGTGGCGCCGGTGTTGGTGGCGCGCAGCATCGGCCGCTGCAACTCCAGGCTGCGCAGCCGCGAGATGTTCAGGTGCTGCGGAATGGCCGCCGTGTCACCAAACCAGCCGATGTTGCTGATGTTGGCCAGCACCGTGGGTGCGCTGGCCGGGTCGATGAAGCGCCGCGCCAGCTCTTCGCCAAACAGGTCTTCGTAGCAGATGTTCGGGCCGATGCGCTGGCCGGCCGCAACGAAGGACGGCGGATTCAACACGCCGCGCGAGAAGTCGCCCAGCGGGATGTTCATCAGCTCGGTGAACCAGCGAAAGCCGGTGGGGATGAACTCGCCGAAGGGCACCAGGTGCCACTTGTCGTAGCGGTAGGCCGGCCCGGCCGACAAACCGGCCACCGAATTGGTGTAACCGCGGTCGAAGTCGCCCATCGGCACGCCCACCAGCGCGGCACGCGGGCCGTCAGGCCCAGGGGCAGCAAAGTGTTGGCGCAGCAGTTCCCAGTAGCCCGGCGCGAAGTCGTTCAACTGAAAGGGCAGCAGCGGGATCGCGGTTTCGGGCACCAGCACCAGGTCGGCATTTGCCGACAGCATCTGGCGCGACACCCAGGCCAGGGTCTGCGGCATGCGTTCGACGGCGAACTTTTCGTCCTGCTTGACGTTGGTCTGCAACAGCACAACCTGCATTTCGCCGGCGGGCTGCGTGAAGTCGGCTGGTGCGACGAGCGCCGCAGCGACGATGGCCACAACCGCTGCACCGGCGCGCCACTGGCGGCCACGCGACTGCAGCAGGCGCAGCAGCGCCACCACCAGGCCCGCCATCAGCGCACCGATGCCGTAGACGCCGACCCAGGGCGCCAGCGCGGCCAGTGGTGCATCCACCTGCGAATAGCCGGATGCCACCCAGGGAAAGCCAGTGAAGATGATCCCGCGGGCCAGTTCCGCCAGCAGCCACAGCGCGGCAAACAATGCCACGTCAGCGCCCGTGCCGCGCCGCCAGCGTGCGTAAAACGCGGCAGCAGCCGCCAGGTACAGCGACAGCGCCGCCGACAAGGCCAGCACCGCGCCCGCCGCCAGCGGCGCAGGCAGGCCGCCGTAGCGGTGCAAGCTGATGAAGAGCCACCACACGCCAGCGCACAACCAGGCGGTGCCGTAACACCAGCCCAGCCACGCGGCGCGGCCTGGCCTGGCGCCATCCAGCCGCCAGGCCAGCCACAGCAGCGTGGCCAGCGGCAGCGGCCAGGCCCAGGTGTGCACGAAGGCCAGCGTCTGCAGCGCGCCCAGCACGGCCGCGACGAGCGGATCCAGCCTGTGCCAGGCCGGGTGGCGCACGTTCAATCGACGTCGCCGCCGTCGGCGTGGCTTTCCTGGGGCTGCCGTGCCACGCGAAACCAGCGCACCGCACCGCCGCGCGTGATCATCACGGTGAAGCTCAGGCCACCGACGAAAACAGCTTCGCCGCGGCGCGGCACGCGGCCGTGCTCTTGTGCCACCAGGCCGCCGATGGTGTCGAAGTCTTCGACGCTGATCTGCGTGCCGAAGGCGTCGTTCACTGCCGCAATGGACACGTCGCCCGCGACGCGGTGCGTGCCGTCGGCCAGCGTGTAGATGCCGTTTTCCTGCTCTTGTTCGTCGAACTCGTCCTCGATCTCACCGACGATTTCTTCCAGCACGTCTTCAATCGTGATCAGGCCGGCGGTGTTGCCAAACTCGTCGATCACCATCGCCAGGTGGTTGCGGTTGGAGCGAAAGTCGCGCAGCAACTCGTTCAGCCGCTTGCTCTCGGGCACAAACACCGCCGGTCGCAGCAAGGTGCGCAAGTTCAGTTCGGGCGCGCGCTGCAGCTTGAGCAAGTCCTTGGCCATCAGGATGCCCAGGATGTTGTCACGCTGGCCTTCGTAGACCGGGAAACGCGAGTGCGCGGTCTCGATCACGGCGGCCAGGATCTCGTCGTAGTCGGCCTCGATGGCCAGAAGGTCCATGCGCGTGGCCGGCACCATCACGTCGCCGGCCGTCATGTCGGCCATGCGCAGCACACCTTCGAGCATCAGGCGCGACTCGGGCTCGATGAGCTCGCGGCTCTCGGCGTCGGCCAGGGTCTTGATCAACTCGGCCTTGCTGTCGGGGCCGGGCGAGATGAACTCGACCAGGCGCTCGAAGACAGACCTCTTGTCCAATCGGAAGTCCGCGCTGGCCGCTTCGCGCGTCCGCCCGGACCTGGGAGATGCTGGGTCGGACACGGGAGGGTGCGGCGCCGGCAGTGGTGGGGCGGCAAGAATAACCGAGGTGCAGCGCCGGCGGCATGACAGCGGCGACAATGGCCGTATCTGCTCAGGCGCCCCGCTGTGGAGCGCTGCTGTGACCTTTATCGGCGCCGGCCCTCCTCGCGGCTGGCCTGCTCCACCCGCCACCGCGGCACCTGCCCATGTCCCCAACACCCTTGTTTTCCCTGCGCACGCCGATCGCGGCCATGGCCTTGGTCATCGTGCTGTCCAACGTGCTGGTGCAGCACCCCATCAACGATTGGCTGACCTGGGGTGCCTTCAGCTACCCGCTGGTCTTCCTGGTCACCGACCTCACCAACCGCGCTTTGGGCCCCCACGCCGCGCGGCGGGTGGCCTGGACCGGCTTTGCGATCGCGGTCTTGGTGTCTCTGGCGCTGGCGCCCTGGCGCATTGCGCTGGCTTCGGGCGCTGCCTTCCTGTTTGCGCAGCTGATGGACGTGGCGATGTTCAACCGCTTGCGCCAGCAGAGCTGGTGGAAAGCGCCCCTGATCGGCTCGCTGGTGGCCAGTGTGGTGGACACTGCGGTGTTCTTCTTCCTGGCTTTTGCGGGTTCGGGCATGGACTGGCTGCAGCTGGCCGTTGGCGACCTGGCCGTGAAGGCCGCCATGGCCGCCCTGCTGTTGGTGCCCTACCGCGCGTTGCTGCCAAGGCTGCAAGCCTGGTCCGAACCAGCCCTGGCGGGCACGGGGCAGCCTGCTCGCCTGCCTTGAGGCCGGCGCAAACACCGACGCCAGGGCCGACGCCAGACCGAATTTGGCCTCAGCTTGACAGGGCACAGGCCTTGCAACACAGTCGCCGACCCCCATATCCCAGCCCCCTGACCCGCTGATCGTGCTGACATGACTGCTGCCATGACCCAAGGCCTCATCCCCGCCACCATCCTTACCGGCTTTCTGGGCTCGGGCAAGACCACGCTGCTCAAGCGCGTGCTGTCCGAAGCCCACGGCCAGAAGATCGCCGTCATCGAAAACGAGTTCGGAGAGGAGAACATCGACAACGAGATCCTGGTGTCCGACACCAGCGAGCAGATCATCCAGATGAACAACGGTTGCGTCTGCTGCACCATCCGCGAAGACCTGCGCAGCACGCTCGCCGACCTGGCCGAAAAGCGCCGCAAGGGCGAGTTGCAGTTCGACCGCGTGGTAATCGAGACCACCGGCCTGGCCGACCCCGGCCCGGTGGCGCAGACCTTCTTCATGGACGACGAAATCGCCGAAAGCTACCTGCTGGACAGCGTGCTGACCCTGGTGGACGCCAAACACGCCGGCCAGCAGCTGGATGACCGCCAGGAGGCGCGGCGCCAGATCGGCTTTGCCGACCAGATCTTCATCAGCAAGTCAGAACTGGTGTCCGAGAGCGACGTGGACGCGCTGATCCACCGCATCAAGCACATGAACCCCCGGGCGCCGCAGCGCAAGGTGCACTTCGGTGACGTGCCGATCTCGGAAGTGTTTGACCTCAAGGGCTTCAACCTGAATGCCAAGCTGGAGATCGACCCCGAGTTCCTGAATGCCGACGCGCATGCGCATGAGCATGGTCACGACGACGGCCATGACCACCACGGTGCAGACGGCGAGCACTGCGACCACCCCTCACACAAGACGCACCACCACGCCCACGATGACGACGTCAAGAGCTTCGTTTTCCGCAGCAAGAAGGCATTCAACCCGTCCAAGCTGGAAGACTTTCTGGGCGCCATCGTGCAGGTCTACGGGCCCAAGATGCTGCGCTACAAGGGCGTGCTGTACATGAAGGGCAGTGACCGCAAGGTGATCTTCCAGGGTGTGCACCAGCTGATGGGCAGCGACCTGGGCCCGAAATGGGCGCCCGGTGAAGAAAAGGGCAGCAAGGTGGTCTTCATCGGCATCGACCTGCCCAAGGACGTGCTGCTGCAAGGGCTGGAGCAGTGCCTGGTGTGAGATTTTCAGGCGCCGCACAAGCCCTGGGCCTGGTCTTGGGGCCAACGGCAAATGCATGGCTACAATCCGCGCGCCTTGAAGGTCAGACCGACCTTTTCTGGCACCCCACCAAGCACGTGCAGACGTGCAGGTCGAACGGTCAGATTCAGCGTTCCCGAAAGGGGAGGAGGTCCCCGTGAGCAAGCCACCGGCCAAGGCAGCGGCCAAGGCAACTGCCGTGAGCAAGACACCGGCCAAGACTGCCAAGAATTCGAAGGCGCCGACGCCGGTCGTCGCCAAGAGTGACCCCACGAAGGCGCCTGCGAAGGCCGTGGCCAAAGCAGCTGCCAAGGCGCCCGCCAAACCGACCCCCAAACCCGCCGCCAAGCCCGCGCCCCAGGCGGCAAAGCCTGCCGCTCCAGGCGCAGCCCCGGCTGCGACAAAGGCGGCCAAGGCCGCGACGGCTCCCGTGACCACCCCAGTGAAGGTTCCCCTGAAGACTCCCGCACCCGCGCCGGCCCCCAAGGCCGCCGCCAGCAGCAAGGCCGCTGCGGCCGCGCCCGCCCCTCAAGCCGCCGTGGCACCCATCGCCAACCGGTTCACCGATCGCTTTGCCCCTGCAGCCAAACCCGCTGCCCGCCCGATGACAGAAACGGCCGAACTGCCCAAGCCCGCACAGAAGATCGACCCCAAACTCGCCAATGCCTGGAAGTCCAAGCCCGGGCGCGAGCTGAGCGAACCCGAACTCCTGGCCATGCCCGAGTCGGAGTACATGAACGACAAGCAGCTGGACTTCTTCCGCGTCCGGCTGCAACAGCAGAAGGACGACCTGCTGTCCAGCGCCGGCGAAACCACCGAACACCTGCGCGAAGACACCTCCATCGTGCCCGACCCGGTGGACCGCGCCACCATCGAAGAAGAACACGCCCTGGAACTGCGTACGCGCGACCGTGAACGCAAGCTGTTGAAGAAGATCGCGCAGTCGCTGGGCCGTCTGGAGACAGGCGAGTACGGCTATTGCGACGAAACCGGCGAACCCATCGGTCTGCAACGCCTGATGGCACGCCCCACGGCCACGCTGTCGCTTGAAGCGCAGCAACGGCGCGAACTCAAGCAGAAGATGTTTGGTGATTGACCCGCAGGCGTGAAACAGATCGCGGCGGCAGCCCCAGGGGCCTGCCGCCAGACGCGACCCATTTCACGCCGCCCCGGGATGACCGCCCTGGCCCGCGTGGGGCATGGCTCCCGCGCCAGATGCCCGGAGTACCATTCCTTCATGGCCGAGAACGAGAGTTTTTTCCGCAAGGTGGTGAGGTTCGTCGCCAACCCGGCCACCGACTGGACCGACCTCAGCACACGCCAGGAAGACACCAAGGAACTTGAGCTCGAAAAATCCGAGCTCAAGGCCATGATCGAACGCAAGCGGCGCAACGACTTTGTGCGCAAGCGCGAATTCGACATGCTGCGCCGGGTGCGCCGCGAGGGCCTGTCGCCCGAGCAGCTGGCCACGCTGGGCACCTCTTCGCGGCTGGACGACTCGGAGTCCCGAGCCCCCGAAACCGCGCCGCGACCTGACGGCGTGAAGGCCAAGATCGACGAGATCGAACAGCAGATGGTCGGCGATGCCGGCTTCAGTTCCACCGGTCGTGGCCGTGGCCCGGGCAGTTACAGCGCGCCGAACAACGACGCGGCGGCCGGTTCGGGCCATTCCACCCGCTCGCCGGCCTACGACAACCCCTTCCGCAGCCCGGCACCCGCGCCGCTGCCGGACATTCATCTGCCGCCATCGGCCGCACCGGCGCCGGTGCAGATGGCCACCGGGCTGCCGCCGCTGGCACCGATGTCGCCGGTGTCTTTCGACGCCGCCATGCCGGCGCCGGCACACAGTCCCGTGCGTGCACCTGCGGCCGCCGCAACACCCGGCGTGAGCGCGCCCGCGCTGAGTGAAAACTCCGACTTCAGCAGCCCCTTTGCGGTCGAGGTCAGCGAGGTCATGCACGACCCCGAGCTGGACGAAGCCGTGATCGCCTTTGCCAACGCCGACTTCAGCCAGTGCGAAGAGGCCCTGCAACGCATCACCAGCTCGGGCGGCGACCGATCGCAGCACGCAGAAACCTGGCTGGTGCTGTTCGACCTGTACCGCGCCACTGGCCAGCAGCAGCGTTTCGAAAGCCTGGCGCTGGACTACGCCCAGCAGTTTGGCTGGAGCGCGCCGCAGTGGTACAGCCTGCCCAAGCTGGTGGCCGATGCGCTGGCCGACGAGCCGGTGATGCCGTCGTCTTCGTCCAACTCGCGCCTGGGCGGTGACGTCGGCTGGGTCTGCCCCGAGCAGTTGGACATCGAGGCCGTCGCGCGCCTGCGCTCGCAGACGCTGCAGATGCCGCTGCCATGGATATTCGACTGGAGCGGCCTGCGCCACATCGACGCCGAAGCCGCCATGCAGTTGTCGGCCATCTTCCGCCTGTGGTCAGGCCAGTCACTGGAAATGCGCTGGCTGGCCGGCGACCGGCTGTTCACCGTGCTGCAAGAAGCCGCGCCCACGGGCGTGCGCGACGCCGACCCCGCCTACTGGCTGACCCGGCTGGACGCACTGCGCCTGGCCAACCGCGCCGAGCAGTTTGACGAAGCCGCCATCGACTATTGCGTGACCTACGAGGTGAGCCCGCCGTCCTGGGAGCCCACCCGCTGCAAGGTGCACATCAGCGGCAGCAACCTGTCCACACGCAACCCGCCCATGTCCATGGTGAGCGACGTGTCCACCAGCTTCCTGGAATCGGGCCTTCTCGAAGACGTGGGCGGTGGCATCGAGGTGGCGCACGTTGAACTGTCGGGCCAGCTGGTGGGCGACATCAGCGAGACGCTGACCAAGCTGCAGGCCGAACTGGGTTCGGCGCCGGTGGTCAGCGTGTCTTGCGCGCGCCTGATCCGCGTCGACTTCATCGCTGCGGGTGACCTGCTGAACTGGGTGCTGGCGCGCCGCAACGAAGCACGCGCGGTGCAGTTTGTCGATGCGCATCGCTTGCTGGCGCTGTTTTTTGGTGCCATGGGCATCAACGAACACGCCAAAGTGCAGGTAAGGAAAGTTTGAGCGCACCCGGCCAAGGCCCGCGCGCGGACCCGGCTCCGCCGGGCCGCCGCGCGAGCCCCCTTGGCGTGTAACGACCGAAAAGGAGCCCTGGGGGCACCATGTTTCACGGCACCACCATCGTCAGCGTGCGCCGCGGGCCCATCGTCGCGCTGGGCGGCGACGGCCAGGTCACGCTGGGCCACATCGTCGTCAAGAGCAGCGCGCGCAAGGTGCGCAAGCTGTACCGCGAACAGGTGCTGGCTGGTTTTGCAGGCGCCACGGCCGATGCCTTCACGCTGTTCGAGCGCTTCGAAGCCAAGCTGGAGAAACACCAGGGCCACCTGCAGCGCGCCGCCATCGAGCTGACCAAGGACTGGCGCACCGACCGCGTGCTGCGCCGCCTGGAAGCCATGTTGGCCGTCGCCGACGCCACCAGCAGCCTGATCATCACCGGCAACGGTGACGTGCTCGAGCCCGAACACGGCATCGTGGCCATCGGCTCCGGCGGCGCCTACGCACAAGCGGCAGCACGGGCGCTGCTGGCGCACACCGAGATGACACCGGCGCAGATGGTCAAGCGCTCGCTCGAGATCGCCGGCGACATCTGCATCTACACCAACCAGAATCACATCGTCGAGACACTGGGATGACTACCACGCGCACTGTCCCCCGGCAGGACGGGCCGGCGTACCGGCCGGTCGAAGGGTTCAAATGTCCATGACCCCGCAAGAGATCGTCTCCGAACTCGACCGCCACATCGTCGGCCAGAACGCGGCCAAACGTGCCGTGGCCATCGCGATGCGCAACCGATGGCGTCGCCAGCGGGTGGACGACAAGCTGCGCGGCGAGATCACGCCCAAGAACATATTGATGATCGGCCCTACCGGCGTGGGCAAGACCGAGATCGCGCGCCGCCTGGCCAAACTGGCCGACGCACCCTTCATCAAGGTGGAAGCCACCAAGTTCACCGAAGTGGGCTATGTGGGCAAGGACGTGGACTCCATCGTGCGCGACTTGATGGACGTGGCCGTGAAAGAAGAGCGTGATCGCCAGATGCGCAGCAAGCGCGCCGCCGCAGAAGACGCGGCCGAAGAGCGTGTGCTGGACGCCTTGGTGCCGCCCGTGCGAAGCAGCAGCAGCGGCAGCGTCGGCTTCAACGCCGATGTGGCCGTGGCGCCCACACCCGACAACACCGCCCGACAGGTGCTGCGCAAGCGCTTGCGCGAGGGTGTGCTGAACGACAAGGAAATCGAGCTTTCTCTGGCCGACAACAAGCCCACGCTCGAAGTGCTGGGCCCGGGTGGCATGAACGGTCTGCCGGGCATGGAAGACATGGCCGAGCAGTTGAAGGGCCTGTTCAGCCAGATGAACCAGGCGCAGCGCAAGACGCGCAAGCTGAAGATCGGCGAGGCCTTGCCGCGCCTGGTCGAAGAAGAAGCCGCCAAGCTGGTCAACGAAGACGAGATCCGCACAGCCGCGCTGGCCAACGCCGAAGGCAATGGCATTGTCTTCATCGACGAGATCGACAAGGTGGCTTCGCGCGGTGAACACGGCGGCGCCGAAGTCAGCCGCCAGGGTGTGCAGCGCGACCTGCTGCCGCTGGTGGAAGGCACCACCGTCAACACCAAGTACGGCATGGTCAAGACCGACCACATGCTGTTCATCGCCAGCGGCGCCTTCCACTTGGCCAAGCCCAGCGACCTGATCCCGGAACTGCAGGGGCGTTTTCCGATCCGCGTTGAACTGGGTTCACTGAGCGTGGACGACTTCGAGGCCATTCTGACCAGCACCCAGGCCAGCCTGATCAAGCAATACCAGGCGCTGCTGGCCACCGAAGGCCTGGCGCTGCAGGTCACGCCCGAAGGCGTGCGGCGCCTGGCCGAGATCGCGTTTGAAGTGAACGAACGCACCGAAAACATCGGCGCGCGCCGCCTGGCCACGGTGATGGAACGTTTGCTGGACGAGGTGAGTTTCGATGCCCCCAACCGCAGCGGCCAGACCGTGGTGATGGACGCAGCAGCGGTGAACGACCGGCTGGCGGAGCTGGCTCACAATGAAGACTTGTCACGCTACATCCTCTAGTTGATGGGCCGCCGCTGATGCGTCGCCTGCGCTGAACTCTGGAGAAGCAAGATGCAATTCCGCGCCCTCGGCAGATCTGGCCTGGCCACTGCACCGCTGGCTCTGGGCGGCAACGTCTTCGGCTGGACCACCGACGAAGCCACCTCGCACCAATTGCTGAGCGCCTATGTCGCTGGCGGCTTCAACCTCATCGACACCGCCGACGTGTACTCGCGCTGGGCGCCGGGCCACACGGGCGGCGAAAGCGAAGCTGTCATCGGCCGCTGGCTCAAGGCCTCGGGCCAGCGCCACCGGGTGCTGATCGCCACCAAGGTGGGCAAGCCGATGGGCGATGAAGGCTCGAGCAAGACGGGCCTGAGCCGGCGCTGGATTCGGCAGGCCGTTCACGATTCGCTGAACCGTCTGCAGACCGACCACATCGACCTCTACCAGAGCCACGACGACGACGCGGGCACGCCGCTGGAAGAGACGATGACGGCCTTCGCCGAGCTCATCCAGGAAGGCAAGGTGCGCGCCATCGGCGCCAGCAACTTCACCGCGCCGCGCCTGGCCGAGGCGCTGGCCGTCAGCACGCGCCTGGGACTGCCACGCTACGAAACACTGCAGCCGCTGTTCAACCTGGTCGACCGCGCACCCTTCGAGGCCGAATTGCAGCCGCTTTGTCTGGCGCAGGGTGTGGGCGTCATCAACTTCTTTGGCCTGGCGCGGGGCTTCCTGACCGGCAAGTACCGCAGCGAGGCCGACCTGGGCAAAAGCCCACGTGGTGGCGGCGTGAAGGGCTACCTCAACCCACGCGGCCACCGCATCCTGGCTGCGCTGGACGAAGTGGCGGCGCAGCAGGGCGCCACGCCGGCCCAGGTGGCCCTGGCCTGGCAGATGGCGCAGCCGGGCATCACGGCGCCCATTGCCAGCGCCACCCGGCTGAACCAGTTGGAAGAGTTGATGGGCGCCGCCCGTCTGTCGCTGGATGGCGCCGCACTGGCCCACCTGAGCCAGGCCAGCGCGGGCGGTTGAAGCCCCGTGGGCCCGGCGGCCGTCCCGTAGAATGGGAAATGATCAGCCCCGCCTTCTACGCCCCCGAACGCTTCGACGAGCCCGAAGCAGCCCTCGCCCGAGTGCGCGAGATCTACGACACCAGCGTGCACCATCTGCGTGATGCGCTTCGGCAGTTCGTCAGCGGGGCCCCGCTTCAAGACCATGTCCGTGCCTGCTACCCCTTCGTGAGGGTGCGCACCGACACCGTGGCACGCGCCGACTCGCGCCTGAGTTACGGTTTTGTCGCCGGGCCAGGCACCTTCGAGACCACGGTCACCCGACCCGACCTGTTTGCCAGCTACCTGAAAGAGCAGTTCAGGCTGCTGCGACGCAACCACGGCGTATCCATCGAGGTGGGCACCAGCGCACAACCCATCCCCGTGCACTTTTCGCTGGCCGAACACGACCATCTGGAAGGCAGCATGCCCCCCGAACGGCGCCTCTTGATGCGCGACCGTTTTGACCTGCCCGATCTGGCGGCCATGGACGACGGCATTGCCAACGGCACCAACGAAGTGGCGTCGGGCGCACCCCACCCGCTGGCGCTGTTCACCGCACCGCGCATGGACTACTCGCTGCACCGGCTGCGCCACTACACCGGCACCGTGCCCGAGCACTTCCAGAACTTCGTGCTGTTCACGAACTACCAGTTCTACATCGACGAATTCATCAAGCTCGGCCACGACCTGATGGCCGACCCGGGCTGCGAGTACGAAGCCTTCGTCGAACCCGGCAACGTGATCACGCGCCGCAAGGGTGAAGCCGCTCGCGCGGGCGACGAACTGGGCGCACAGCCCCCGCGCCTGCCGCAGATGCCGGCCTACCACCTGGTGCGACCGGACAGCAGCGGCATCACGATGATCAACATCGGCGTCGGCCCGGCCAATGCCAAGACCATCACCGACCACGTGGCCGTGCTGCGCCCGCACGCCTGGCTGATGCTGGGCCACTGCGCCGGCCTGCGCAACAGCCAGAAGCTGGGCGACTACGTGCTGGCCCATGCCTACATGCGTGAAGACCATGTGCTGGACGAAGACCTGCCGCTGTGGGTGCCCGTGCCGGCGCTGGCCGAGGTGCAGCTGGCGTTGGAACAGGCCGTTGCCGATGTCACACAACTGTCGGGTTATGAACTGAAAAGCCTGCTGCGCACCGGCACCGTGGTCAGCACCGACAACCGCAACTGGGAACTGCTGTCGCCCAGCGGGCCGGAGCGCCGATTCAGCCAGAGCCGCGCGGTGGCGCTGGACATGGAAAGTGCGACGATTGCCGCCAACGGCTTTCGCTTCCGCGTGCCCTACGGCACCTTGCTGTGTGTCAGCGACAAGCCGCTGCACGGCGAGATCAAACTGCCCGGCATGGCCAACCACTTCTACCGCGAGCGGGTGGACCAGCACCTGCGCATCGGCATGCGTGCCGTCGAACTGCTGCGCCAGGAACGCCCGGGCAGCCTGCACAGTCGCAAGCTGCGCAGCTTTGCCGAGGTGGCCTTCCAGTAGACCGCCGGGCGCTTGGCGCCCAGCAGCTCAAACCTGCCAGCGCCAGCGCGGTGACGGCTGGCCGCGGCCGGCGCCTGGCCAACACACCAGATCGCCATCGACATCGCTCGCCCCCTTCGTCCAGCCCGGCCGCACCAGCGACGTGATGTACAGGTCAGCCAGCTCGTCGCCGCCGAAACAAGGCATCGTCGGCGCGCGAATCGGCAACGCCAGGCGCTGCACCTTCGCGCCGTCCGCATCCAACCGGTTCAGGCACCCAGCCGAGACGCCAGCCGACCAGTAGTGGCCCAAGGCGTCGATGGTGGCGCCATCGGGACGACCCGCTGCCTCGTCCAGCTTGCAGATGAGCCGGGGCAGGCCCATCGTGCCGCGGCTCTCGTCCCAGGGTGCCCGCCACACCTGGCCAGCAAAGCTGTCGGAAAAGTAGAGTGCGGTGGCGTCGGCGCTGAAGGCGATGCCGTTGGCCACCGTCAGTCCCTGCCACAGCTTGTTCACGGTGCCATCGCATGCGGCGGCATGGATCGACCCGGTGGCTTGTTTGTCTGCGGGCCGGTCGTCCATCGAGCCGAACACGAACCAGCGTCCTGACGGCGACACCTTGCCGTCGTTGAGGCGGTTGCCAGCCGGCTCACCAGCCACTTCGAGCACCGGCGTGAGCTTGCCGCTGGCCAGGTGCAGCAGGGCCAGCGATCGCTGCAGCGCCAGCACCACGCAGCCGCCCGTGGCCAGTCCGAGCGCACCCACGACATCGGGCAAGGTCCAGCGCAGCAACGTCGCGCGCAGCGGGTCCAACCGCAGCACGGCCGGCGCGCGCACGTCGATCCACAGCAGCGACTTCGAGTCCACGTCCCACACCGGGGATTCGCCGACGCGGTTGCCTGCGCGCCAGACGTGCAGGCCCGGCGGCGTGCCGAGCCCGGTGACCGCCACACGCTCAGCGCGCGATTCGGTGACGGGCAGGACGCTCGGCATCACCGACATGGCCATCGGCAGCAAAACTGCCGCCCTGGTAGCGCTCGGCCACGGCATCGTCCGTGACCTGGCCAGCCAGCGCCTGTGCAAAGGCATCCGCACTGTGCCGCGGCCGGTAGCCCAGCGCGTGCGCACGGCTGTTGTCGTACCAGCTGGCGCTGTTGTCGGACACACCGTAGACGATCTCGTGGTGGTAGTCGGCCGTCAGGCCCAGCTCGATCAGCTGCGCCAGGTCCTGCGGATGCAGCCAGTGCGACAGCATGCGGGCGTCCAGCGGTTCGGGGCCACAGTAGCCGATGCGGATGCCGAAGGCGCGCAGCCCGTGTTTGTCGGCATGCAGGCTGGCCACGGCTTCCATGAAGACCTTGCTCACGCCATAGCGGCCGTCGGGACGCACGGGCGCCCCGGTGTCGATGTGCTGGCTGCGCGGGTAGTAGCCCACCGCATGGTTGGAGCTGGCGTAGACGACGCGCTGTACACCCGCGGCAACGGCGGCTTCCCACAGGTTGACCACGGTGCGCAGATTGGCCTCGATCAGCACCGACCAGGGCGCTTCGCGCGGATGGCCGGCAAAGTGCACGATGGCATCGACGCCTTTCACCAAGGCCGGCAAGGCCGCAGCGTCGTTCAGGTCGGCCAGGTGCACCGTCTGGTTTGGCGCCGTGGCTTCGACGGGCACGATGTCGGTCAAGCGCAGCTCATGACAGAGCTGCCCGACGGCGCCCCGGACCGAGCGCGCCACCTTGCCGCTGGCGCCCGTGAGCAGAATGCAGTTCAACGTCATTGAGGCTTGATGTTGGCGGCCTTGATCAGCGCCGTCCAGCGTTCAAGTTCGGCATCATGAAAGCGCTGGAAGTCCTGCGGCGACTTGCTGGTCACCACGTCCGAAGCCAGTTGCCAGGCCCGCGCGCGGAATCCCGGCGTGTCGGCCGCAGCGACGACCGCCTTGTGCAGCTTGACGACGATGTCGTTGGGCGTGCCGGCTTTCGCGGCAATGCCCTGCCAGCTGCGGATGTAGGTGTCTGGCGGCAGGCCCAGTTCCTTGGCGCTCTTGACGTTGGGCAGCGCGCTGGCGCGGGTGTCCTGCATCACCGCCAGCGGCTTGATCGTGCCGGCCTCGAGAAAGCCTTTCAGGCTGCCCGACCCCAGATCGAAGATGAGATCGACTTCACCACTGATCACCGCCAGGTTGGCCGCCGCACCGCCCTTGTAGGGCACGTGAAGCGACGGGATCTTCTGGCTGCGCATCAGCAGTTCGATGGCCAGATGCCCCGAGGTGCCGATGCCGCCCGAGCCGATCTTGAGTCCACCGTCGGTGGCCTTGGACGCGGCAATCACTTCTGCCGGCGTGTTGAGCTTGCCCTTGCCCGAGGTGAGCATGAACACGGGCACGCTGCTGATCTGCGACACCATCGTCAGCGCGGTCTTGGGGTCGTAGCGCACCCCCGTCAACGCAGGTGCCGTGGCCAGGTTGATGGCCGCCATCAGCAAGGTGTAGCCGTCGGCCGGTGCATTGATCACGGCGCTCACCGCCAGGCTGCCGCCCGCGCCGGGCTTGTTGTCGACGATGACCTTCTGCCCCAGCGACTTGGACAGTTCCTCGGCCATCGTGCGGGCGATGGTGTCGAGTGCACCGCCGGGCGGAAAGCCGACCACCAGGGTGATGGTGCGGTCAGGCCAGTTCTGTGCGGCAGCGGGGACAGGCAGCACGCTGGCCACTGCTGTCAGCAGCAGCGCGCCGGTCAAGCGCAGGCGCGATCGGCAGGAGGTGTGGGGATGGGGCATGTCGGTCTCCAGTTCTGTAGGTCAGTAGGCGTCAGGCAGACCGCGGTGCGGCTGCCTGCACGGACACGCACTGTACATTACAGATTATATAAAATCTATAGACGGATTCAATACAGATCGACGCCTGAGCCGCGCCACGGGATCACGCGGCCTGTGGCGACAGCGGATAGCGCGCCGCCTGCGCCAGCTTCCACTGCGCGTAGCGCGCCCGCTGCGCCGGGTCGGTGGCCGGGTACAGACCAAAAAGACCTTCGCCCGCCTGGATGCGTTCGGCGACCCAGTCCTCGTACATGCTCTGCTCGCAGGCTTCAGCGGCCACGGCGTCGGCCATGGCACGCGGGATGCAGACCACGCCTTCACCATCGCCCACCATCACGTCGCCGGGGTAGACGGCCACACCGCCGCAACCGATGGGCAGTTGCAGGTCGGCGGCGTGGTGCCTGATCAAGTTGGTGGGCGCGGACGGGCGCACGTGGTAAGCCGGGAAGTCCAGCGCCGCGATTTCGGGCGAATCGCGAAAGCCACCATCGGTGATCACGCCGGCGCAGCCGCGCTTGAGCAAACGTGTTACCAGCAGGTTGCCTGCCGAAGCGGCTTGCGCGTCGCCACGACTGTCGATCACCAGCACGTGGCCGGGGGGGCACTCTTCAACGGCCACGCGCTGCGGGTGCAGGCGATCCTCGAACACGTTCAAGGGGTCCAGGTCTTCACGTGCCGGGATGTAGCGCAGCGTGTAGGCCTGGCCGACAAGGCGCTGTGCCGCCCCGACCGGGCGTGGCCCCTGCAGGAAGGTGTTGCGCAGGCCGTGCTTGAAGAGCACGGTCGTCAGCGTGGCGGTAGAGACCAGCAGCAAGCGGTCTCGGGTGAGTTTGGAAATCGGGCCCAGGGCTTGGGCAGCTTGGGTGGCTTGGATCGGGGCAGCTTCAGTCATCGGGCAGGCTCTGGTTGCGGTTGATGTAAGCGCGCGGCTGACGCGCCTGGGTGTGCGGGGTCTGGTCCTCGGTGCCGGCGTTCCAGCCGCCCTTGGCCAGTCCGGTGTTGCGCTGGCTCGGGTGGCCGGCAATGAAGCCCTCGTCGAGGCGCACGCCCAGCCCAGGCCCTTCAGGCAACAACAGGTGGCCGGCCTGTGCCAGCAAGGCGGTCTGCGTGACCTGCGCGCGGCCCGGCCAGTCCGGGTCCATGCGTTCCAGCACCAGTGCATTGGGCAGCGCTGCCATCAGGTGCACTGCAGCGACCTCCGCCACCGGGCCCAGGGAGCCCGAGTGCGGCGCCATCAGCAGGCCGTGCGCCTCGGCCATGCCGGCCAGCTTGTGCATCTGCGTCAGACCACCGAAGCGGCCGGTATCGGGCTGCAACACATCGAGCAGGCGTTCTTCGACGAACGGGCGAAAGTCGGCCAGCGTGGCCAGCCGTTCGCCACCGGCCAGTGGCAGGGCCACGCTGCTGCGCAGGCGGCGCCAGCCATCCAGGTTGTCGGGCGCGACCGGCTCTTCCAGGAACAGCAGGTTCAGCGGCTCGAGCGCCCGGCCGATGGCCACCGCGTCGGCAGCGGTCAGCCAGGGCGGGCCGTGCAGGTCGACCATGAGGTCGATGTCCGGACCGATGGCCGCACGCACCGCGAAGGCCCGCTCGACCACTTGAGCCAGGCCGCCGATCTTGACCGCGCGCACGCCCCGCGCCACGGCGGCCTGCGCGGTTGTGACGTCGGCCGCGTGGGTGTAGTACGGGATGCGCGTGCGGGTGTGGCCGCCCAGCAGATTGGCCACCGTCGTGCCCAGGGCCTGCGCCTTGATGTCCCACAGGGCCGTATCCAGCGCCGCCACGGCGCCCATGCCCACCACGCCGGTCTGGCCGTGCCCCATCAGCGCGACACGCAACTTCTGGCCCAGGCGCTCGATGTGCGACGGGTCTTCGCCCAGCAGCAAGTGGCGCAGGTCATCCACCGCCGTGGCCACCACACGCGGCCAGCCCGAGCCCTCGCCGGTGCCCACCAGGCCGGCGTCGGTGTGCACGGTGACGAACAGCCAGTTGCGGCTGCTGGCCAAGGCACTGGTGCCGGTGGCCGACCAGCCGGTGTGGGGCGGCGGCCCGGCCTGCATCAGGTGGCAACGGATGTCGGTGATCTTCATGGTTGCTCTCGCTGGCTCAGACCTTGCGGCGCACCAAATTCAGCAGGTCGGTGCGCGCTGAGTCGGTGTGTTCGATCGCCGCCTGCGCCGCCTTGTCGCCATCGCCCCGGGCAATGGCGCGCACCAGCTTGCGGTGCTGCGCGATGACCACTTCCAGCCGACTGCCGCCATACCCATGCAGGCGCCGGAAGGCATCGACCAGGCTGGCACGTGCGTCCAGCACCTCCACGGCGGGCGGGTTGTCGGCCAGCGTGTCCATGAAGTGGTGCAGTTCGCGGTTGGCTTGCACGGTAACGGCCACGTCGCGGCTGCTGGCAGCGGCCTCGTGCGCGTCGCTCAGGGCCTGCAGCCGCTTCACGTCGGCTGGCGTGGCACGCTGCGCCGCGTCGCGGGCCAGCATGGCCTGCAGGGCACCGCGCAGCTTGTAGATGTTGTCGATGTAGCGCTCGTCCACGTCGGGAATCACAGCGCCGCGGTGCATGCGCATGTCGACGACGCCTTCACCCTGCAACTGCAGCAGGGCCTCGCGCACCGGCGCGGCGCTGACCGCGTAGTGCTGGCTCAGTTGCGCCAGCGTGATATGAGAACCCAGGGCCCACACCCCGGCCACGATGTCGCTGCGGATCTGCTCTCGCAGTCGCAGATAGGTGGGGGTGTTGATGGCGGCGGTAGTGGTGCGGTAAGGATTTTCCATGAGCGCCAGTCTACTCCATGATTTACATTTTATAAAATCTGAAATCTGTGATTCAATCTCTTGCTGGGAATCGGCCGGTCTTCACCCCGAAGCGGCATCCGCTCCTGCAAACGATCATGGACATGCACGACAACTTCATCGGCGGCCAGTGGCTGGCCGGACCCGAACACCAGACCTTGATGAATCCGTCCGACCTGGGCGAGCACGTCGGCGACTACGCCCTGGCCGATGCGGCCCAGATGCGACTGGCCATCGATGCCGCCGCCCAGGCCGCGCCCACATGGGCCGCCAGCGGCATCCAGGCGCGCTGCGATGCGCTCGACCGCATCGGCACCGAACTGCTGGCGCGACGCGAAGAACTGGGCACGCTGCTGTCGCGTGAAGAGGGCAAGACCCTGCCCGAGGGCATCGGCGAGCTCACGCGCGCCGGCCACATCTTCAAGTTCCAGGCTCAGCAGGTGCTGCGCGCGGGCGGCGAAACGCTGCCTTCGGTGCGCCAAGGCATCACGGTGGAGACCACGCAGGAACCGCTGGGCGTGGTCGGGCTCATCACACCCTGGAACTTTCCCATGGCCATTCCGGCCTGGAAGATCGCGCCAGCTCTGGCCGCCGGCAACGCGGTCGTCTTCAAACCGGCCGAAGCTGCGCCGGCCAGCGCCTGGGCCCTGGCCGACATCATCCAGCGCAGCGGTGTGCCCGCCGGTGCCTTCAACCTGGTGATGGGCCGCGGCGCAGTGGTCGGCGCGTCACTGCTGAACGAC
>JBBRCN010000036.1:0-38735 GCA_038204775.1 Burkholderiales bacterium | reverse complement strand
TCCTGCGCAATCTCTTCCAGCGTTTCCAGACAGTCTGCGACAAAGCCGGGGCACATCACGTCAACGCGCTTCACACCTGACGCGGCCAACTGCTGCAGCGTGGGCTCGGTGTACGGCTCCAGCCACTTGGCCTTGCCGAATCGGCTTTGGAAGGTGACCTTCACCTCGGCCGGCTGCAGCCCCAGCTCGGTGGCCAACAGCCGCGCCGTTTTGTGGCACTGGCAGTGGTAGGGGTCGCCCAGGTGCAGGCTGCGTTCCGGCACGCCGTGGAAGCTGAGCACCAGTTGATCGCCGCGTCCGTTGGCGGCCCAGTGGGTGCGCAACTGGTGGGCCAGGGCGGCGATGTAGGCCGGGTCGTCGTGGTACTCGGCCACGAAGCGCAGCTCGGGCATGCGGCGTGTCTGCGTGGCCCACTGCAAGACCTTGTCGCTGATGCTGGCGGTGGTGGCGGCTGCGTACTGCGGGTACATGGGCAGCACCAGCACGCGGGTGACACCTCCGGCACGCAGTTGGTCCAGCGTGGTTGGCAGCGACGGGTTGCCATAGCGCATGGCGTGGCGCACGATCACGTGATGGCCACGCTCGGCTAGAGTCGTGGCCACGGCGTCGGCTTGGCGCCGGGTCCACACGGCCAGCGGCGAGCCTTCAGGCATCCAGACGCTGGCGTACTTGGCCGCAGATCTTGCGGGCCTTGTACGCAGGATGATGCCGTGCAGGATGGGCCACCACACCAGGCGCGGAATCTCGACCACCCGCGGGTCGCTCAGGAATTCGGCCAGGTAGCGGCGCAGCGCAGGCGCCGAGGGCTCGTCGGGCGTGCCCAGGTTGACCAGCAGCACGGCGATGCGGGCCGGTGTGCCGTGGCGGTAGGCCGGCTCGTCTCGAAAGCTCATCGGGCGGCTGCCCCGTCGCTGCGACGCGCCAGTTCGCCGATGACCTGCTGCAATTCGACCGGCTTCGTCCAGCAACCCGTGAAACCGGCCTCGCGCGCAGGTTGTTCGACCAGTGGGGCCTCGTCTGCCGTACACAAAAAGGCCGGCAGATCGGGCTGGCCCAACAGCGTGCGCAGGGCCGGCAAGAGGTCGTAGCCCGTGGTGTCGGGCAGGTGCAGGTCGATCACCAACAGGTCGGGTTGGCAGCGCGGTGCCAGCTCCATGGCCTCGGCCCCGCTGCCTGCGGTTTCAACCTCGACGGCATGCGCGAACCGGCAGGTCTCGACGAACAGCAGGGTGTTGATTCGGTCGTCGTCGATGTACAGCACCTTCATGGTCAGCGCAGCTCCAGCGGAACCTGGGGCTGTGTGTCGGCAAAGCGCAGCACGTCGAAGCTGACGCAGGCCGAGCCCGGATCGGTGGGTGTGCCGCCCAGGCCGATGGTGCCGCTGCCGTGCAGCGTGCAACTGCCGCGCCGCAGGCTGACGATCTCGCCATCGTTGAAACGAACGTAGGTGCCGTTGTAGCTGAGGTCGGTGATCTGGAAGCTGCCGCTGTGCCAGTCCACACGGGCGTGAGATCGCGACACACGGCCGTCGTCGACGCAGAAGGTGGCCTGTGGACTTCGACCCAGCACGACGGGGGTCTGCTGGCTGGCGAACAGGCGGTGTTGGTCAGCCCACATCAGGCGCAGGCCGTCGGGCTCGGACACCGTGGTCACATCACCAAACTGGGTGGCCGCCATGTCGGATGAAGCGCCTCTGCGGCCGCCCATCACATGCACCTGCACGGGCTCGGCGCGGCCCCGCAGCACCAGCCGGTCCAGGCTGCGAAAACGCGACCGCAGGTCCAGCGGCAGGCCTTGCAGCACTTCAACCGTAAGCAGCGTTTCGTTGTCGCCCGCATGGTCCAGCAGTCGGGCGGCCACGTTGACGGCATCGCCGAAACAATCGCCGGCCATCTCGACCACCTCGCCGCGGGCCAGGCCCACCTGCAGGCGCAGCGCACGCAAGCCCGAAGAGGCACCTCGTTCACTGCCGCGCGAGACCATGCCGTCCAGCACCTCGTGCATCAGCATGGCGGCTTGCACAGCCTGCAAGGCTTCGTCAAACACCGCCATCAGGCCGTCGCCCAAAGTCTTCACGACGTGGCCTTCATAGCTGTTCACCGCACCGCCGAGCGCCTGCACACAATGGGTCACCACGGAGGTGGCCTCTGCATTGCCCAAGGTCTCGAACAGCGCCGTGCTGCCGCGCAGGTCGGCAAACAGGACGGTGCGATCGGAGATGCGCGTCATGGCGTGCGCATGGTTGGTCGTCGCCTGCGCCCGGTCGGCACCCTTACAGATTGTCCAGGTAGGTGCGCAGCTTGTCAGAACGGCTGGGGTGCTTGAGCTTGCGGATGGCCTTGGCCTCGATCTGGCGGATGCGCTCGCGCGTCACGTCGAACTGCTTGCCCACTTCTTCAAGCGTGTGGTCGGTGCTCATCTCGATGCCGAAGCGCATGCGCAGCACTTTGGCTTCGCGCGGGGTCAGCGAGTCGAGAATGTCCTTCACCACATCGCGCAGGCCGGCCTGCATGGCGGCGTCCACCGGGGCCACGTTGTTGGTGTCCTCGATGAAGTCGCCCAGGTGGCTGTCGTCGTCGTCACCGATGGGCGTTTCCATGCTGATCGGCTCTTTGGCGATCTTCATGATCTTGCGGATCTTGTCCTCAGGAATCTCCATCTTCTCGGCCAGCGTCGGGGCGTCCGGCTCGTAGCCAAATTCTTGAAGATGTTGCCGCGAGATGCGGTTCATCTTGTTGATCGTTTCGATCATGTGCACCGGGATGCGGATCGTGCGCGCCTGGTCGGCAATGCTGCGCGTGATGGCCTGGCGGATCCACCACGTGGCATAGGTCGAAAACTTGTAGCCGCGGCGGTACTCGAACTTGTCCACCGCCTTCATCAAACCGATGTTGCCTTCCTGGATCAGGTCCAGGAACTGCAAGCCGCGGTTGGTGTACTTCTTGGCGATGGAAATCACCAGGCGCAGGTTGGCCTCGATCATTTCCTTCTTCGCGTCGCGGCTGGCCTTTTCGCCTTCGTTCATCTTCTTGTTGATGAGCTTCAGGTCGTCCAGCGGCACCACGGCGCGGGCCTGCAGATCGAACAGCTTCTGCTGCAGTTCCTGCACGGCCGGCAGGTTGCGCTGAAGGATCGGGCTGTAGGCCTTGCCGGCGGCTATTTCCTTCTCGGCCCACTTCTGGTTCATCACGTTGGGCGGAAAGGTCTTGATGAAGTGGTCCTGCGGCATGCCGCACTTGTCGACCACGATCTTGCGGATCTCGCGCTCGTAGCGGCGCACGTCGTCGACCTGGCTGCGCAGGATGTGGCACAGCTTCTCGATCGTCTTGACCGTGAAGCGGATGGTCATCAGGTCTTCGCTGATGGCGTGTTGCGCCTTGTTGTAGGCCGTGCTCTTGTAGCCTTCTTTTTCGTAGGCCTTGCGCATCTTGTCGAAATGGGTGCGCAGGCCCTCGAACTTCACCAGGGCCAGCTTCTTCAGTTCTTCAAGCTTCTTGGTCAGCGCCTTGCTGCCGCCCTGGCCGTCGTCGTCGTCTTCTTCGTCGAATTCGTCGAAGTCTTCTTCGGCCACGTAGTCGTCGGCTTCGTCGCTGCTGATGAAGCCGTCCACGGCTTCGGAGATCTGCATCGTGCCGCTGCCGATGCGGTCGGCCATCGACAGGATTTCGGCGATGGTGGTGGGCGACGCGCTGATGGCCAGCATCATGGCCTGCAGGCCACCTTCGATGCGTTTGGCGATCTCGATTTCGCCTTCTCGTGTGAGCAGTTCCACCGTGCCCATCTCACGCATGTACATGCGCACCGGGTCGGTGGTGCGGCCGAATTCGCTGTCCACGGTGGACAGTGCGGCTTCAGCGGCTTCTTCGGCTTCTTCTTCCGTGGCGGTGGTGGCGCCGCCACCGGCCACCAGCAGCGTGGCAGCGTCGGGTGCCTGCTCGTACACCGCTATGCCCATGTCGTTAAGCATGCTGATGATGGCTTCGAGGATTTCCTCGTTGATCAGCTTCTCGGGCAGGTGGTCGTTGATTTCCTGGTGCGTCAGGAAGCCGCGCGTCTTGCCCATCTTGATGAGCGTTTTAAGCTCCTGGCGGCGCTTGGCGGCTTCTTCTTCGGTGAGCGTGGTCTCTTCCAGGCCGAACTCGCGCATCAGCGCGCGTTCTTTGGCGCGGCTGACCTTCATGCGCAGCGGCTTGGCCTTCTCGACCTTCTCGTCGGCAACGACCTCGACCTCGGCTTCGACTTCGACTTCGCCTTCGATGTCGGCTTCGATGTCACTCAGGTCTTCTTCTTCGGCCAGCTCAGCGCCTTTCTTGACCGGCTCAGCAGCCTTCTTGCCACCCTTGCCGACCTTGGATTCAGGCTTGGCGGGCGCGGCTTTGGCAGCGCCCTTGACGGGCTTTGCGTCGACCTTGGCTGCTGCCTTGGTGGCCTTCAACGGCGCGGCTTTTGCTGCCTTGGTGTCGACCACCGCCTTTGCGGCGGGCTTGGCAGCTGCCTTGCGTGCGTCAGGCTTTGCGGCCGCCTTGCTTGCGTCAGGCTTGGCAGCCGCCTTGCTTGCGTCAGGCTTTGCAGCAGCGGCCTTGACCTTGTTGTCTTCTGCGGGCTTGGCCACGGGTTTGGCGGCAGGCGCGGGCTTCTTGGCGGTCATGCGTATCCTTGAAAGGAAGGGGGCGACAAAAGAGAAACGCCATCCATGCGGCAGCCTGGCCGGTACAAAGAGTGCTTTCTCTGCGCTGGCGTCGGCGCGAGGGCTTGCGGGTGTCGAGCAGGCATGCTCGCTTGAACTTGCCTGGTGTGCAGCCCTTGCGGATAGGTGGTGACTGCGGTTGCCCTTATCAACCCTGTCAAGGGTGGCCGGGGTCCGGAGGCGCTGCTGTCACCGCTGTCACCGCTGTCATCAAGCTTGGCCGCTGCGAAAACATCGGATTATACCGCCACGCCCGGCAAATCCTTGGCGATTGCACAGCGTTTGCGTGGCGATGGGGTCGCAAGGCGTGGTCGAGCGGCAAGCTGTCAGCTCGATCTGGGCGCGCTCACAGCGGCCAATGCAGCCTTCAGCGCACCCACACGTTCGTTGATCTCGCGCAATCGCGCCATGTCATCTGGTGACCGGGCCTGCGCGGCCAGTTCGCGCGACTCGGCACCCAGCCGGTCGATCCAGATGCGCGACACCACACGCGACAGGTCGTCAAAGCTCTGCTCCTCTTGCGCATCGGCTGCATCCACCCATCGGTGGGCCTGGGCTTGCCAGGGCTGGTCGGCCATCGCTGATTCCAGCGCGGACCAGGTCTGGTCGCCATGCTCGACCAGCTGCACTTCGAGCCAGGCCACGACTTCGCCGTGGTCGCCGCCCAGCTCGTGCAACATGCCGTGGTCGTCGTTGGACAGACGGGACCACCAGTCGCTATGGCGCAGCAGCAGGCGCAGTGCCAGATCGGCCAGCGCCGCCGGGGCGCGGCGCCCGGATGCACGCAGGGCCGCCCGCTGCGGCGGCAGGCGGGCCGGAGAGGCCGATCTGGGCGTGAGTGCAGCGCCGCCCCACAGCGCGGTGAGCTCGGCCAGATCCAGCTGTGCCTGCCGCGCCAGTTCGGCCACCATCTGCCGCTTCAAGCCGCCGTCGGGCAGCGCCAGCCACATGGGTTTGGCTTGCGCCAGCATGCGCGAGCGGCCTTCGGCGGTGTCCATGTCCGCGCCTTCGCTGGCTTGTTCGATCAGCTGGCGCGACAAGGGCACGGCCTGCGTCACCTGTTCTTCGAATGCCGCCGGGCCCAGTTCGCGCACGAAGCTGTCGGGGTCGTGCTCCGAGGGCAGGAACAGAAAGCGCACCGATCGCAAGTCGGTGGCGTGCGGCAGTGACGCTTCCAGTGCGCGCCCGGCGGCGCGGCGGCCTGCCGCGTCGCCGTCGAAGCTGAAGACCACGGCATCGGTGAAGCGGAAGAGTTTCTGCACATGGTCGGCCGTGCAGGCCGTGCCCAAGGTGGCCACGGCGTTGGCAAAACCGCTCTGGGCCAGCGCGACCACGTCCATGTAGCCCTCGACCACCAGCGCGTAGCCTTTGTCGCGCAGGGCCTGGCGCGCTTCGAACAGGCCGTACAGCTCGCGTCCTTTGCTGAAGACCGGTGTTTCGGGTGAGTTGATGTACTTGGGCTTGCTGTCGTCCAGCACCCGGCCGCCGAAGCCGACGACCTCGCCGCCCACGGCCCGTATGGGAAACATGATGCGGTCGCGGAACCAGTCGTAACGGCCGCGGTCGGCTTCTGCTGCGGCCTGGACCGGCGCTGCGTTTTCTTGCCCCTCGCCCGCGTCCTTCTGCCGCACCAGCCCGGCCTCTTCAAGCAAAGGGTCGTCGTATGCCGCAAACACGCCGGCCAGCGTGCGCCAGCCCGGTGGTGCAAAGCCCAGGCCAAAACGAGCGGCGACGGCGCCTGTCAGTCCACGCTGCTTGAGGTAGTCCACAGCGCGCGAATGCGTGCGCAGTTGTGTGCGGTAGAAATCGGCAGCGCGCGTGAGCACGTCGCCCAGCGACTGCCGCCGTTGGCGCAAGGTGTCGCGCCGCTGCCGTTCATCGGGGCTGACCTGTTCTTCAGGGACCGTCAGCCCGGCGCCTTGCGCCAGGTCACGTACCGCTTCGACAAAACTCAGGCCCAGGTGCTCGGTCAGGAAGCGGATGGCGTCGCCACTGGCGCCGCAGCCGAAGCAGTAATAGAACTGCTTGCTCGGGCTGACCGAGAAACTGGGCGACTTTTCGCCGTGAAACGGGCACAGGCCCATCAGGTTGGCGCCGCCGCGTTTGAGCTCGACGTGGCGGCCCACGACATCGACGATGTCGACGCGAGACAGCAACTCTTGCAGAAAGCCCGGTGGGATCACGCCCCGAGTCTATGGCCCAGTCAGGGCCTCATCTGACGTTCGCGACGCCGCTGTCAGAGTCCGGCGCAGGCGCCAAGGCAAACATGCCCTTGTAGTCGCGCACCCAGTTGGCCACCAGGGCCGAGGGCATGGGCGCGGCGATGCCAGTGCCCTGACCGATGGTGCAGCCCAGTTCCAGCAAGGTGCGCGCCTGAGCCGGGCTTTCGACACCTTCGGCCACCACCACGCAGCCGAAGGTGCCGGCCAGGCCGATGACCCCTTCGACGATGGCCCGGTCTTGCGCGTCATCCAGCATGTGGTGCACAAAGCTGCGGTCGATCTTGAGCACGTCCACCGGCAGCCGCTTCAAGTAGGTGAGCGTCGAATAGCCGGTGCCAAAGTCGTCCAGCGAGAAGCGCACGCCCAGGGCGCGGCAGCGCAGCAGCAAGGCCGACGTGGCCTCGATGTCGGCGTGGGCGGCGGTCTCCAGCATTTCGATCTCGAGGTAGCTGGCCAGAGGCTCGGTGTGGCGCGCCAGCAGTTCGGACAGGCGCAGTGCAAAGTCAGGTTCTTGCAGATGGCGAGCCGAGACGTTGACGCTGACCGAAAAGTCCAGCCCGTCGCGGCGCCAGGACGACAGGTGGTCCAGCGCCTGCGCCAGCACCCAGTCCCCGATGCGCGAAGACAGCCCCGTGTTTTCGATCAGCGGCAAGAACTGCAGGGGCGCCACCATGCCGTGCTGCGGGTGTTCCCAGCGCAGCAGCGCTTCGAAGCCGTGCACGTGGCCCGTGCGCATGTCCACCTTGGGCTGGTAGTGCAGGACAAACTCCTGCTGGTCCAGCGCCTCCTGGATGCGGCCGATGGCCAGCGCGCGTTCTTCGGTGCGGCGGCGGTGTTCGGGGTCGAAGAACAGGTAGCCGTTGCGTCCCGACTGCTTGGCGCCATACATGGCGTGGTCGGCGTGGCGCAGCAGGGTGTCGGCGTCACTGCGGTCGATGGGGTAGACCGTCGCGCCCATGCTGGACGTCACCTGGACCGGGTCTTGTGCGGGGTCGATGACATAGGGCTGACTCACCACGCGCAGCACCCGTTCAACCGCCAGGCGTGCTTCTTCCAGTGTGCCGGCGCGCAGAAGCAGCACAAACTCATCGCCGCCCAGGCGCGCGGCGATGTCGGTCCAGTGTTCGCGGCTGCGCAGGGCGCTGCGCAGGCGCCCGGCCAGTTCGGACAGCAAGCGGTCACCAGCGGCGTGGCCGAAGCGGTCATTCACCGGCTTGAAGCGGTCCAGATCCAGGTAACACACCACCAGCAGATAGCCGTCGCGGTCGGCGGCGCGCATGGCATCGTCCAGCAGTTCGGACAGGCGCGCGCGGTTGGGCAGGCGCGTCAGCTCGTCATAGTGCGCCTGGCGTTCAAGCTGTTCGCGTTGCAACTGCTGCTGCGTGATGTCCGACAGCACCAGCACGTGGTAACGCAGGTCTTGCGCCGGACCCAGCACGGTGGAGATCGTGGCCTGCAGCGTGCACAGCTCGCCGTTGCGGCGGCGTTCCAGCAACTCGCCGCGCCAGCTGCCGGTGTCGCGCAGGCCGCCCCACATGGCCGCGCGCTGCTGGCGTGCCACCGGGTCGGCCGGGTCGGGGCGCAACAGCGAGGGCACAGTGCCCAGCACTTCGTCGCGTGGCACGCCCAGGATCTGCGAGTAAGCCGGGTTCACGTCCAGCGCGCGCAGGTCGGGGTCGGTGATGAGCAGGCCTTCGTGCAGGTGCTGGAACAGACTGACCGACATCAGCTGGCGTTCTTGCGCCTGGCGTTTATCGTGCACATCGGCCAGCGTGGCCAGCAGGTGCACGGGGTGCCCGGCGCCATCGCGTTCGATGACCATCAGCGTGGCTTCCAGCCAGTGCCAGCCGCCACCGCGTGGCATGCGCAGTTCCAGCTGGCGGCGGCCGTCGTCGCCCACGGTCAGCGCGGCAATGGCGTCGGCCAGCGCCTTGCGGTCTTCGGGGTGAACCTGGTGGTGCCAGGCCAGTGGGTCCCAGTGTTTGTCGTGGTGCCCGGTCAGCGTGCGCCAGGCAGCAGAAGCAAAGCCGTCTTCACGCTGCAAGTGCCAGTCGGCCACGCCCAGGCGCGAACCGTCCAGAGCCCATTCCCAGCGTTGCGCGCGGCCGCGCCAGTCCACCGTGGCGGCATGCGTGACCAGCAACAGGGTCAGTGCCGATCCCACCCAAGCCGCCAGGGCTGCCGGCACGCTGCCACCCGCGACCCAGAACGACAAGCCTTTGGCCGCCGAGCCGGCCACCAACAACGAAGCGATGAGCAGCGCGCTGGCCGCCAGCGCCAGATGTCCGCGAAGCACCAGCACCACCACCACCACATGCGGCAGGAACAGCGCAAAGGCGCCGATCGGCGACCGCGCCAGCGGCGCCAGCCACAGCAGCCACAGCATCACCGCCACGGCCAGAAGGCCCAGCGCCGATGACTTCCAGCCCGAACCCGGCTGCAGCGCCATCAGCATGCCGCGGTCAAAAGCCAACACCGCCACCGCCGTGCACAGCATGCCCAGCCCCAGCACACACCAGCCCACGCTGAAGGCTTCCCAGGGCGTCAGGCCCATGGTGGCCGTGACCCAACTGGCCACCGCCAGTGCTGCGGGCAGGGCCGCGCCGCAAACCACGGCAGCGGCCAGGATGGCCACGTCGGCCGGACGCTCGAAGCGGGCGTCAAATTCCAGCCGCGACATCACTGCATGCGCCAGCAGGGCAGCCAGCACCACCACGGCTGCGCCCAGCAGCGCAGGACCGATGTCCATGCCAGATCCCAGCAAGGCGGCCAGCGTGCCCACGGCCACGCCAATCAACACGCTGCTGCCCCAACGCCACTGCGCCGCCAACGCCAGCCCGGCGGGCATGGCAATCGCGCTCCACGGAGACAGCGACAGGCTCAGCGTGCCCGCATAGGACAGCAGCAGCGCTGCCAGGCCGACGGCCAGCACGCTCAGGCCAGCCGCCGCAGCGCTGTTCAGCGAACCCAGCTGCTCACTCAGCAGCACGGGCGGCAAGGGTGCGGCGGGTTTGTTTTTCAAATGTGCCCGCCGTCAGCCGAGGGGCGCCGTATCAGATCACAAATTCCGACAACGGCCGTCCGCCGGCCAGCGCTGCTTTCAGCCAATTGGGCTGCAGGCCGCGACCCGACCAGGTTTGGCCGGTGGTCTTGTCCCGGTACTTGGCGGCGACCTTGCCGGTGCTGCCCTTGCGGCCCTTGCTGACCGTGCCGCCGGTGGGCTTGGCCACGGGCGCGTTGCGCGGTGCGGCGACCGCCTTGGCGCCGATGTCGGCCAGCGTCAGACCGTACTGCATCATCAGCGTGCGAACCTGGGCCACCGCGTCGGTGCGTTCTGCGCGCTGGGTTTCAGCGATCTGCTTGTCGAGTACGGCTTTTTGGGCCAGCAATTCACTGAGGCTGGGTTTGGCCATGGGGAGAGCTCCGGTTTTGGTTGGAATGGTTCGACTGTATCTCTCGCGCGCAGGGCCCCGCACCCGTGAAACTGCCAGGGTCACCTTGCAGCAGATCTTCTTCAGGCGGCAGGCGGGACATAACCCGCCGGTTTGTCAACCCCGCTGCCAAAGAAAAACTGCTCCATCTGACGGGCAAGGTATTGACGGGCACGTGCGTCGGCCAGGTTCAGGCGGTTTTCATTCACCAGCAGGGTCTGGTGTTTTTTCCAGAGCTCGAACGCTTCCTTGCTGACATTGTCGTAAATGCGTTTGCCCAGTTCACCAGGGTAGGGGCTGAAACCCAAACCTTCGGCTTCTTTGTTGAGATGAACACATTGCACCATTCGAGCCATTGTTTGCCCCTTTTATTGAGTTTCAGCCGAGTTTCTTGACCAGCACCTGCGAGCGCCGGTCCCAGTTGTATTTGCGTTTGCGTGCTTCAGGCAGCCAGTCGGGGTCAACCTGTGTGAAGCCGCGTTTGATGAACCAGTGCATCGTGCGCGTGGTCAGCACGAAGATGCTGTCCAGCCCGGCTGCGCGGGCGCGTTGTTCGATGCGCTTGAGCAGCCTTTCGCCGTCGCCCTGGCTCTGTGACAACGGCGACACGGTGAGTGCGGCCATTTCCGCCGTGCGCGCTTCGGGGTAGGCGTACAGCGCCGCGCAGCCGAAGATGATGCCGTCGTGTTCGACGATGCTGTAGACCTCGATGTCGCGCTCGATCTCGGTGCGTTCGCGGCGCACCAGCGTGCCGTCCCTTTCGAACGGTTCGATCAGCTGCAGGATGCCGCCCACGTCGTCGGCCGTGGCCTCGCGCAGGCTCTCCAGTTTTTCATCGACCACCATGGTGCCGACGCCGTCGTGCGTGAACACCTCGAGCAGCAGCGCGCCGTCGGTGGCAAAAGGCAGGATGTGCGAACGCTCGACGCCACCTTCGCAGGCCTTCACGCAGTGCTGCAGGTAGAAGGTGGGGTCGGTGGGCAAGGTCGGGCGGGGCAGGGCGGCCAGCAGGCGCTTGGCTTCGGCCAGCGACAGTTCGGTGTCGATGGCACTTTCCGCGTCATCCAGCTGTTCCCGGATGCCCGGCACTTCGCCCACGAAGACCAGCTTGTCGGCCTGCAAGGCAACCGCGGTGCACGTGGCCACGTCTTCCATCGACAGGTTGAAGGCCTCGCCGGTGGGCGAAAAACCAAAGGGGCTGAGCAGCACCACCGCACCCGACTCGATGGCCCGGCTGATGGCTGCCTGGTCGACACGCCGCACCAGGCCGCTGTGCAGGAAATCCACACCGTCCATGATGCCCACGGGTCGCGCGGTCAGGAAGTTGCCCGACACCACGCGCACGGTGGCGTTGGCCATTGGGGTGTTGGGCAGGCCTTGCGAAAACGCGGCTTCGATCTCGAAGCGCAACTGGCCCGCGGCTTCTTGCGCCGCGTCCAGCGCCACCGCGTCGGTGATACGGATGCCGTGCGAAAAGCGCGACACCTGGCCTTTTGCGGCCAGCTGTTCGGTCACCTGCGGGCGAAAGCCGTGCACCAGCACCAGCTTCAAGCCCATGGCGTGCAGGATCGACAGGTCTTGCACAAAGGTGCTCAGCTTGCCCGCCGCGATGGCCTCGCCGGCCAGGCCGATGACGAAGGTCTTGCCCCGGTAAGCGTGGATGTACGGCGCCACGGCGCGGAACCAGGGAACAAAGGTGTGCGGGAAGACGAGGCTCATCGGGCGTGCATCAAAGTGAACGGATTGTGCCGCAGCACATGGGGCCGCGAGCCCGTCGCGGCCATAATCCGCGCCCCGTGAGACCCCCCCGCAGCCCGAACCCGGTTCAGGCCCACCCCGTCCCGCCGATCACCTACCCCGAGTCGCTGCCGGTCTGTGCCCGGCGCGACGAGATTGCGCACGCTATCGCGCAGCATCAGGTCGTCATCGTCTGCGGCGAAACAGGCTCGGGCAAGACCACGCAGCTGCCCAAGATCGTGCTCGAACTCGGGCGCGGCTGGGGTGCCGGCGGGCGTGGGCTCATCGGCCACACGCAGCCGCGGCGCATTGCCGCCAGCAGCGTGGCCAAGCGCATCGCCGAAGAACTGAATTCGCCGCTGGGCGAGGTGGTGGGCTACAAGGTGCGCTTCCAGGACCGGCTGCAGCCGGGCGCCAGCGTCAAGCTCATGACCGACGGCATTCTGCTGGCCGAAACGCAGAACGACCCGCTGCTCAAGGCCTACGACACGATCATCATCGACGAGGCGCACGAGCGCAGCCTGAACATCGACTTCCTGCTGGGCTACCTGCGGCAGATTCTGCCGCGCCGGCCCGACCTGAAGATCGTGGTCACCTCGGCCACGATCGATGCGGATCGCTTTGCGAATCACTTCGCGGGTCGGCACGGACCGGCGCCGGTGATCACCGTATCCGGCCGACTGTTTCCGGTGGAACAGCGCTGGCGCCCCTTCGAAGAACGCAAGGACTTCGACCTGGACGACGCCATCGCCGACGCGGTGGACGAGTTGTGGCGCGACGGCGGCGCAGGCGACATCCTGGTCTTCCTGCCTGGCGAGCGAGAGATACGCGAGACCGCCGATCACCTGCGCCGGCACCTGGCGCAGCAGGCGGCCAAGGCGCACCGGGGCGGCCCGCAGCCCGAGATCCTGCCGCTGTATGCGCGCCTGTCGCAAGCCGAGCAGGACCGCGTGTTCAGCAGCGGCAATGGCCGCCGCATCGTGCTGGCCACCAACGTGGCCGAGACCTCGCTCACGGTGCCGGGCATCCGTTACGTCATCGACGCCGGCCATGCACGCGTCAAGCGCTACAGCTACCGCAACAAGGTGGAACAGCTGCAGGTCGAGGCCATCAGCCAGGCCGCCGCCAACCAGCGCGCCGGGCGGTGCGGTCGTGTGGCCAACGGCATCTGCATCCGCCTGTACAGCGAGGAAGAATTCAAGGGCCGGCCGCCTTTCACCGACCCAGAAATCCTGCGCAGCAGCCTGGCGGCGGTGATCCTGCGCATGAAGGGCCTGCACCTGGGGCAGATCGAGGACTTTCCCTTCCTGGAGGCGCCGCCGAAGCGGGCAATCGCCGATGGCTACGCGCTGCTGGGCGAATTGGGGGCGGTGGACGAAGCCAACGAGCTGACGCCCATGGGCCACGAACTGGCCAAGCTGCCGCTGGACCCGCGCATCGGCCGCATGATCCTGGAGGCCCGGCAGCGCGGTGCCTTGTCTGAAGTGCTGATCATTGCCTCGGCGCTGTCGGGCCAGGACGTGCGAGACCGGCCGCAAGAGGTGGCCCAGGCTGCCGACGAAAAGCACCGCAAGTTCGACGACGAACGTTCTGAATTTGTCGGCGTGCTCAAGCTCTGGCACTGGATCGAAGAAGGCCGCGGCCAGCATGGCCACAAGCCGGTGGGCAGCGTGGCGGTGGACAGCCACAAGCTCACCAACCGCCAGCAGGAACAGCGCCTGCGCGACAGTTTTGTCAGCCCACGGCGGGTGCGCGAGTGGCGCGACATCCACTCGCAGCTGCACACCGTGGTGGCCGAACAAGGCTGGAAGCTCAACTCGCTGCCAGCCAGTTACGAACAGCTGCACCAGTCCATGCTGGCCGGCTTGCTGGGCAACATCGGCTGCAAGAGCGATGACGAAGACTGGTACCTGGGTGCACGCGGCGTGAAGTTCTGGCGCCACCCGGGCGCGCACCTGAGCAAGAAGCCGGGCCGCTGGCTGGTGGCGGCTGAACTGGTGGAGACGACGCGCCTGTTCGGGCGCGGCCTGGCGGCGATCGAACCGACCTGGATACCGCCGCTGGCCGGCCACTTGCTGAAGAAACAGCTGCTGGAACCGCACTGGGAAAAGAAGGCCGGCGACGTGGTGGCACTGGAGCGCGCCACGCTTTACGGCATCGTCATCTACAACAACAGGCGGGTGAACTTCGGCAGCGTCGACCCGGTGGCGGCGCGCACGATCTTCATCCGCGAGGCCCTGGTGGCCGGCGACTGGGAAACGCGCCTGCCCTTCCTGGCGCACAACCTGAAGCTCGTCGAACAGGTGCAAGACCTGGAGCACAAGGCGCGCCGGCAGGACGTGCTGGTGGACGAAGAACTGATCCACGCCTTCTACGACCAGCAGCTGCCGGCCGACGTGTGCAGCGGCAGCTCACTGGAGCGCTGGTACCGCGACGAGGTCAAGCGCCAACCCAGGTTGCTGCACCTGTCGCGCGACGAACTGATGCGCCACGAGGCCGCCGGCATCACCACGTCCGCCTTCCCCAAGACGCTGCGGCTGGGCGGCATCGACTGCAGCGTGAGCTACCTGCACCAGCCCGGCGATACCAAGGACGGCATGACGGTGACGGTGCCCATCTACGCGCTGAACCAGGTCAATGACGAACGCTGCGAATGGCTGGTGCCGGGCATGCTGCAGGCCAAGGTGCTGGCGCTGTGCAAGACGCTTCACCAGCGCCCGCGGTCGCGCCTGGTGCCACTGCCCGACTACGCCGCCGAATTCTGCGAGCTGGTGCCTTTTGCGCAGGGCAGCCTGATGGACGCCTTGCTCAAGCAAGTGCGCGACCGCACCCAGTTGGCGGTGCAGCGCAACGACTTCAAACTGGAACAGCTGGCGCCGCACTTGTTCATGAACTTCGTCGTGGTCAATGAACATGGCCGTCAGCTCGGCACCGGGCGTGACCTGGCCAGTCTGAAGGCCGAGCTGGGCACACAGGCACGCAGTGCGTTCCAGGCGCTGGCGGTTTTGAAGACGGTGGCGGCCGGCGACGGGCCCGCCGTGCCGGGATCGCTTCCCCCGGAGGAGGGTCGACATGAGGGTCGTGCCGCGCCGAAGAACCTCGCCCCCGCCCTGTCCCGCGAGCAGGAAAGGGAGCCGGAAAAAACCGCCTACACCGCGTGGACCTTCGGCGAACTGCCCGAGCTGATGGAAGTGCGCCGTGGCCCGCAGGTGCTGGTGGGCTTTCCGGCCCTGATCGACCGTGGCGCCCACGTCGAGATCGAGGTCTTCGACGAACCCGATGCAGCCGCCAACCAGCATCGTGCCGGCCTGCGCCGTCTGGTGGCGCTGCAGCTGCGCGAGCCGCTGAAGTACCTGGAAAAAAACATCCCGGGACTCACCGCCATGGCCGGCGCCTTCCTGCCGCTGGGCACCCTGGAAGAGCTGCGCACGCAGATCATCGACGTCGCCCTGGACCGCGCCTTCCTGGCCGACCCGCTGCCCAGCGACGAAGGCAGCTTCAAGCGGCGCCTGGACGAGGGCCGCGCGCGCCTGAATCTGATCGCCGCCGAAGTGGCGCGACAGGCGGGTGTAGTGCTGACCGACTACGCCGCCGCGATGCGCAAGCTCAAAGACAGCAAACCCCCGCGCGACGTGGCCGACGACGTCCAGGCCCAGTTGCAGCGGCTGGTGCCCAAGCGCTTTCTGGCACTGACGCCATGGCCTGCGCTGTTGCACTTGCCGCGCTACCTGAAGGCCGTGGTGATGCGTCTGGACAAGCTGCGCGGCGATCCGGCCCGCGACAGCACACGCCTGGCCGAGCTGCGACCACTGGAAACCCGCTGGGTGCGGCGCGTGTCCGACCTTCGCGGCGCACCGCACGCCCGCATGGACGAGTACCGCTGGCTGCTGGAAGAGCTGCGGGTGAGCCTGTTTGCACAAGAGCTGCGCACGCCGCAGCCCGTGAGCGTGAAACGGCTGGACAAGGCCTGGTCGCAGATGGAGAGCTGACGGCGCGTCTTTTCAGTGTGGCCTTGGGGAAGCGGAGGAAACACAAACCCACTGCGGATGGTGATGCGAATGACAATGATTCCGAATTGCGTTAGACTGTGGCTCCCGCATCCGCACGGCCGCTCAGTCGGCACAGAAATCATGTCGCTCCGTACCCTGAGTTCGTTCCTGAAGGCCCGCCCGCTGCAAGCTGCCCTGGCGCTGTGTTTGGTGGCTGCGGCCGCGTCGGCCAGCGCGCAGGACAAGGTGCTCAACCTCTATTCGGCCCGCCACTACCAGACCGACGAAGCGCTGTACGAGAACTTCACCAAGACCACCGGCATCCGCATCCAGCGAGTCGAGGCCGACGACGCGGGCATCCTGGCGCGCCTGAAGGCAGAAGGCACGGCCAGTCCGGCCGACGTGATCCTGCTCGTCGACGCTGCACGTTTGTGGCGCGGTGAACAGGAAGGGCTGTTCCAACCGGTGAAGTCGGCTCTGCTGGAGCAACGTGTGCCCGCGCAGTTCCGGGGCGGCCAAACCGCGCAAGGCGCGCAGTGGTTTGGCATGTCCACCCGTGCCCGCATCGTCATCTACGACAAGAGCCGGCTCAAGGCCAGCGATGTGGACACTTATGAAAAGTTGGCTGCACCCGCGCTAAAGGGCATGCTGTGCGTGCGCAGCGGCTCGCACCCCTACAACCTGAGCCTCTTCGGCTCGATGCTCGAACATCTGGGGCCGCAGCAGACAGAAACCTGGCTCAAGGGCCTGGTGGCCAACATGGCGCGTTCGCCCAAGGGCGGCGACACCGACCAGATCAAGGGCGTGGCCTCGGGCGAGTGTGGCGTGGCTATCGCCAATTCCTACTACTTCGCCCGCATGATGCGGTCCAACAAGGCCGAAGACCAGGCGGTGGTGGAAAAGGTGGGTGTCCTGTTCCCCAATCAGGCCAGCTGGGGCACGCACGTCAACATCGCCGGTGCCGCCGTGGCGCGCAACGCCAAGAACCGCGACGCAGCGGTGCAGTTTCTGGAGTATCTGACCAGCGAAAGCGCACAGCGCTACTTTGCCGACGGCAACAACGAATACCCGGTGGCGGCTGGGGCCAAACCCAATGCGGCTTTGCTCAGCCTGGGCAGCTTCAAGTCTGAAACCGTGCCCATTGCCAAGGTGGGGGCTAACACGGCTGTGGTGCAGCAGATGCTGGACCGGGTGGGTTTCAAGTAAGCCGCTGCTGCCCTCAGAATACGTTGGCCGCTGTCATCGGCCAGGACGGATCAGGAGGGGGGCATGAACGGAACATTTGGGGGCCGACGCGGCTTGGTCGCCGGTCCGACGGATGGGATGGCCAGGGCGCTTCTGGCCACGGCCCTGAGCTGCCTGACGGCAGGGGCATTCGCCCAGGCCGACGCCACGCCGGCTCAGGCTGCAGCGCCTGCTGCCGCCAGCGACGCCAGCGCCGCGCCGCTTCCGGCGGAGTGGTTCTACCGCCAGCCAGACATCGAAGATGCCCGCCTGTCGCCTTCGGGCCGCTGGCTGGCCTTGGCCACCCAGGTGACGAAGGGTCGCACGGGGCTGGTGGTGGTCGACCTGCAGACAGGCAAGCCCGTGGCCGCGCCGGCCAATTACGCTGACGCCGATGTCGATGATTTCTACTGGGTCAACGACGACCGGCTGGTCTATGACCTCACCGACCGCCAGCGCGGCGGGGGCGATCAGCGCTGGTGGCCGGGGCTCTACGCAGTACAGCGTGATGGCGGCGGCTTGCGCTTGCTGATCAATGGCAGTGGCACATCGGTCAACGACTCCCGCACGCGCGAGAGCTTGCGGCCTTTGGACCACAACCACGAGCTGCTGCATGTGCCCACGGGTGTCGGGCAGGACATCATCGTGGGCAAGCAGGTGCGCAATGGCAGCGGCGAAGTCGATGCCGTGGTTCCCTTGCGCGTGGACACCACCACCGGCCGCGTGCGCAGCATGAACACCGATGCGCCAGGCGGCGTGCGGCGCTGGCTGTTCAGCCCCGAGGGTGAACCGCGGGTGGCGGTGACCGAGCGCGGGGCACGCTCTGGCGTGTACTGGCGTGGGGCGGGCGAAGCCAGCTGGCGCAAGCTCTACGAAGGTGACCGCTACGAACAGCCTTTTCAACCCCGGTTCGTCGATGCCCGCGGGCAGCTCTACGTCACCGAGGCGCAGGCGTCGGGTGACATCGTGCTCAAGCGCTTCGACTTCCAGCGCGGCGAGCCCGAGGCCGAACCCCTGGTCAGCACGCCCGGCTTCGACTTCCAGGGCACGCTGGTCACTGAATCGCGTGGCGACAGGGCCCTGGGCGTGCGGGTCGAGGTGGACGCCGAAACCACACACTGGTTCGACCCGCGACTGAAGGCTTTGCAGGCCGAAGCCGAGCGCCGACTGCCTGGGCGTGTGGTGCGATTGAACTGCAGGCGCTGCGACGAAGCCGACATGACCGTGCTGGTGCGGGCCTATTCCGACCGCGACCCCGGGCAACTGTGGGTGCACACCGTGGCCGACGGCAAATGGCTCAAGGTGGGCGACGTGCGTCGCGGTGTCGATCTGCGGCGCATGGCCAGCACGGACTTCGAACGTGTGCCCACCCGCGACGGCCAGAAGATGCCGCTGTGGATCACACGGCCGCCCCAGGCAACCGGCCCCTTGCCTGCAGTGGTGCTGGTGCATGGCGGCCCCTGGGTGCGCGGTCGCACCTGGGGCTGGGACGCCGACGCTCAGTTTCTGGCGTCGCGCGGTTACCTGGTGCTGGAACCCGAGTTCCGGGGCAGCCGCGGCTACGGTCACGACTGGTACCGCGCGGGCTGGCGTCAGTGGGGCCGCGCCATGCAGGACGACGTGGCCGATGCCGTGGCCTGGGCAGTCCAACAAGGTCAGGCCGATCCCAAGCGGGTGTGCATCGCGGGTGCCAGTTATGGCGGCTATGCCACCCTGATGGGCCTGGTGCGCCACCCCGAGCTGTACCGCTGCGGCGCGGCCTGGGTGGCAGTGACCGACCCGCGCCTGATGTTCCAGTGGCGCTACGGCACCGACCAGTCCGACAGCGTGCGCGAGGTCGACTACCCCCGGTTGATCGGCGACCCGGTGGCGGACGCCGCGATGATCGACAGCGTGTCCCCCGTTGTGCAGGCCGCACGCATCCGGGCGCCGGTTTTCCTGGCCTTCGGACTTGAAGACCGCCGCGTGCTGCCGGTGCACGGCCGGCGCATGCGCCAGGCCTTGATCGATGCCGGCCGGCCTCCGGACTGGGTGGAGTACAGCGACGAAGGCCACGGTTGGTACAAGCTGGAGACTCGCCTGGACTTCGCCGCACGCCTGGAAGCTTTTCTGGCCCGCCACTTGAAGCCCTGAGGCGGCCTGGGCCGCAGGCGGTGTGTAAGCAGGTCTGTCAGACCAAGTGGTGCTGAGCCGGAGCGGGGCGTGCAAGCTGCACGTTTGCACGACAAATGAAGCGCGCCGCAGGCCCTGATGCTGTATCGGGCCAGGATCGGGGCCACCGGGCAGATCCGCATCCCTAGAATCGCACCTCGCCTGTTCAGGCCGGGCCATGCATCCATGGCCAAGGCCTGGCAGAAGCCGGCCACAAGCCGCGTCTTGCTTCGGAGGTCTCGAGGTGTTCAAACCTGATGGGTCTGTCGCTGCTGCCAGGGCGGCAGCGTGGGCCTCGGTCTCGATGGTTGCTGCCACATTGGTGGGCACGCCGGCCGGGGCGCAGACCGCAGCGCCAGCACCAATCTCTGCTGCATCGGCCGCCAAGGCCGATTCGGCCGCGGAGTCTGCGGCCGCCATGGAGCGTGCACGACGCCAGGCTGCCGGGCCCATGCGGTTCATCCTCGAAGCCAGCAAGGCCAGGCGCAAAGCCGCTGATGCCGACGCGCCCCTGGCGGCGGAGTCCAGCGTCGTGCGCCCGGTGGTGGCCCGCACGCCGGCAGTCGCGCCGCCTGACGTGCCGCCTGTCGCGCAGTCGTCGGCGGTGAACGCCGAGGCCCGGCCGGTGACGGTGGCTGCTGCGGCAAGTCCCGCCGTTCAGCCGTCACCCATTGCTCCCGCGGCCGCCGGCATCTCGCCGCCGCCGCCCGCGGGCAACCAAACGCCTGCTGCGGCCGACTCGGGCATCGTCACCCAGATCACGCTCAGTTCGGAGGCTTTGCAGGCCAAGCCGGCAGCTTCCGCCGTGCCCGCACTGGACCTGAAGGCCACTCCGCGACTGACTGGCGCCTCCGTACCTCACGCACCCGCGCTGGCGCTGCCCGAATTGGCAGCCGCGCCAGCCCGGCCGCGGCTGGTGACCATGGTCGAACCTGAACTGCCCCAACGTGTGCTGGACGAACTGGGCCGCAATGCGACGGTGCTGGTGGACTTGACCATTCGCGCCGATGGCAGCGTGGCCAACGTGGCCATGGTGTCGCAGGGGCCCAGGCAGCTGCTTCGCTTTCTGATGCCATCGCTGTCGCAGTGGAAGTTCAACGCCTTGCCTGCGGAACGGGTGCACCGCATCGAACTGGTGTTCAACGGCGAGTCCTGATTCAGTCGCAGGGCTGCGGCTGCTGCCGCGACCCGTTCAGGCCCGCAAGAGAGTCAGCGCCCGGTCCATGCCACCCTGCGTGATGGACAGCATGGCCTGCTGCAACACCGCCGGTTTGGGGTGGTAGGCGATGGACAGGCCGGCCACGGCCATCATCGGCAGATCGTTGGCGCCGTCGCCCACCGCAATCGTCTGCCCGGGTGCGATGCCCATCAATTCGGCCACCTCCTGCAGCACGCGGCGCTTCTCCGCGCCGTCAACGATCTCGCCCCAGGGCCGTGGCACCAGGCGGCCCGACAGGCAGGGGCCAAGCGGACCCGCTTCGATGTCCAGTTGGTTGGCGCGTGCAAAGTCCAGCCCCAGCCTCTGGCGCACACGTTCGCTGAAGAAGGTGAAGCCGCCGCTGACGAGCAAGGTCTTCAGGCCCGCCGCCTGGCAGGCGAGCACAAAGGTTTCGACACCGGGGTTCAGCTGCAGGCGCCGTGTGTACACGTCCTCCAGCGCCGTCACCGGCACGCCGCGCAGCAGCGCCAGGCGCCGGCGCAGGCTGTCCTGGTAGTCGGTGATCTCGCCGCGCATGGCCGCTTCGGTGATGGCCGACACCTCGGCCTTGCGGCCCGCAGCGGCAGCAATCTCGTCCACGCACTCGATGTTGATGAGCGTGCTGTCCATGTCGAAGGCCACCAGCTTGTAGTCGGCCAGTCGCAACGGCGGCGTGAAGGCGCGCACAAAGAGTCCCGGCTCGACTTCGCGCGCGTTCATGCATCGTCCTTCACCGGTTGGCCCAGGGCGCGCAGCAGGTCGCGCAGATAGTGCGCACGGTCGGCCGGCGCGCTGATTTCTCGCTCGATGCGCAATTTGTCGTTGCCGGCCAGCTTGACGGCGCGGTTCTTCTGCACCAGCTGGATGATGCGCTGGGCATCGATGGGCGCCTTGGCGCGGAAGGTGATGCTCATCAGCTTGGGGCCGGCGTCGATCTTCTGCACGCCGTAAGGCTTGGCCATCACGCGCAGGCGGTGGGTGTCGAAGAGGGTCTGGCCCTGTGTGGGCAGCTTGCCGAAGCGGTCGGTGATTTCTTCCAGCAGCAAGTCGATTTGCTCGATCTTGTCGGCCGTGGCCAGTCGCTTGTACAGGTTCAGGCGCACGTGCACATCGCCGCAGTAGTTGTCGGGCAGCAGGGCAGGGGCGTGCAGGTTGATTTCGGTGGTGGCGCTCAAGGGCGACAGCAGGTCGGGCTCGCGACCAGCCTTCAGCGAGCGAACGGCTTCGCCCAGCATGTCGTTGTAAAGCTGGAAGCCCACCTCCATCATGTTGCCGCTCTGGTTTTCGCCCAGCACCTCGCCGGCGCCGCGAATCTCCAGGTCGTGCATCGCGAGGTAGAAGCCGGACCCCAGTTCTTCCATCTGCTGGATGGCTTCCAGCCGCATGGCCGCCTGCTTGGTCAGGCCTTCGATGTCCGGCACCATCAGGTAGGCATAGGCCTGGTGGTGGCTGCGGCCCACCCGCCCGCGCAGCTGGTGCAACTGCGCCAGGCCGAACTTGTCGGCGCGGCTGATGACGATGGTGTTGGCGCTGGGCACGTCGATGCCGGTTTCGATGATGGTGCTGCACAGCAAGACGTTGTGCCGCTGGGCGACGAAGTCGCGCATCACGTGTTCCAGCTGGCGCTCGGGCATCTGGCCGTGGGCGATGGCGATGCGCGCTTCGGGCAGCAGTTCCACCAGCTTCTGGCGCCGGTTTTCGATGGTCTCGACCTCGTTGTGCAGGAAGTAGACCTGGCCGCCGCGTTTGAGCTCACGCAGCACGGCCTCGCGGATGACGCTGCTGCCCTCGCTGCGCACAAAGGTCTTGATGGCCAGCCGGCGTTGCGGCGCGGTGGCGATGACGCTCAGGTCGCGCAGTCCCTCCAGCGCCATGCCCAGCGTGCGCGGAATGGGCGTGGCCGTGAGCGTCAGCACGTCCACCTCGGCGCGCAGCGCTTTCATCGCTTCCTTGTGGCGCACGCCGAAGCGGTGTTCTTCGTCGATGACCAAGAGGCCCAGACGCGCGAACTTGACGTCCGACGACAGCAACTTGTGCGTGCCCACGACGATGTCCACGCTGCCGTCGGCAATGCCGTCGATGGCCAGCTTGACTTCCTTGGGGCTGCGAAAGCGCGACAGCTCGGCAATCTTGACCGGCCACTTGCCAAAGCGATCGGTCAGGGTGTTGAAGTGCTGCTCGGCCAACAGCGTGGTGGGCGCCAGGATGGCCACCTGCTTGCCGCCGTGCACGGCCACGAAGGCGGCGCGCAAAGCTACTTCGGTCTTGCCGAAGCCCACGTCACCGCAGACCAGCCGGTCCATCGGCCGCGGGCTCACCATGTCCTGGATGACGGCGTGGATGGCGGCGCGCTGGTCGGCAGTCTCTTCGAAGCCGAAGCTGGTGGCGAAGGCTTCGTAGTCGTGCGGGCTGAACCGATGGGCGAAACCTTCCCTGGCGGCGCGGCGCGCGTACAGGTTCAGCAGCTCGGCGGCCGTGTCGCGCACCTGCTCGGCGGCCTTGCGGCGGGCCTTGTCCCACTGCGGACTGCCCAGCTTGTGCAGCGGCGCTTCATCGGCACTGACGCCGGTGTAGCGGCTGATGAGATGCAGCTGCGCCACCGGCACGTACAAGGTGGCCTTGTCGGCGTACTGCAGGTGCAGGAACTCCGACGCGCCTTCGCCCAGGTCGATGTTGATCAAGCCCTGGTAGCGCCCGATGCCGTGGTTCATGTGCACCACCGGGTCGCCCACCTTCAGCTCCGACAGGTCCTTGATCAGCGCGTCGACGCTGCTGACCTGTTCTTGCTTGCGGCGGCGGCGCGCCTGTGGCGTGGTGGCAAAGAGTTCGGTCTCGGTGACGAACTGCACCGAGGTGCCGTGCCCCTTGCCGTCTTCGCCGGCCGCCGGCTCGTGCCAGTGAAACCCTTCGGCCAGCGGCGACGCAGCGATGGCCACCTTCTCGGGCCCGGTCAGAAATTCCTCCAGCGTGTCGACGCTGGGCACGCTGATGTGGTGGTCGCGCAGCAGTTCGATCAGGTTCTCGCGCCGGCCGTCGCTTTCGGCCACCAGCAGCACACGGTGCGGCGTGGCTGCCAGGTGCCGTTCCAGCAGGCCCAGCGGGTCGGTGCCGCCGCGGTCCACGCTCAGGTCGGGCAGCGGTCGAGCCCACGAGACCGCGACAGCGGGCTCATGCGAGCCCTTCACGGGGTCGGGCCCGCGCAGCGCCAGCGTGGCGTGTGCTTGCGTGCGCGCGAAGAATTCTTCGGACGGCATGAACAGCGCGGCCGGTGGCAGGATGGGCCGCTCGGGGTCATGCTGCAAAAAGCGGTGGCGCTCGCGTGTGTCGGTCCAGAAGCGGTCCAGCGCTTCGTCCACCTTGCCGTGCAGCACCAGCGCGGCCGGGTTGTCGCCGCCGGTGCCCAGGTAGTCGAAGATCGTGCCCACCTGGTCGAAGAACAGCGGCAGGTAGTACTCGATGCCGCCACTGGCCAGGCCGGTACCGATGTCCTTGTAGACACGGGCGCGGGTGGGGTCGCCGTCGAGCTTTTCGCGCCAGCGCGCGCGAAAGGCGGTGCGCGCGGCGTCGGTCATCGGGAACTCTCGGCCGGGCAGCAGGCGCACTTCAGGCACCGGATACAGACTGCGCTGGCTGTCGGGGTCGAAGGTGCGGATGCTGTCGACCTCGTCGCCAAACAGGTCCACGCGGTAGGGCACCAGGCTGCCCATCGGGAACAGGTCGATCAGGCCGCCGCGCACGGCGTACTCGCCCGGGCTCACCACCTGGCTGACATGCTGGTAGCCGGCCAGCGTGAGCTGCGCCTTCAGCTTGGCTTCGTCGAGCCGGCTCTTCTGTTTGAAGTGGAAGGTGGTGCCGGCCAGGAAGCTGGGCGGCGCCAACCGCGTGAGGGCGGTCGTGGCCGGCAGCAGCACCAGGTCCACATCCCCGCTGTGGATGCGCCATAGCGTGGCCAGGCGTTCGCTGATCAGGTCCTGGTGCGGGCTGAAGGTGTCGTAGGGCAGCGTTTCCCAGTCGGGAAAAACCGCCACCCGCAGCTTCGGGTCGAAAAAGGGCAGTTCGTCGGCCAGGCGCTGCGTGTCGGCAGGTTCGGCGGTAAAAACCGCCAGGATTCGCTGCCCGTCGGCATGGCTGCGAGCCAGCCGCGCCAGCAGCAGTGCATCGGCCGAGCCCGTGGGGCGGGGCAGGGTGAAACGTTTGCCGGGAGCGATCGAGGGCAGTTGCATGAAGGCCAGAAGCGACAAAGCGCCCCGCCGGGCCTGGGGCGCGGCGGGGCGTGGTGAAGACGGATTCTAGAATCCCCCGGATGTCCGACACGCCGCGTTGTCTTGCCTTGGTGCCCTGTGCTGGCGTGGGCCTGCGTGCGGGTGCTGGCGGGCCCAAGCAGTACGCGCCGTTGGCTGGTCAGGCCGTGGTGGCGCACACGCTGGACGCACTGGCTGCGGTGCCGGCCCTGGCGGCCACCCTGGTGGTGCTGTCGCCAGAAGACACGCAGTTCGAAACACACGTTCCTCGATTCACCGGGCAGCGGGCCTGGGTGGCACGCTGCGGTGGCAGCACCCGCGCGGCGTCGGTGGCTGCGGGCCTGGTCGCCTTGCGTGAACACGGCGCAGGGGATGCGGACTGGGTGCTGGTGCACGACGCAGCGCGCTGCCTGCTGCGCCCGGCCTGGGTCCAGCGGCTGATCGACGCCTGCCGTGACGACCCCGTGGGCGGCCTGCTGGCCCTGCCGCTGGCCGACACGCTGAAGGCCGCCGACGCCGGCCGGGTGGTGGCCACGCTGCCGCGCGCACAGAAGTGGCTGGCGCAGACGCCGCAGATGTTCCGCCTGGGCCTGCTGCAGCGTGCGCTGCATGAAGCGGGCGACACGGTCACCGACGAGTCCAGCGCCATCGAAGCGATGGGGCTGCAGCCCCGCCTGGTCAACGGTGAGCTGGAAAACATCAAACTCACCTGGCCGGCCGACCTGGCGCTGGCCGCCCGCTTGCTGGAGACTCGATGAACCCCATGGCACTGCGCATCGGTGAAGGTTGGGACACGCACCAGCTGGTGGCGGGCCGGCCGTTGGTGCTGGGCGGCGTGACGATTCCGCACAGCCATGGCCTGCTGGGCCATTCCGACGCCGACGCGCTGCTGCACGCCATCACCGATGCGTTGCTGGGCGCGGCCGGGCTGGGCGACATCGGCAGCCACTTTCCCGACACCGACCCGCAGTTCAAAGGCGCCGATTCCGTGCGCCTGCTTCAGGCTGCGGCGCAGCGTGTGCGTGAGGCGGGCTATGTGCTGGTCAATGTGGACAGCACCATCGTTGCGCAGGCACCCAGGATGGCACCGCACATCGGCGCCATGCGTGAACGCATCGCGGCCACGCTGGGTCTGGCAGCCGATGCGGTGAACGTGAAAGCGAAGACGGCCGAGAGAATGGGCCCCGTGGGTGAAGGTCGTGCCATCGAAGCACGTGCCGTGTGCCTGATCTACAAACCCGATCCGGACCGGGCCTGAGCTGCGCGCGCCAATGGTTCAGTAGCCGGCGCCCGACGCCGGCGGCTCCACCCGCTGCAGCCGCAAATGCGCCACCAGCCCGCCATCCGGTGCATTGGCCAGCTCCAGGCTGCCGCCCATGCGCTGCATGGCCTTTTCGACGATGGCCAGGCCCAGGCCCGCGCCAGTGGCCGCCGTACGCGCCGCGTCGCCGCGAAAGAAGGGCGTCGTCAGCTGCGGCAGCTTTTCTGGTGCCACGCCAGAACCGTGGTCGCGCACGCTCAGGATCACCCACGAGCCGGTCTTCACACTGCTGACAGTGACCTCGGCCACGCCGGTGTAGGTGCCGCGGCCGTAGCGGCGCGCGTTTTCGAAGAGGTTCAGAAACACACGGCCCAACTCGGTTTCGTCGGCCATCACCGACAGGTCGATGGCCACGCGCGAGGTGACCTTGATCTGCGACGGGTCGCGGAACACCGAGGCCTCGCGGTCGATGAGATGCGACACATGCACCGGGTGCAGTTCGGTGTCGCCAGGGCGGGCGTAGTCCATGAACTTGTCGATGATGGCGTCGAGCTGGTCGATGTCCAGCGCCATGTTGCGCTTGGCTTCTTCGTCCTCCACGCTCATCTCGGTTTCCAGCCGCAGGCGGGCCAAGGGCGTGCGCAGATCGTGGCTGATGCCAGCCAGCATCACCGCACGGTCTTCTTCCACGCGCGCCAGTTCGCGTGCCATTCGGTTGAAGCCGCGGTTGACCTCGCGAATCTCGCTGGTCATCGTGTTTTCGTCCAGGCGCGAATCCAGGTCGCCTTCGCGGATGCGGCTGGCCGCAAACGACAGCTGCTTCAGTGGCCGGTTGATGAGGCTGGCGATGGTCACCGAACCCACCAGCGTGGCAAGCAGCGCAATGCCGATCCAGATGATCCAGGTGCTGTAGTTCAGCGTGTTGCCGCGCGAAGCTTCGGCCTGCAGCCAGTACTGGTCCTTGTCGATGGAAAAGCCCACCCACAGGCCGGGCTGGCCGTTGACGCTGCGCGCCACCATGGCGTCGGGGCCCAGGGCGGCCCGCAGTTCCTGGCTCACGCGGCGCGTGAAGCGGTCCACCTCGAAGGGTTCGGCCTCGTCACCGGGCTCGCGCGGCGTGACGCGGATGGCCTCTTGCGTGCCCAGGCTCTTGACCAATGCCACCCGGTTGATGCCGTCGGCCTGTTTCAGCGCCGCGCGCGACAGGTTCACCAGCCCAGCGGTCTGTTGCGCCGCCAGCACGGCACGGGGCTCGAATTCCAGTGCGCGCAGCGTCTGCACCCAGGCGAACACACCACCGGCCAGCAGGATGGCCAGCAGGAAAAAAGTGCGCCAGAAGAGGCTGAAGCCGACGGTGCCGTTTGCCACGGGCCAGGTTCAGCCTGAAGGCACCGCTTGGTGCGCCCTGTCAGACCGAGTGGCCACCGCAGAGCCGGCTCTGCCGGGCCGCTGGGGGCGCGCCCTTGAAGGGGAGCGCCGCAAGGCGCTCCGGGGGTGGGTCAATTCGCACCGTCCGGCACGAACACGTAGCCCACACCCCAGACCGTCTGGATGTAGCGCGGCTGCGCCGGGTCGGGTTCCAGCATCTTGCGCAGGCGCGAAATCTGCACGTCCAGGCTGCGGTCGAAAGGCTCGAACTCTCGGCCACGTGCCAGTTGCGCCAGCTTGTCGCGAGACAAGGGCTGGCGCGGATGCCGTACCAGCGCCTTGAGCATGCTGAACTCGCCCGTGGTCAGCGCAATCTGCTCGCCGTTCTTGGACAGGCGGCGCAGCGACAGATCAAATTCGAAGGGACCGAAGTTGACCACCGCGGCCTCTTTCGAAGGCGCGCCGGGCGCTTCTGGCGAAGGCCGGCGGCGCAGCACGGCGTGGATTCGCGCCAGCAGCTCTCGCGGGTTGAAGGGTTTGGGCAGGTAGTCGTCGGCGCCCACTTCCAGGCCGACGATGCGGTCCACGTCTTCCACCTTGGCGGTGAGCATGATGATGGGCGTGATGTCGTTGGCGGCGCGCAGGCGGCGGCAGATGCTCAGGCCGTCTTCGCCGGGCAGCATGAGGTCCAGCACGATCAGATCGACGGTTTCGCGTGTCAGCACACGGTTCAGTGCCTTGCCATCTTCGGCCAGCAGCACGTCGAAGCCCTCTTGCGACAGATAGCGGCGCAGCAGGTCGCGGATGCGGGCATCGTCATCGACGACCACGATGCGGTCGGCACGGGCGTTGGCTGGCGTGGACATGGTGGACTCCAAATATGTAACAGCGCCATTGTGGCGCTCGAAAACCCTCGGGTTCGGACGAAACTGACCGGCTGTTACACCTATTTCCCGGCCCAGCCGCCTAATGGCAGCCTTTGGCAGCGTGAGCAGCAGTCAACGGCCTGAAGTCGGCGGACGCTGAAGGGTTGCGGCATTCCGCCGCGCACCGCCGTCCAGGCCCTGACCAAATCATGTCGCCAAGAAGCCGCCATCCCCTCCGTGATGTTTTTGCAATCGTCGCCGTCGGCGCTGCACTCGTTGGCCCTTTGGGCAGCGCCTCGGCGCAGATGCTGCCCCCGCCGCAGAACGTGGTGTCGCTCAACGCCACCGCCACCGTCGAAGTCAACAAGGACTGGCTGACGGTGGTGTTCTCCACCACGCGAGAAGGCACCGATGCTTCGGTCGTGCAGAACCAGCTGAAGCAGGCACTGGACGCGGCACTGAACGAAGCGCGCAAGGTCGCCAAGCCCGGCCAGGTTGAAGTGCAGACTGGCGGCTTTTCGCTCTATCCGCGCTACGCACCGCCCAACCCCAAGGGTGCGTCACCGGGGCTCCCGGGCGGCATCGTCGGCTGGCAGGGCAGCACCGAACTCATCGTGCAAGGCCGCGACACCCAGGCGGTGTCTCAGCTGACGGGTCGCATCCAGACGCTGTCGATCGCGCGCGTGGGTTTTTCCTTGTCGCGTGAAGCGCGCGAAAAGGTCGAGGCCGAGGTTTCGGCCGAAGCCATCGACCGTTTTCGCAAGCGCGCCGACGCAGTCAGCCGCCAGTTTGGATTTGCCGGTTACGCGGTGCGCGAGGTGTCGGTGTCGTCCGACGCGGGTGGCCAGATGCCCCAGCCCATGATGCGTGCGCAAACCATGAAGGCTTCAAGCGACGAAGCCTTGCCTGTGGAAGCCGGCAAGGCCACCGTCACCGCCACGGTGAACGGCAGTGTGCAGATGAAGTAGCTCGGAAGGCTGGGCCTCGGGGGGCAGGGCCTGTCGCGCGTTGATACGATGTGCTGAAGGCCGCACACGTGGCCATCAAACGCGCACGCCAAGCCCATCATGACCGAACCTCGCCTCCACCACGTGCAGTGCCTCACCACCAGCGGCCTGCATCGCATGGCCTATTGGGAGTGGGGCGAGCGCGACAACCCAAGAGTTGTGGTTTGTGTGCACGGCCTGTCCCGCCAGGGCCGCGACTTCGACACGCTGGCGCAGGACCTGGCCAGCGACTGCCGCGTGATCTGCCCCGACGTGGTGGGCCGCGGCCGTTCGGACTGGCTCGCCGACCCCATGGGCTATGGCATACCCACCTATGTGAGCGACATGGTCACACTGGTCGCACGCTTGGGCGTGCTGCAGGTGGACTGGGTCGGCACCTCGATGGGTGGCCTCATCGGCCTGGCGCTGGCGGCGCTGCCGCAAACGCCAGTGCGCCGGCTGGTGCTGAACGATGTCGGGCCGGTGGTCGAACCCGCCTTCGTGCAGCGCCTGAGCACCTACCTGGGTCTGCCGGCGCACTGGGTGACGGTGGAAGAAGCGGCCGACGCGCTGCAACTCATCTCCGCCGGCTTCGGCCCCCACAGCCGGGAACAGTGGCTGGCCCTGACACGTCCGCAACTGGTGCCCGACACCCACAACGGCGTAGCCGGATTCAAGCCCCACTACGACCCCGCCATCGCCGTGCCCGTGCGCGCCATGACCCCTGAAATCGCGGCCGCAGGCCAGGCCATGTTGTGGCACCTGTACGACCGCATCGCCTGCCCGACGTTGCTTCTTCGGGGTGCAGAATCCGACTTGCTTTCTCCGGCCACCACGCAAGCCATGGCCACGCGAGGCCCCAACCCGATAGTTCATGAGTTTGCCGGCGTCGGCCACGCGCCCACGCTCGTGCAGGCCGACCAGCGCGCCGTGGTGCGGGGCTTCCTGCTGGGTTCATGAAGCCGCCTGTTGCGGTGCTGCCCGAAGCCGCCGCCGCCATCGTCCACCTGGCCACCGTGACCGACAATGGCGGGGCCGACCCGGTGCAACGCGCGCGCGCCTTTGCTGAACCACTGCTGACCGACCAGTTGCTGGACACCGGCGAAGACACGCTGAGCCATGCCGACGGGGTGGCGGCCGTGCTGCGCGGCATCGGCGCCGCGCCGTCACTGTGCGCGGCGGCCTACCTGGTCTATGCCGGCGACTACCTGCAGCGCCCAGAAGAAATGGTGCGCAAGGCTTTTGGCGAGTCTTACGCCAACCTGGTGACGCTGACACGCAAGCTGGTGCAGATCCAGCGTGCTGCACGCAAGGCACAGTTTGCCAAACAGGCCGGCCCCGACCAGCGTGCGGAGCAGACCGAACGTGTGCGCAAGATGCTGCTGGCGTTTTCACGCGACCTGCGCGTGGTGCTGCTGCGCCTGGCCTCGCGCCTGCAGACGCTGCGCTGGTTTGCGGCAAGCAAGACGCCGTGCCCGCAAGATCTGGCCACTGAAAGCCGGCAGGTTTTTGCGCCGCTGGCCAACCGCCTGGGCATCTGGCAGGTGAAGTGGGAACTGGAAGACCTGTCCTTCCGCTTCCTGCAGCCCGCCGAGTACCAGCGCATGGCACGGCTGGTGGACGAAACCCGCGCAGAACGCGAACAAAGCGTGAGCTCGGCTCGTGCCGAACTGCTGGCGCTGCTGCACCGGCACGGCCTGCCGGCCGATGTGCAGGGCCGGCCAAAACACCTGTACAGCATCTGGAAGAAGATGCAGGGCAAGGAGCTGACCTTCGCGCGGGTCTTCGATGCCCGCGCGCTGCGTGTCATCGTGGCCGATGTGCCGGCCTGTTATGCCGTGCTGGCGCGTGTGCACGAGGCCTTCAGTCCCGTGGATGGCGAGTTTGACGACTACGTCGCGCGCCCCAAACCCAACGGCTACCAGAGCCTGCACACGGTGGTGCTGGGCGCCGACGGCCGACCGCTGGAAGTGCAGATCCGCACCCGCGCCATGCACGAACACGCCGAACACGGCGTGGCCGCGCACTGGATGTACAAGGAAGCAGGGGCCAAAGGCTATGCGGGCCTTAGCGGCTTGCGGGGCAGTAGTGGCGGTGGTGGCAGTAGTGGCGGTGGTGGCGGCGGCGGCGGCAACAGCGCCGATTCTGAAGACCGTGTGGCCGAAGCACGCAAGTCAGTGCTGCGCGAACTGCTGGCCTGGGAGCGCGACTTTTCAGGCCAAGGTGCTGCACACACGGACAGTGCAGGCAGCGCGCAGGCCGTGGAAGCCAGCGACCGCATCTACGTGTTCACGCCGCAAGCCACCATCATCGACCTGCCGGCAGGCGGCACACCGGTGGACTTTGCCTACGCGCTGCACACCGACCTGGGTCACCGCTGCCGGGGCGCGCGGGTCGACGGTGCCATGGTGACGCTGAACACGCCGCTGCTGTCGGGCCAGACGGTGGAAGTGGTTGCGGCCAAGGATGGTGGCCCGTCACTGGACTGGCTGAACCCCGAGCTGGCCTACCTGGCCAGCCAGCGGTCACGCGCCAAGGTGCGGGCCTGGTTCAACAGCCAGGCCCAGGCGCAGACCATCGCACGCGGCCGCGAACTGGTGGAGAAGCTGCTGCAGCGCGAAGGCCGCACCGCCATCGAACGTGACGCGCTGGCCGAACAGCTGGGTTTCAAGGGTGCCGATGCACTGTTCGAGGTGGTGGGCAAGGACGAGCTGTCGCTGCGCACCATCGAAAATCTGCTGCGCCCGGCCGAGCCCGAGCCCGACGCAGATCGCATCCTGCTGCACCGTCCGCGAAGCGAAGCCGGCGGCGGGCGTGGCGGGGTGCTGGTGGTGGGCATGGATTCGCTGCTCACCAACCTGGCACGCTGCTGCCGACCGGCGCCGCCCGATGCCATCGCCGGTTTTGTCACACGCGGCCGTGGCGTGGCGGTGCACCGGCGCGACTGCAGCAATTTGCGCCACATGGCGCAGGGCTCACCGGGCCGCGTGATCGAGGTCGACTGGGGCCAGCCCAGTGGCGAAAAGGCCCCGGTCTATCCGCTGGACGTGGTGGTGGAAGCCTCGGACCGGCCGGGCCTGCTGCGTGACATCTCCGAGGTGTTCGCCAAGGACAAGATGAACGTCACTGGCGTGCACACACAAAGCGCCAAAGACCGCAGCACAGCCTGGATGACATTCACCGTGGAGGTGGCCGACGTGGCCCGCCTGGGCACCGTGCTGGCGCAGATCGGTCGTGTGGCGGGCGTTCGTCACGCGCGACGAAAGTGAACACGCGCCAGGGCTCATATACAATCATGGGCTCTTCAGGCGCGTAGCTCAGCTGGTTAGAGCACCACCTTGACATGGTGGGGGTCGATGGTTCGAGTCCATTCGCGCCTACCAAATTCGGTAGGGAAATCAAGCACTTAGCGGAAACGCTCGGTGCTTTTTTTCTTCCCGTGGGGCAAAAGTGGGGCAAACGAGGGTCTGCGTTGTCGCGTGCACGCCCGCTCCGGCATCCAAGGCTCCCAGCCGCGGGCGCCAGCGTTGTGCCGTCGCGAAAGTCTGCATTGGGTTCCGGAACTGACCTTCAGCATCGATGAGCCACGGGTCGTTATCGGCCATAAGCGGGTGCTGGTGAGTGGCTGCTGTGCGGCATCTCGCTGGGACCCAATTGCTCACCGAGATTTTCGAGATCGGTCTCGAGCCCCACCCGAACTGTGGTGGGAAGGGGCGAGGTCATCGCGGCCACTCTCGAATGGGCGGTCATCGAGCGGATCTTCACGCACCTCGGCATGCAGGCCCGGGCGCCGCTCGCCCGCAGCCAGATGAATTGCGTGTGTTGCCGGGCTGCACAATGCTGTTTGACTGTCCAGCCGCCAAGTGAACAGATGACGTCCGCCGCGGGCACACCGCCTCACATCGAAGCTCATCCACACCGAAGAGCAATTGCGTGCGCTCGTCGGGGGGCCCGCCGAGTTGACCTGCGCCAAGATCAGCCATCGCCTGAACCCGATGACTCGTTTGTTCATCGAGCGCGCGCCTTTCGTGTGCATCGCCACCAGCGACCTTGCCGGGAATTGCGACCTCAGCCCGCGGGGCGACCCCGCCGGGTTCGTGCGCATCCTCGACGACCGCACCTTGCTCATGCCCGAACGCCCCAGCAACCGGCTCGCGGATTCGCTGCGCAACATGCTGGCGAACCCGCACGTGGGCTTGCTCTTCATCGTGCCTGGCGTCACCGACACGTTTCGCGTGAACGGCCGCGCCACGGTCACTCTCGACGCAGAGTTGCTCGCCCCCTGCGCGGTAGAAGGCAAGCCGCCGGTGCTTAGCATCCTGGTCGACATTGATGAGGCCTACACGCAGTGCTCAAAGGCGTTTCTGCGCTCGCACCTGTGGGACCCGCAACGCTTTGTAGACCCGGCCACGATGCCCACGGGCGGCCAGGTTCACCGTGCGATCCAAGGCCAGGAGTTTGACGCGGAGGAGTACGACAAGGAGCGCGCGGAGCGCTACGGCCGCCGAGTCGGCGTCTATTGAGCGCGGAGAGCCTCGACCCAGCGGCGGCAGATTGCGCGAGCGCAGCAGCTGGCTTGACGGCTCAGAGCGGCCCTGCAGGCGCGCGCAACACCGCCAGCCGACGTGCGATTTCGGCCTTGAGCCAGATCGCGTCGTGCCCCGGCACCACCAACTGCAGGCCCTGGGCCTGCATGGTGCGCGCCATCTCGGCGCCGCCGCACCAGATGCCGGTGACCTTGCCGGCCGCCTTCGCAACGACTTGAATGCGCTGGATGGCGGCTGCCAGCACGGGGTGGTCATGGGCGGCGCCGGGGCCCAGACCCAGCGCGATGCCCAGATCGCTGGGGCCAATGAACAGGCCGTCGATCTGCGCCACGGCGGCGATGGCTTCGACGGCTTCCAGGCCGGCCCGGGTCTCGATCATCGCCAGCGCCAGCATCTGCGAGTTGGCGTGCTGCGGGTAGTCGGCACCGCCCACCAGCAGGCCACGCGCCGGGCCGAATGAGCGGTCGCCCTCCACGCCGCCCAGCGGGTAGCGGCAGGCGCGGCCGAAGGCCAGCGCTTCGGCCGCTGAGTTGATGAGCGGGCAGATGATTCCGTAGGCACCGGCGTCGAGCGCGCGATTGACTTCGGCCAGGCTGTTCTGGCTCACGCGCACCAGGGGCACGGCGGCGGTGTGCGACAGCGCCTGCAGCATGGCCACCATTTCGGCGTGGCCGGCCATGCCGTGCTGGCAGTCGATGACCACAGCGTCGAAGCCGCTGCTGCCCACCAGTTCGGCGGCGTAGGCGGAGTCGATGCTCATCCAGCCGGCCACGGCGGCCTGCCGGTTGCGAAAGAGTTCGAGCAGTCGGTTGTTCTTCATGCGGGGCTTTCTTCGAGGGCTGCGAGGAAGGACAGCAGTTGGTTCGCCACCCAAGCGGGCTGCTGCAGCGGAAACAGATGGCCCGCGCCGGCCAGCATGTGGTGGGCGGCGCGGCCTGGCGGCTGCGCCAGGGCCATGATCTCGTCGCTTTGCGCGGGTGGGCACAGACTGTCGAGTTCGCCGCTCAATGCAAGCACACGGCAGCCGAGCTGCTGGCGCGGCGCCAGCAGACCGGGGCGCTGACGGGCGTAGACCAGCTGGTGCTTGAAGCGCCGCAGCCCCACCGCTTCGGCCTGCGCGGCCAGCGATGCCAGCAAGGCGTCGTCGCTGTTCTGCCCCGGTGTCAGCCCGTAGCCGGGCGCCAGCTTGCTGTGGGCCAGGGCCGACAAGCCCTGCTCCTGTGCCAGGGCCCATTGCGCGGCGCGGCGCGCTTCGCTGCTGTCGCGGCCGGCGCGGGCATTCGCACCCAGCAGAACCAGCGCGGCCACCTTGTCGGGGTGACGCAGCGCCAGGTGCAAGGCCACGATGCCACCCAGCGAGTGGCCCAGCCAGACGGCAGGCTGGGCGGTGTGCGCCGCCAGGCGGTCCACCTCGTCATCGAGCGTGCCGGCCTCGCCAAGAATTAGCGTTTGCGCTTCACGGCCTTGCCACAGCGCCGCCAGGCTGCGGCCGTCGAGCAAGGTGCCGGGCAGGGCGAACAGGGGCGCCGGGCTCACACCGTCATCGCCGGCGGCAGCAGGCTCTGGCGCGCTAGTCGGCCACCGGCGTCCAGGGTCAGGTCGACTTGCGCCGCGGCCGCGTGCACGGCGGCGTCGAACTGCGGTGTCTTGCGCGCGTCGCCGGCCACCACCAGCAGGGCGTGGGCGTCCTGGCTGCCGTGGTTGATGAACTGACGCCAGCAACCTGGCGGCATCGACAAGGTATCCCACAGGCCGAGCTCGGCACGCACCGCGTCAGCGCCCAGGTTGAAGGCCACTGCCAACGCGCCGTCGGCATGCACCAGCACGGCGGCCTCGGCCAACTGGAACGCCGCACTGCGCTGCCCGGCGGGCACTTTCAGCCACTCGACCGAGAAGCCTTGCGGCTCGGTGACGGCAGGGCGGTGATCGCGATGCTGGCTGATGCCCCAGCCGATCACCGGGGCCAGCTGCCAGGCGTGGCCGGGCAGGACGGTGTCGAGCGTGGCGGAGCGAAAGTCGCGCTGCGCCGGGCGCAAGCAGCGTTGCATCAACGCGGCCGCCGACCAGCATCGCAATGCGGCCACCTCGTCGGCCGGCATCAATGGCAGCAGCGCGCTGTCGGCGGGTGGGGCGCCGCCCGCGGGCACGTCGATGAGCTGGTTGTCGCGGCCCAGGTACAAGCCGGTGGCCCGGGCGCGACGCATCACCTCCGGGCTCCAGATGATGCCGCCGGTGTCGTCGCCGCCCAGCACCGTCATCAGGAATCCGTGGCGGCTGCCGCTGTTGGAAAAGCCGCGGAACATCCACGTCGGCATGCACATCACGTCGCCCTCTTCGAGCACGGCTTCGCCCTCGTCGCCACGGACGCCCCAGCGCAGCGTGAAGCTGCCTTCGCAGGCGATGAAGACCTCGGACGTGAAGTGCAGGTGCAGGTTGTTGGTGATGCCCGGCGCCATGCCGGCAGCGCCGATGTTGAAGCCGTGGGGCTCACGCAGGTTGATGACCTGGTTCGGGTTCTGCGTCACCCCCGGGCCGACGATGGAATAGTTCTCCTTGGGCGTGCTGCCGGGCAGGCGCACGTCGATGAAGGCGTCGTCGCAGGAAACGTACTGGCTGCGGCGGATGTGGCGGCGTGTGAGTTCGGTGGGGGTCAGGAGCATGGTGTGCGGTGTCGGTGAAGACCTTGAAGGTGCGCTCAGTCAAGCCGGTTGGGCGGGTGCTGTGGCAGGGCTGGCGAATTCGGCGTCGCTCAGCGTGGGAGCCTGGCCGATGCGCGCAGCACCAGGTGCGTGGGCACCACGACATGGTCGCGTGTGACCGCGTCGTCTTCCAGCTGCTGCAGAAGCATCCGCACCGTGGCTTCGATCATGGGCACGGCGCTTTGCTCCACGGTGGTCAGTCGGTAGGCGCCCCAAGCGGCCTGGGGCACGTTGTCGAAGCCCACGACCGACACGTCTTCGGGCACGCGCAGGCCCAGGGGGCCGCGCAAGGTGTCGATGGCGGCGAAGGCCATGTGGTCGCTCGCCACGAACAGTGCGTCGGGCCGATCGATGCTGGCGACCAGTCCGCCGAACAGTTCCTGCGTGGCGAGCGCGGCACGTTCGAATTCATAGTTGCCGACAGCACGCGCCACCACGCGCAGCCCCCGTTCGGCCAGCCCGGCACGCAGGCCTGCTTCGCGATCGTGATTGGTCGACGAGTCTTCGGCGCCGGCAATGTAGGCCACGCGCTGGTGCCCGCCATCAGCCAGGAAGTGGGCCACCGCGCGCCCGCCGCCGAGGTTGTCCGAGCTGACGGTGCAGATACTGCCCTTGCTGCTGGTACGGTTGAACATCACCACGGGGATTCGCGCGTCGGCTATTTGCTGCGCCAGGCCTGAGGACAGGTGCATCGACGCCATCACGATGCCGTCGACCTGGTAGCGCAGCAACTCCAGCAGCAGTTCGTCGGCGTCTTCGGTTTCGGTAATGAAGAGCAGCACGTGATAGCCGTCTTTCTGCAGCCGCTGCGACAGCGTCTCGATGACGACGGGATAGAACTGGTTCTGCAGGTTGGACAGCACCACGGCGATCATGCGACTGCGCCGCGAACTCAGCGTGCTGGCGATGGCGTTGGGGCGGTACCCGAGCTTGCGCGCAGCATCCAGCACCCGGGCGCGCGTCTCGGGGGCGACGCTGGCCCCGGGCGTGAAACTGCGGCTGACGGCCGATTGCGACACCTCGGCCAGGCGGGCCACGTCGATGGAGGTCACAGGGTTTCTGCTCGCAGGCGGGGCCACGCGGCGCGGTGGTCTCGGGGTCATGGTCATGACGCCGTCCAGCCACCGTCCACCATCAGGGCCGAACCGGTGATCAGGGCTGCAGCGTCGCTGGCCAGAAACACAACCGCGCCCATCACGTCTTCCACGCGGCCCACGCGGGCCATCGGTATCTTGTCCAGCACCTGCTGACGAAAGGTGGGCGTTGCCAGCCAATCGTGGGTCATGGGTGTGTCGATGAAGGTGGGACAGACGGTGTTGACGCGAACACCGTGCGGGCCAAGCTCCAACGCCAGGGCCTTGCTCATGCCTTCCAGCGCATGCTTGGTAGCGCAGTAGATGCTGCGATGGACGCCGCCCACATGGCCCATCTGCGACGACATCTGCACGATGCTTCCCGGCAGACCCGCTTTCTTCAGTCCACTGGCGACGGCGCGGGCCACGAAGAATGCGGCCTTGGTGTTTAGTGCCAGCATGGCGTCCACATCGTCTTCGGTGACGTCCTCGAACGGCTTGGGGCGGTTGGTGCCGGCATTGTTCACCAGTACCTGAAAGGGGCCGAGCTCGTTGATGACGGCTGCGACAGCGGCGGTGTCGGTCACGTCCAGCACCAGCGCGTGGGCGCGGTCGCCTCGTGCGCGAATGGCTTCTGCGGTAGCTTGCACTTCGGCGGCGCTGCGGGCAGCCAGCCACACCTCGGCCCCGGCTTCGGCCAGTGCCGCTGCACAGGCCAGGCCCAGGCCGCGCCCGGCACCGGTCACCAGTGCACGCCGTCCGTCCAGCCGAAAACTCGGTGTGCGTGGCAAGGCCGCTGTCATGCCCAAGGCCCTTCAGCCGTGCGCCGGCACCGGCTGGTACCAGGGCAGGTCAGGCTGCTGGCCGTAGCGGCGTACCCGCAGGTTGGCCTGCTCACCATGGCCGGCGAAGTTCTCCATGTGGCACAGCCGCGAGCACACGGCGCCGATGGCTGCGCTGGCCTCGTCGGTCAGCACGCGCTGGTAGGTGCAGGTCTTCAGGAATTTGCCCACCCACAGGCCGCCGGTGTAGCGCGAGTTCTTGTTGGTGGGCAG
>JBBRCN010000035.1:0-39334 GCA_038204775.1 Burkholderiales bacterium | reverse complement strand
GGTGATGAACTGGAACTTGTAGCCCATGGCGCCCAGTTCACGCTGGAACTTGGCGATGGTGGCGTCGTCCAGGTTCTTCTTCCAGTTGAAGCTGGGGCTGCAGTTGTAGGCCAGCAGCTTGCCCGGGAACTTGGCGTGGATAGCATCGGCAAAGGCCTTTGCAAAAGCCAGGTCGGGTTTGCCGGTTTCGCACCAGATGAGGTCGGCGTACTCGGCATAGGCCAGGCCGCGGCTGATCGACTGCTCCAGGCCGTTGCGTGACTTGTAGAAACCTTCCACCGTGCGTTCGCCGGTGAGGAAGGGCTTGTCGTTGTCGTCGACGTCGCTGGTCACCAGGTCGGCGGCTTCGGCGTCGGTGCGCGCCAGCAAGATGGTGGGCGTGCCCATGACATCGGCCGCCAGGCGCGCCGCCACCAGCTTGGCCACCGCTTCACGCGTGGGCACCAGCACCTTGCCGCCCATGTGGCCGCACTTCTTGACGCTGGCCAACTGGTCTTCGAAGTGCACACCGGCGGCGCCGGCTTCGATCATCGACTTCATCAGCTCGAAGGCATTCAGCACGCCACCGAAGCCGGCTTCTGCGTCGGCCACGATGGGCGCGAAGTAGTCGACGTCGTTTTTGCCTTCGCTCCACTGGATCTGGTCGGCGCGCTGGAAAGTGCTGTTGATGCGCTTCACGCACTTGGGCACCGAGTCCACCGAGTACAGGCTCTGGTCGGGGTACATCTCGCCATTGCTGTTGGCGTCACCCGCCACCTGCCAGCCGCTGAGGTAGATGGCCTTCAGGCCGGCCTTCACCTGCTGCATGGCCTGGTTGCCGGTCAAGGCACCCAGGGTGTTGACGAAGGGCTCGGTGTTGATCAGCGACCACAGCTTTTCTGCGCCGCGCTGGGCCAGTGTGTGCTGGATGGCGATGCTGCCACGCAGGCGCACCACGTCTTCGGCGCTGTAGCCACGCTTGATGCCCTTCCAGCGCGGGTTTTCTGCCCAGTCCTTTTGCAGGGCGGCGGCTTGCTGTTGGCGGGTGAGTTGGGTCATGAAGGTGCTCCAGGGTTGGTTCGGATGAGGGTGCGGGTGTTGCTCGGAAAAGCTGAAATCCACCTTGTCAGCGTAAAGCCTAAGACGCTGAGTTACACAACTTATGTCTTATATAAGACAGAAGAATCGTTTTATATGAATCAATGACTTACCTCAGTCTTTTCACTATGTGGAACATTATTCTTCCATATGGTGGATTTTGTTGCGCTGCAGCGCTCGCTCATCTCGCTATGCGGAAAACCGATTTCGCGATGCGGAAGCATCCCGACGCCGCCTGCAAGGGGCAGCGAGTGCACCGTGAGCCGCAGCGCACACCGCCCAGCGTCTGCAGCCCAGCGTCTGCAGCCCAACGTCTGCAGCCCAGCGTCTGCAGCCCAACGTCTGCAGCCGGGTGCCTTCAGCCGAATGTGCGGTCCTTATGATCCGGCGCCAGTTCGCCGAACAACCAGCCAAGGCCAGCCCGATGTCCAGCTTTGCTTTCCTGTCCGACCAGCGCTTCCTGAAGGTGGGCGCGCCCGGCGCAGACACGCCTTACGCGGTGGCCGGCGTGGCCTGGGACGGGTCCACCACCAACCGGCCGGGCGCCCGCATGGGGCCGCGGGCCATCCGCCAGGCCAGCCACATGCTGTGCGACGGCACCCACCCGCACTTCGACGTGAGCCCGCTGCAGCCGACGCAACAGTTGGGTGACGTGGGCGATCTGCTGCTGCCCAACACCTCGCTGCAAGGCATGCGCGACGCGCTGCAGCCCCAGGCCGGCCAACTGATCCGCCGGCACCACATGGCCTGGATCGGCGGCGACCACTCCATCACGCTGCCCTTGCTGCGCGAGTACCGGCGCTGGCTGGGCCGGCCGCTGGCGGTGATCCATTTCGACGCCCATTGCGACACCTGGAGCGACCACTTCGGCGAGCCCAGCGGCCACGGCACCTGGGTTTATGAAGCGATGCAGGAGGGCCTGGTCATCGACGCTTGTTTCACCCAGCTGGGCATCCGGTCCGCCGGCGAACGCGAGGCGCGCGACCATGTGCGGCAGCGCGGCGGCCAGATCTTCACCGCGCGCCAGCTGCGCGGTCTGGAGTCGCCCCAGCAGCTGGCACCCGTGATCGACGCCATCCGCAGCCGGCTGGCCGCACACGGGCATCCGCCGGTCTACCTGAGCCTGGATATCGACTGCCTGGACCCCGCGTTTGCGCCCGGGACAGGCACCCCCGAACCGGGCGGCATGAGCACCAATCAGGTGCTGACCTTGCTGGAAGAACTGGCCGATGTGCCATTCGTGGGCATGGACTGTGTGGAGGTGGCGCCACCTTACGATCATGCGGAACTCACCAGCCAGGCGGCAGCCTATTTCGTGTGGACTTACCTCTGCGGCAGGCTTGCACATCGCGCCAGAACCGCCGCCGGCAATGCCGCTTGAAGGCACTGCGTCTACAGCGCCAGGGCGGTGGTCTTTTTCACCGTGCGCAGCACCAGCATCGAATTCGACCGCAACACACCCGGCAAGCGCGGCAATACCTCGGCGTGGAAACGCTCCAGGTCTTCGGCATCGCGGTAGGCAAATCGCACCAGGTAGTCGTTGGCGCCGGCCACGTACATGCAGTCCAGGATTTCGGCAGTGTCGCGCACCGCGCGCTCGAAGGCTTCCAACTGCGCCGGCTGTGTGCTTTCCAGGTTAATGATGGTGTAGCTGGTGCCGTGGCGCGCCACGGCCTTGGGGTTGAGCAGCGCCACATACTGGGCGATGACGCCCTTGTCTTCCAGCGCCTTCACACGCCGCAGGCAGGCGCTGGGCGACAGGTGCACACGCAAGGCCAGGGCTTGGTTGCTGAGGCGCGCGTCGGCCTGAAGCTCGTTCAAGATCGCGCGATCGATGGCATCCAGTTGCACCGCTTGGCTAGTTGATGGCATGGGATTGCGTCCGGTCAGTCGGTCTTCGCATTATCTTGCGTCGATTCGGGTGAACCCAGCCTCACAGCGCCTGCACATTGCGCCCCGGCTTGTCTAGACTGCAAGACAGGGCGCTGCGCGTGCCGTGCCGCCCTGCTGCCCGACCCTGACTCACCGCCCCTTCAAGGAGCCACCATGAACAAAGCCATCGACCCTACCCTGATGCAAGCCGCCGAAGCCACCGGCAGCACCGTGCCGGCCAGCCTGGGCGCGTACTGGATGCCCTTCACGGCCAACCGGCAGTTCAAGAAGTCGCCGCGCCTGCTGACACGTGCCGAAGGCATGCACTACTGGGACGACAAGGGCCGCCAGATTCTGGACGGCGTGGCCGGTCTGTGGTGCGTGAATGCCGGCCACGCCCGCCCGCGCATCGTGCAGGCCATCCAGCAGCAGGCCGCCGAAATGGACTTCTGCCCGCCCTTCCAGATGGCGCACCCGAAAGCTTTCGAACTGGCCGAGCGTGTGGCGCAGATTGCGCCCGAAGGCATGGGCAAGGTGTTTTTCGCCAACTCGGGTTCAGAGGCCGTGGACACCGCCTTGAAGATGGCGCTGGCCTACCACCGCGTGCGCGGCGAAGGCACCCGCACGCGACTGCTGGGGCGTGAGCGCGGCTACCACGGGGTCAACTTCGGTGGCATCTCGGTGGGCGGCATGGTCGGCAACCGCAAGACCTTCGGCCTGGCCGTGGCGGGCGTGGACCACATCCGGCACACGCACGATCCGGCGCGCAATGCCTTCAGCAAGGGACAACCGGTACACGGCGCCGATATCGCCGACGATCTGGAGCGGCTGGTGGCCCTGCACGATGCCAGCAACATCGCCGCTGTCATCGTCGAGCCCGTGGCCGGCAGCACGGGCGTGCTGATTCCGCCTCAGGGTTACCTGCAGCGCCTGCGCGAGATCTGCACCCGACACGGCATCCTGCTGATCTTCGACGAGGTCATCACCGGCTTCGGCCGCACCGGCCAGCCATTTGCTTCGCAGACCTTTGGTGTCACACCCGACCTCATCGTCTGCGCCAAGGGCCTGACCAACGGCTGCGTGCCCATGGGCGCGGTGATCGCCAAGGACGCCATCCACGATGCGTTCATGAGCGGCCCCGAGCACCTGATCGAGTTTTCCCACGGCTACACCTATTCGGGCCACCCGCTGGCCTGCGCGGCCGGCCTGGGCACACTGGACACCTATGCTGAAGATGGCCTGCTGACTCGCGCAGGCGAGATGCAGGACTACTTTGCGCAAGGTGTGCATTCGCTGCAAGGCGAGCCAAATGTGATCGACGTGCGCAATATCGGCCTGGTGGGCGGCGTCGAGCTGTCACCGCTGGCCGGCGAGCCCACCAAACGCGGCTTCAACATCTTTCTGGACTGCTACGACAAGGGCCTGCTCATCCGCACCACGGGCGACACCATCGCGCTGAGCCCGCCGCTGATCATCGAACGCAGCCACATCGACCAGATCATCGACACCCTGCGCGGCGCCATCCGGCGCGCCGCCTGATCGACAGCCCCTTCGGAAAACTGTTCGAGAAAGCTGCCTGGCGCAGAACTGGCCCATGCCCTTGCTTGACACCGACCTGGCCCTGACCCGGAATTCCTATTACGCCGCCACTGCCGGTGCCAGCACGGGCTACGCGGCGCTGGCGGAAGGCACGCAGTGTGACGTGGCCATCGTGGGTGGGGGATTGGCCGGTCTGAGCGCGGCGCTGGACCTTCGCAGCAAGGGCCTGGACGTGGTGCTGCTGGAAGCGCACGAAGTGGGCTTCGGCGCCAGTGGCCGCAACGGCGGCCAGGCCATTCACGGTCTGGCTTGTGAACAGGAAGTGATTGAAGCGCAACTGGGACTGGATGAAGCGCGACGGGTGTGGGCCATGTCGATCGAAGCGCTGGACCTGCTGCGCCAGCGCATGTCCCAGCACCACATCTCGTGCGACTGGCAGGATGGCTACCTGGGCCTGGCCACCAGCGCCAGCAAAGGCCGCGCTCTGGCCGACTGGGCGGCGCGCATGGCGTCGGTCTACGGCTATGCCTTGCAGCACATCGGCCCGGCCGAGATCGGCCAATGGATCGCCAGCCCCAGTTTCCACAGCGGCATTCACGACCCGCGCTCGGGTCACCTGCACCCACTGAAGTACACCCAGGGCCTGGCGCGCGCGGCGGCGGCCGCGGGTGTGCGCATCCACGAACACACCCAGGTGCAGGCACTGCTTGAAGGGCCGCGGCCCGCGCTGCGCACCGCAGCCGGTGCGGTGCAAGCGCAACAGGTGCTGCTGGCGGGCAACATCTACCTGCACGCGCAAAGCCCGCTGCTGGCGCCCAGCCTGGCGCCCCGTGTCATGCCCGTGGGCACGTACATTGCGTGCAGCCAGAAACTGGACAAGGCGCTGGCCGACTCGCTGATCCCCAGCCGATCAGCAGCCTGCGACACCAACTTTGTGCTCGACTACTTCCGCACCACCGTCGACCACCGCATGCTTTACGGTGGCCGCGTCAGCTACAGCACCGCCACGCCGGCTGATTTGTCCGAGAGCATGCGCCAGCGCATGGTGCAGACCTTCCCGCAACTGGCCGAGACAAAAGTGGAATTTGCCTGGGGCGGCTTTGTCGACATCTCGATGAACCGTGCACCTGACTTCGGCCGTCTGCCCCCGGCCAGCGCGGGCGCACCGCAGAACGTGTACTACCTGCAAGGTTTTTCGGGTCACGGCCTGGCGCTCACTGGCCTGGCCGGCCGCCTGGTGGCTGAGGCCATGGCCGGCGACGCCAGTCGCTTCGACGTGTTCGCGCGCCTGCGCCACCGCAACTTTCCCGGCGGCACGCTGCTGCGCACCCCCGCGCTGGTGCTGGGCATGGCCTGGTACCGGCTGCGCGATATGCTCGGATGAGCCCATGAACCTGAACACCCCACCGCTTGTGCTCGTCACCAGCTGCAACCAACTGCTGGGCGAACACCCGTTTCACATTGCCGGCCGCAAGTACGTGGACGCCGTGCGACTGGCCGGCGCCTTGCCCTTGATCGCACCGCCCTTTGCCGAAGGCGAACTGGACGCGCTGCTCGACCTGGCCCATGGCGTGTTGCTCACCGGCTCGCCATCCAACGTGCACCCCTCGCACTTTGGCGAAGCGTTGCACGACGCCACCCTGCCGCTGGACCCCGATCGCGACGCCTGGACGCTGCCGCTCATCCGCAGGGCACTGGCCCGCGGTGTGCCGCTGCTGGCCATCTGCCGCGGCACACAAGAGACCAACGTTGCGCTGGGCGGTACCTTGCACCAGGCGGTGCACGGCGTGCCCGGCCACCTGGACCACCGTGCGCCCGACGCCCAGCCGGCCGCCGTGCGCTACGGCCTGGCGCACCGTGTGGACGTGGTGGCCGGTGGCCTGCTGGACAGCATCGTGGGCCGCGCCAGTTTTGAGGTGAACTCGGTGCATGGCCAGGGTGTGAAGCTGCTCGCCAAGGGTTTGCGTATCGAGGCCGTGGCGCCTGATGGGGTCATCGAAGCCTTCACCCAGCCCGCCGCGCCCGGCTTCAACCTGTGCCTGCAATGGCACCCGGAATGGCAGGCCGCCGGCAACCCGGTATCGATGCAGATCCTGGCGGCCTTCGGCCAGGCCGCAAGCAGCTTCCGCGACCGTGTGCGGGGCCCTCTGCCCCGGGTGCCTGCCCGTCCTTGAATTCGACAGTCCGAACCCTGCCGCCTGCCACTTGCGCAGCCGCTCCAAGAAGCCCACAGGTGCCCCATGATGGCCAGAAACAATTTCACGTTCAGCGACCTCGAGCAGTGGCTCGACACCAACCGCGTCACCGAGATCGAGTGCCTGGTGCCCGACCTCACCGGCGTGGCCCGCGGCAAGATCCTGCCGCGCCAGAAGTTCACCGAAGACCGCGGCATGCGCCTGCCCGAGGCCGTGGTGGCCATGGGTGTGACGGGCGAGTTCCCTGAAGAGGGCCCCTACTACGACGTCATCACGCCCACCGACCGCGACATGCACTTGCGGCCCGACCCCACCACCGTGCGCATCGTGCCGTGGGCCACCGACCCCACAGCGCAAGTCATCCACGACTGTTACGACCGCGACGGCACGCTGGTGCCTTTTGCACCGCGCAGCGTGCTGCGCCATGTGTGCGATCTGTTCGACGCGCAGGGCTGGAACCCCGTGGTGGCGCCCGAGCTGGAGTTCTACCTGGTGGCGCGCAACACCGACCCCGACGTGCCGCTGAAGCCGCCCGTGGGCCGCAGCGGCCGCGCAGAAACTTCACGCCAGGCCTACAGCATCGACGCGGTGAACGAATTCGACCCGTTGTTCGAAGACGTCTACGCCTATTGCGAACGCATGGAGCTCAACGTCGATACGTTGATCCATGAAGTCGGCGCCGGTCAGATGGAGATCAACTTCTTCCACGCCCACCCGCTGGGCCTGGCCGACGAAGTGTTCATGTTCAAACGCACCTTGCGCGAAGCTGCACTGCGCCACGACATGTACGCCACCTTCATGGCCAAGCCCATTGCTGGTGAGCCGGGCAGCGCGATGCACGTCCACCAGAGCATCCTGAGCAAGGCCACCGGCCAGAACATCTTCAGCAACCCCGACTTCACGGCCAGCAAGGAGTTTTACTGGTACATCGGCGGCCTGCAGAAGTACATCCCCGCCGCCATGGCGCTGTTTGCGCCCTACGTCAACAGCTACCGTCGCCTGGTGCGCAGCAACGCCGCTCCCATCAACATCCAGTGGGGTACCGACAACCGCACCGTGGGCATCCGCAGCCCGGTGGCCAGTGCTTCGGCGCGTCGCGTTGAAAACCGCGTCATCGGTGCCGACGCCAACCCCTATGTGGCGCTGGCCGCCACCATGGCCTGCGGCTACCTGGGCATGATGAACAAGATCGAGCCCAGCCCCGAATGCAAGGGCGACGCCTACCTGGGCGACTTCCAACTGCCGCGCAGCCTGGGTGAGGCGCTGACGCTGCTGCGCGATGAAGCCGACCTGGCCAGCGTGTTGGGCAAGCCGTTTATCACCGTCTACACAGAGGTCAAGGAAATCGAATACGCCGAGTTCATGAAGGTGATCTCACCCTGGGAACGCGAACACCTGCTTCTGCACGTCTAGGCCAACACGATGAACGCACGCACCACTTCCGACTTGCAAGCCGCCGACTCGGCGCACTTTCTGCACCCCTTCACCGACTTTGCGGGCCTGGCGCGCAAGGGCTCGCGCATCATCCAGCGCGCCGACAACATCTACCTGTGGGACAGCGACGGCCACAAGATCCTGGACGCCATGAGCGGCCTGTGGTGCGTCAACGTGGGCTATGGCCAGCAGGCGCTGGTGGATGCTGCAGCCAGGCAGATGAAGGAACTGCCCTTCTACAACGCCTTCTTCCAGACCGCCACGGTGCCCGCCATCGAACTGGCCGAACGGCTGGCCCAGGTGACACCGCCGCAGTTCAAACACGTGTTCTTCAGCGGCAGCGGCAGCGAAGGCAACGACACCGTGGTGCGCATGGTGCGTCGCTACTGGGACCTGCTGGGCCAGCCCGAGCGGCAGGTGATCATCAGCCGCAACAACGCCTACCACGGCAGCACCATGGCAGGCGCGTCGCTGGGTGGCATGAGCGGCATGCATGCGCAGGGCGGGCTGCCCATACCCGGCATCTCGCACATCGAGCAGCCCTACTGGTGGACGCACGGCCGCCCCCAGGGCCTGACGCGCGAAGCCTTCGGCCTGCAAGCCGCGCAGTGGCTGGAAGACCGCATCCTGGCCATCGGCGCGCACAAGGTGGCGGCTTTCATCGGCGAACCCATCCAGGGTGCCGGCGGCGTGATCGTCCCGCCCAGCACCTATTGGCCCGAGGTGCAGCGCATCTGCGACCGCCACGGCGTGCTGCTGGTCAGCGACGAGGTCATCACGGGTTTCGGCCGCACGGGCCAATGGTTCGGCTGCGAGACGATGGGCTTCAAGCCCGACCTCATGACCTTTGCCAAGGGCGTGACCAGCGGCTACGTGCCCCTGGGCGGCGTGATGGTGGGCGAGCGCGTGGCGCGTGTGCTGATCGACCAGGGCGGCGAGTTCAACCATGGCTACACCTACAGCGGCCACCCGGTGGCTTGCGCCGTGGCGCTGGCCAACATCGGTCTGATCCAGGAACTGAAACTGGTCGAACACGTGCGAGAAGACGTGGGCCCGTATCTTGCAAAGGGTTTTGCTTCGCTGGCCGACCACCCGCTGGTGGGTGACGTCGAAACCTGCGGCCTGATGGGGGCACTGCTGCTCGTGAAGGACAAAGCCAAAGGCACGGCCTTTGCCGACGAGGTGGAAATCGGCATGGTCTGCCGAGGCCACTGCTTCGGCAACGGGTTGATCATGCGCGCCGTGGGCGACCGCATGATCATCGCGCCGCCACTGGTCATCACACGTGCGCAGATCGACGAGATGCTGGCCCTCATCCGCCGTTGTCTGGACCTGACCCTGGCTGACGCCCAGCGCCAAGGCTGGCTGACTTGAAGGCCAGGCCCTCGCCTGATCGCTTCCCCTGATGCCTGCCTAACGTCGAATGCCTAGACTGCTCCGTTGACCTGTTTTTTGCAGAGGATGCCCGAATGAACCCGAAGTCCCTGGTCTTTGCCCTGGTCTGTGCCCTGGCGGCCCCCTTTGCGGTGGCGCAAGAGGAAGAAAAGGTCCTGAACATCTACAACTGGTCGGACTACATCGCAGAAGACACGATCCGCAACTTCGAAAAAGAAACCGGCATTCGCGTCCGCTACGACAACTTCGACAACAACGAGATCGTGCACGCCAAGCTGGTGGCGGGCAAGACGGGTTACGACATCGTGATTCCCAGTTCCAACTGGGCCAAGCTGCAGATCGACGGTGGCCTGCTGCGCAAGCTGGACAAGAGCCAGCTGCCCAATCTGAAGCACATGGACGCCGCGGTGCTGGCGCAACTGGCGCGCATGGACCCGGGCAACGAGCACATGGTCAACTGGCTGTGGGGCTACACCACGGTGGGCATCAACGTGGACAAGGTCAAGGCGGCGCTGGGCAGCACACCCATGCCCGACAACGTGTGGGACCTGGTCTTCAAGCCCGAGTACATCAGCAAGCTCAAGAGCTGCGGGGTGAGCTTTCTGGACAGCGCCACCGAAGTGGTGCCAGCCGCCCTGCACTACCTGGGCAAGCCCTCGTTCAGCAAGAGCCCCGGTGACTACGCCCAGGCCGCAGCGCTGCTGAAAAGCGTGCGACCTTTCGTCACGCTGTTCAGCAGTTCGGGCTACATCAACGACATGGCAGGCGGCAGCATCTGCGTGGCCTTGGGCTGGAGCGGCGACATCGGCCAGGCAGCCCAGCGTGCCCTTGCCGGCAAGACCGGCCAGAACATCCAGACGTTGATACCCAAGACCGGCGGCCTGCTGTTCTTCGATGTCATGGTCATCCCAACCGACGCTGCACGTCCGGGCAACGCCCACAAGTTCATCAACTACATCATGCGCCCCGAGGTGCATGCGAGCCTGACCAACAAGGTGCTTTACGCCAACCCCAATGTCGAGAGCAAGAAGTTCGTCAAGCCCGAAGTGGCCAACAACCCGACGGTGTTCCTGTCCAATGCCGACCTGGCCAAGATGGTGCCGCCGGATTCGCTGAACAACGACCTGCGGCGCTTGATGACACGCACCTACACGTCCTTCAAGACCGGCCTTTGAACCGCACGGACTTGCCCCGCCCCATGGCCCAGACTTCCGGCGCTGCGGCGCAACCGGCGTTCCTTCAGATTCAGGACGTCGTCAAGGATTTCGGCGGTTTCAAGGCCGTCAACAACGTCAGCCTGGACATCGCCAAAGGCGAAATCTTTGCCTTGCTGGGCTCATCGGGCTGCGGCAAGAGCACGCTGCTGCGCATGTTGGCGGGCTTTGATACACCCACCTCGGGCCGCATCATCCTGAACGGGCAAGACCTGGCGACCCTGCCACCTTTCCAGCGGCCCATGAACATGATGTTCCAGAGCTACGCGCTCTTTCCGCACCTCACGGTGTGGCAGAACATCGCTTTCGGCCTGCAGCGCGAAAGCCTGCCCAAGGCCCAGGTGGCTGAACAAGTCGAGGCCATGCTCAAGCTGGTGCAACTGGGCAAGTTTGCGCAGCGCAAGCCGCACCAGTTGTCAGGCGGCCAGCAGCAGCGGGTAGCCCTGGCGCGCAGCCTGGCCAAGCAGCCGCAGATGTTGCTGCTGGACGAACCCCTGGGCGCGCTGGACAAGAAGCTGCGCGAAGAAACGCAGATCGAACTGGTCAACATCATCGAACAGGTGGGCGTGACCTGCGTCATGGTCACGCACGACCAGGAAGAGGCCATGACCATGGCCAGCCGCATTGCCATCATGAGCGAAGGCCGCTTCCTGCAAGTGGGCGCGCCGGGTGACATCTATGAAACTCCGGCCACCCGCTTCGTGGCCGACTTCATCGGCAACGTCAACCTGATGGAGGGCACGCTGGACAGCGACCAGGCCGACCACTGCCTCATCGGCTGTGCCGATTGCAGGCACTATGTGGGCCATGGCATCACCGGCACCGAAGGCATGGCCGTCACGGTGGCGCTGCGGCCCGAGAAGATCACGCTCGGCAAGGACAAACCGGCTGGCGAAAGGGGTGGCTTCAACCAGGTGCAGGGCACGGTGAAGGAAATGTCCTACTTCGGCAGCTTCACGGTGTTTCACCTGCAGCTGGCCAGCGGCGCCAGGCTCAAGGTCAGCATGGCCAACACGCAGCGGCACCGCGACGAAGACATCACCTGGGGCGACAGCGTCTGGGCGCATTGGTCCGAGTCGGCGCATGTCGTGCTCACGCAGTAGGCGCCAGGTGAACCGCTGCATGAAGCGCCGCACGAACCTCTGCGTCCACAGCGTCGGGGCCGCGGCATGAACGCCCTCAAGCCCCTGTTCACCGGTCGCGCTTTCGTGATTGCAGTGCCGCTGGTGTTTCTGCTGCTGTTTTTTCTGTTCCCGTTTTTCATCGTCGGCAAGATCAGCGTGTCCGAGATGGACAACGTCGTCTTCAAGGACGTGCTCACCTACACCGATGGTGTGCTGTCGCTGGCGCTGCGCTTTAACAACTACATCTTCATCACTGAAGACGCGCTGTACTTCAAGACCTACCTGGCCAGCGTCAAGTACGCCGCGGCCACCACGGTGCTGTGCCTGCTGATCGGCTACCCCTTTGCGTATTTCATGGCGCGCGCCAAACCCACGCAGCAGCCGGCGCTGCTGATGCTGGTGATGCTGCCTTTCTGGACCAGTTTTCTGCTGCGGGTCTACGCCTGGCGCGGCCTGCTCACCGAAGGCGGCTGGGTGGCCGACACGCTCATCGCCCTGGGGCTGGACCAGCTGCTCCACAGCCTGGGCCTGATCTCCACGCCCGGCAAGCTGATGCACACGCCGTTTTCGCTGGTGCTGGGCATGACCTACAGCTACCTGCCTTTCATGATCCTGCCGCTGTTCGGCAACCTGGCCAAGATGGACCTGCGCCTGCTGGAAGCCGCAGCCGACCTGGGCGCCACACCCTGGACTGCGTTCTGGAAGATCACCGTGCCACTGTCCAAGGCCGGCATCATTGCCGGAAGCATGCTGGTGTTCATCCCCTGCGTGGGCGAGTTTGTCATTCCCGAATTGCTGGGCGGGCCCGAGACGCTGATGATCGGCCGCGTGCTGTGGGACGAATTCTTCAGCAACAACGACTGGCCCATGGCCAGCAGCGTGGCCGTGGTGATGGTGCTCTTGATCATCGTGCCGCTGGCCATCTTCAACAAATACCAGGCCGAAGCGCAGGAGCGCGCCAGGTGATGCGCGGCACATCGGTCAGCTTCAACAAGTGGTTCGGCCGCAGCTGGCTGGGCCTGGGCTACTTTTTCTTGTACGTGCCCATCGTGGCGCTGGTGATCTATTCTTTCAACGACTCGCCCATTCCCAACCAGTGGCGCGGCTTCACGCTCAAGTGGTACGCCGCCTTGGCCAAGGACCAGGAGATGCTGGCCGGCCTGTGGCTCAGTTTGAAGATTGCCTTCATGACCGCCTGCGGCTCGGTGGTGCTGGGCACCTTTGCGGCCTTTGCACTGGTCAAGTACAAACGTTTTTTCGGCCGCACGGTGTTCTCGGGCATGGTCAACGCACCGCTGGTGATGCCCGAGGTGGTGGTGGGCCTGTCGCTGCTGCTGATGCTGGTCAGCGTGCAGCGTGCGCTGGGCTTTCCGGAGCGTGGCCTCTTCACCATCTGGCTGGGCCACCTGCTGCTGGGCATGGCCTATGCAGCGGTCATCATCCAGTCGCGCCTGCAGGACATGAACCCGCAGCTGGAAGAAGCGGCCATGGACCTGGGCGCGAAGCCGCACCAGGTGTTCTGGCTGGTGACGCTGCCGCTCATCGCACAAAGCCTGCTGTCGGCCTGGCTGCTGACCTTCACGATCAGCCTGGACGATGTGGTGTTGTCGGCGTTTCTGTCGGGTCCGGGCTCGACGACGATGCCGCTGGTGATTTTCTCGCGCGCGCGCCTGGGCCTGAATCCCAGCGTCAATGCCGTTGCCACCTTGATCATCGTCGTCGTGGCCATCGGCGTGGTGCTGGCCAGCTACGGCATTGCCCGCACCGAACGCAAGCGCCAGCGCGAGATGGCCGACGCGACGCGCCACTGAATCCCGAAGCCTCCAACAAGCACCCACGCACGAGTGGCATCCCATCGAAGGAGAAAACCGATGAACCTGTTCGCACCTACCGCTGTTGCCCTTGCATTGCTCACGGCGTTTCCTGTGGCCGCCCAAAGCAACGAAGAGTTGCTGAAAGAGTTGCGTGCACTGCGCGAGCGTGTGAACCAGCTGGAACAAAAGCTCATGGCCCAGCCGGCCGCGGCCGCGTCGCCTGCTGCCCCTGCGCCTGGCCAGTGGGGCATGACACCCGAACAGGCGCGTGAACTCAACCGCATCGCCATCAAGGCCGAAGCGCTGCAGGACAACTTTTCCGACCAGGGCTTCAAGGGTCTGAAAATCAGCGGCCAGATCGACCCCACGTTCATCGTCAACCAGCGCCAGAAGGACGCTGGCTTCGTGCTGCTGAACAACGGTGACGCGCGCTACACCTACGACAACTCCTACTTCGGCATGGCAGTGATCGACTTCGAAAAGGAAACCGACAGCGGCACCAAGTGGCGGCTGACGCTGGCACCAGAACGTGGCACTGGTGCGTTGATCAACGGCAACTCCATCGTGCACGAAGCCTCGGTGTCGATTCCCTTGTCCGACCTGCAGACGCGTTTGTGGCTGGGCCAGATCCCCGACTGGACGGGTTACGAGATCACGCTGCCCGCCGGCAACAAGCTGATCACGCACAACCTGCTGTTCGACTTCATGGCGCCCACGGCCTACACCGGCGCGGTGCTCGACATCACGCGCGGCAAGTGGTGGTCACGCGTGGGCGTGGCCAACTTCAACACCGCGCGTGGCACGCCCGACAACGCGGCGCCGGTCTTCATCTACCGCGTGGACTACAGCAAGGGTGAATTCGACGGCTTCGGTTTCACCGGCCTGCACGGCAAGATACCCAACTACGCCGCCGACGGCAGCTACTTGGTGGACACCGGCTTGGTGGACAGTGCGGGCGACCCGATCTTCGACGACACGCCATTTGCGTCTGCGGGCAAGAACACCATGGCCCACCTGCTGGAGTTCGACGCCTACTACATCCGCGGCGACTGGAGCCTGTTCGGCCAGGTCAGCTACGGCCAGCAAAAGCGCGCCGCCATCTTCAACAGCGACGGCCAGTTGCGCGACGCGCGCTGGTGGGGCGTGTCGGCCACCATGGGCTACGCGATCACGCCACGCCTGGAAGCCGTCTTGCGCGCCGACTACATCAACAACAAGAAAAACGGCGGCGGCCTGCTGGGCTACAGCTTCGACGATGGCCTGAACGGCATCGGTCGCGGCTTGCTGGCCGACGGCAGCTTTGCCAAGGGCGACGCCGTGGGCGCCAACCGCTACGCGCTGAGCCTGGGCATGAGCTACCGCGTGGACGAAAACGCCACCTTCAAGGTGGAGTACCGTTTGGACGGCGCCAACCAGCCGGTGTTTGCCAACCCCGACTTCACGCGCTTCAGCAAGACCAACAACCTGTTAGGCGCATCGATGGTGGTCAGCTTCTGAGCATCACACAGGCCACTGACAAAGCGGGCGGGCTTTGTGGCCCGCCTTGCTGTTTGAGGAGATCTTCCGCATGACTGCATCCACCATCGACTGGACCGAGCGTGCAGCCGCGCTGCACATCGATGGCCGTTGTGTCATCGACGGCCAACGAAAGCCAAGCGCCAGCGGCCGGACTTTCAGCTGCCTGAGCCCCATCAACGGCCGCGCACTGGGCGACGTGGCGCGTGGTGGGCAGGCCGATGTGGATGCTGCCGTGGCCAGTGCACGCGCCGCTTTCAACGACGGCCGTTGGGCAGGCAAACCGCCTACCGTGCGCAAGCGGCTCTTGATGCGCTTCGCCGACAAGATACTGGCTGCACGCGAAGAACTGGCGCTGCTGGAAACCCTGGACATGGGCAAGCCCATCCAGTATTCGCTGGCCGTCGACGTGCCCAGCACCGCGCGCTGCATCGCCTGGTATGCCGAGGCGGTGGACAAGATCTACGACGAAATTGCACCCACGGGCGCCAACGCACTGGCGCTGATCACGCGCGAACCCATGGGAGTCATCGGTGCCATCGTGCCCTGGAACTACCCCATGATCATGGCCGCCTGGAAGCTGGGGCCGGCGCTGGCGGCGGGCAATTCGGTGGTGCTCAAACCCAGCGAAAAAAGCCCGCTCACGGCACTGCGCCTGGCTGATCTGGCGGTGGAAGCGGGCATCCCGCCGGGGGTGTTCAACGTGGTGCCGGGTTACGGCGCAGAAGCAGGTGAAGCGCTGGCGTTGCACATGGACGTGGACGCCATCGCCTTCACCGGCAGCACGCGCACGGGCCGCCGCATGCTGGACTACGCCGGCCGCAGCAACCTCAAACGGGTCTACAACGAACTGGGCGGCAAGAGTGCCTTCGTGGTTTTCGACGACTTCTCCGATGTGAAACGTGCCGCCCAGACCGTGGCCGGCAGCATGTTCTTCAACCAGGGCGAAAGCTGCAACGCACCCAGCCGCGTGCTGGTGCACGACAGCATCGCCGACGAGTTTGTCGCCCTCGTCGCTGCGCAGGCCGTGCACCACCAGCCAGCCGACCCGCTGCTGATGAGCACCGAGATGGGCGCGCTGGTCGACGACACGCAGCTCAAGACCGTGATGGCCTACATCGAAGCCGGCCAGACGGAAGGCGCGCGACTGGTCACCGGCGGCCAGCGTGTGATGACGGACAGCGGCGGCTACTACGTGCAGCCCACCGTGTTTGATGCCGTGGCCAACGGCATGAAGATCGCCCGCGAAGAGATCTTCGGCCCGGTGATGGGCATCATCCGCTTCAAGACCGAAGCCGAAGCCGTGCAACTGGCCAACAACAGCAGCTACGGCCTGCAGGCCAGTGTGTGGAGCGACAACATCAACCGGGCCCACCGCGTGGCGCGGGCGCTGCGCGCCGGCACCGTGCACGTCAACCAGTACGACGAAGACGACATCACCGTGCCCTTTGGCGGCTACAAACAAAGTGGCAATGGCCGCGACAAGAGCTTGCACGCATTCGACAAGTACACCGAGTTGAAGACGACCTGGATACGCATCGACGCGGCCCCGGTCTGAGGGTCTGAGAGGCCACGCCATGACCGACCTGCAGCAAAGCCTGCACGCAGCCGGCGTGCACACGCTGCTGGTGCAGTTCACCGACGTGCACGGCTGCGCCAAAGGCAAATTCGTGCCCCTGGCGCACCTGCACGATGTGTTGAGCCTGGGTGCTGGTTTTGCCGGACCGTCGATCTGGGGCACCGCCCTGCCTCGCACCGGGCCACGTGCTGAGTACTTTGCGCGGGGCGACACCAGCACGGCGCAGCCGCTGCCCTGGATGCCCGGCGTGGCCCGCATCGTAGGTGACGGTTTTGTCGAAGGTCAGCCTTTTGACGCCTGCCCACGCCAGGTGCTGCGGCGTGCGCTGGCGCGTCTGGCTGAACGGGGCTGGACGCTTCGCACGGGCATCGAACCCGAGTTCTTTTTGCTCAAGCGCAGCGTCAGCGGCCAGTGGCAGCCGGCCGACGATGAAGACCGGCTCGACAAACCGTCCTACGACCTGAAGTCGCTGCCGCGCCAGTTCGGTTTTTTGCATGAACTGCACCATGCCCTGTCCGCTTGTGGCATGGACGTTCTGCAGATCGACCACGAAGACGCACACGGCCAGTACGAAGTGAACTTCGCCTATGGAGAGGCGCTGCTCAGCGCCGACCGCCTGATGCTGTTCAAAATGGCCGCCCAGGCGCTGGCCGAGGCACGCGGCCACGCTTTTTCGATGATGCCCAAGCCCTTTGCCAATCAGCCGGGCAGCGGCATGCATTTCCATGTTTCGCTGTGGCAGGGCGAGCGCTGCCTGTTCGATCCTGGGTCATCGGAGCTCGACGTCTCGACAGGGCTGTCCGAAGTGGGCCGCCGGTTCATCGCCGGAGTCCTGACCCATGCCGGTGCGCTGTGCGCCTTGGCCGCGCCAACGGTCAACTCGTACAAGCGCCTGATGGTGGGTGAATCGCTCAGCGGCACCACCTGGGCACCGGCCTACGTGGCGCACGGACCCAACAACCGCACGGCGATGTTGCGCACGCTGCCGGGCCGGTTCGAGTGGCGCGTGCCCGACGCCAGCGCCAACCCCTATCTGGCTACGGCAGCACTCATTGCCGCTGGACTGGACGGCATTGACCGCAGCCTGGACCCGGGTCCCGCCTGCACCGACGACCTGTTCATCTGGCCGCTGGACCGGATACGTTCACAAGGCATCCCGCTGCTGCCGCAATCGCTGCAGGAAGCCCTGGACGCGCTGCAAGCCGACCCGGTCATCACCGCCGCGTTGGGGGACACGCTGAGCGTCGAGTTTGTGCGCCTGAAGCGCGGTGAGTTCAGGGCCTACTGCCGCCATGTCAGCGGCTGGGAACTGGACCGCTACGCAACGGCCTTTTGACGCGCCAACTCAGTTCTTCGACGGTGCCGTGTCGCTGACCGACGGAACCGGGGAGGCGGCCGGCACCGCTGCACCCGGGGTAATGGTCACCAGTTCGCGGTATATGCCGCCCGAGTCCACGCTGCCGCTGACAGTGCCGTGACCGCGCATGCGGGACAGGCAGTCCTTGCGCAGGTTCACTGGCAAGGCCTGGCAACGCTTCAGCTGGTTGGCGGCATAGTTCGGGTCCAGATCCTTGGGCCTGTCGCGCAAGGCTGCAGCTTGACCCACGACAGCATCTTGCAGGCAGGCGCTGCGGTCTGCCGTGTCTTGCTTGACCATGCAGGCCGCACGCTCTTGTTTGTAGCGGGCATGGATCTCGGCTTGTTCACTGCGGGTCAGCGCCCAGCTGGGCGCCGCAGCCAGCGCCGCTACCAGGAACAAGGACACGCCCAGCGGGCTAATCGGGCTAATCGGGCTAACGGCTGGATCACGCTTGGACAGTCGGCTTGAGGGCAGCACGTGGGACTCCTCGTCGGATGAATTGAGTCACCAGTGTCGGATTCCGCTGGTCCTGCGTCTGCCGGACGGCACCACCGCAGACGGTGCTGCGCTCGCCCGGGTTGCTGTAGGACAAGGGCCCGTCAGCCATTGCTCGTGAACTCACAACCGCCAACAATCGTTCAGCGCTGAGCGCTGGCCGGCTTGCTGCAGGCGAAACGTGGTGCAGCAACCCACGATGCCAGCGCCGACGACCACGCAGTCGGCAGCATCGCGCATCAAAGTCCCCAGGCGTAGGGATCTTCGGGGTCGAAGACCACGGTGGCGTCCAGCGTCACGTAGGCGCGGCCATGGATGAAAGGCTGGATACCCGGGGCACACGCTGCAGCGGCCTGGTAGTGCGCCGCAAACACGCTGCCGATGACACTTTCCTGGTGCCACAACTCGCCCGGTGCCAGCACCCCGTCTGCAGCCAGGCAAGCCAGCTTGGCGCTGGTGCCGGTGCCGCAGGGTGATCGGTCGTAGGCGCCGCCTGGGCACAGCACAAAGCTGCGGCCGCTGAAGGCGGGGTCGCGGCGGGTGTCCTGCGCCGGGCCCAGCAGTTCGACGTGGTCGATCTCTGCACCACCTGCACCCGTGATGCCCTGCGCGACCAGGGCCTGCCGCAGCGATTCGGCACGTGCTGTGAGTTCGGCAATGTGCGCGGGTAGCAGCGGCAAGCCATGGTCGTGGCACAGGAAAAACCAGTTGCCGCCCCAGGCCACGTCGCCATGCAGGCGGCCGACACCGGGCAAGTCCACCGCCACGTGCCGCAGGTGTCGGTAGGCAGCGACGTTGGCCACAGTCACGCTGCCATCGGCATGCAGCGTGGCCTGCACCGGGCCCACCGGCGTTTCGATGGTGTGGGTGCCGCGGGTCAGCCGCCCCAGGTGCGCCAGCGTGGCCACCAGGCCGATGGTGCCGTGGCCACACATGCCCAGGAAGCCCACGTTGTTGAAGAAGATCACGCCGCAGGCATGTGACGGGTCCTGCGCTTCGCAAAGCAGCGCGCCGACCAGCACGTCGCTGCCACGTGGCTCGTTCACCAGCGCGCGGCGCCAGGCGTCGTGGTGCTGGCGAAAGTGCTGCAGGCGGTCGGCCATGCTGCCGCTGCCCAGGTCCGGGCCGCCGCTGATGAGCAGCCGTGTGGGCTCGCCACCCGTGTGCGAATCGATCAATCGGGCGGGCCGTGCGGTGGTTGTGTCGGGCATGGCAAGCAGCTCAGTCGAGACGAAGCAAACTGTACGATGCAGCGAGCCGCCCTCACATGCCCATCCATACCGCCCACCGCAACCCCATGACAACACCGGCCGTCGCCTGGCAAGGCGTTTTTCCCGCCCTCACCACGCAGTTCCGCGACGACTTTTCGTTGGAAATCGACGCCACGGCGGCGGTCATCGGCGCACTCGTCCGCGACGGTGTCTCGGGCCTGGTGATCTGCGGCACGGCGGGCGAGAACACTTCGCTCACCCGCGCGGAAAAGAGCCCGATCATGGAGACAGCCGTGTCGGTGGCCGCAGGGTGTGTACCCGTCATCTGCGGCGCGGCCGAATTCACCAGCGTGTTTGCCATCGAAACCACCAAAGAAGCGGCGCGGCAGAAGGTGGACGGCATGGCCAAGGTGGTGCCGCTCTGCGAGTGGTTCATGCCACTCCTGCACCTGGACGCCAGGCCTGACCTGGTGCAGTGCATCGCTGTGTGAACACCTGGTGGGACATGGCAGCTGGCGCACCCGGCCGCCGAGACTGGCTTTGCCGGATGCCGACCGGACATTCGTCGAGCAGGCCATGGCAAACGCGTTGAAACACCGCCCTGCTCTGCCAGACGTGGGCCTGGCGCGCCCTTGAGCGCCGTGCCCGTCTGGGCTTACGCCAGCCTGGCCGCCAGCACGCTGCTCGTGGGCAGCTACGTCGGCTTGTCCAAGCTGCTGGTGGCTGTGTTTCCGGTGCTGCTGCTGGCGTGGCTGCGTTTTGGCATCGCGGCAGTGGCCATGCTGCACTGGGTGCGGCGCGGGCCAGACGAAGCGCCGCTGTCGCCGCGCGACCGCCGCCTGCTGTTCTGGGAGAGCTTCCTGGGCAACTTCCTGTTCAGCATATTTATGTTGTACGGCGTGGCGCTGACGTCGGCGATGGCTGCGGGTGTCACGATGGCGGCGATTCCGGCGGCCATCGCGATCCTGTCGCGGTTGGCACTGGGGGAACACATCCGGCCCCGGGTGGCAGTGGCCATCGCCTGCGCGGTGGCCGGCATCGCCCTGTTGGCTTACGCCCGCGCTTCGCCACAGGCGGCGGCTGGCGATGCCGATTCGCTCTGGGGTTATGCGCTGCTGCTGGGCGCCGTGGTCTGCGAAGCTTGTTACGTCGTGATCGGCAAGCAGCTGACGGGTCAGGTGACGCCACGCCGCATCAGTGCGCTCATCAACCTGTGGGGGCTGGCGCTGGTCACACCCTTCGGCATCTGGCAGGCGCTGAGCTTCGACTTCGGTGCCGTGGCGGCAGGCACCTGGGGCTTGCTGGTCTTCTATGCATTGGCAGCCAGCATGGTCAGCGTGTGGCTGTGGATGCAGGGCCTGCGCCACGTGCCGTCGTCACAGGCCGGCGTCTTCATGGTGCTGCTGCCGGTGGGCGCGGCGCTGATGGGCGCGCTGGTGCTGGGTGAAGGTTTCGGCCTGCCGCACGCGCTGGCCTTGGGCTTGGCGCTGGCCGGCCTGCTGCTGGCCACCTGGCCGCAAAAAAAGGACCCGGCGCCGGCCCTTTGACGTCAGGGCACTCATGAGGGCGCGATTCGTTTCCGCACGAGCAACTGCTCAGGCGCGTGCGGCTTTGCCGTAGTGCGTGAAACGCTCGATGACCTCGAGCATCTGCGCCTGCGACAACAGCGCCGGTTCGCCCACGGCCAAGGCTTGCAGGTAGGTCTGGCACAAGGCTTCGATTTCCACCAGCACCTTCATGGCCTGCGCCAAGGTGCCACCGGCCGCCACCATGCCGTGGTTGGCCATCAGGCAAGCATGACGATCGGCCATGGCGGCGGCCACCGCTTCTGACAAGGCCTGGGTGCCGAACAGGTGGTAGGGCACACAAGGCACGTTGTCGCCGCCGGCCACCGCCACCATGTAGTGGAAGGCCGGCAGCTCGCGCCGCAGGCAGGCCAAGGCCGTGGCGTGCGTGGAATGGGTGTGCAGTACCGCGTGCAGGTCGGGCCGCGCGGTGTAGATGGCCTGGTGGAAGTGCCACTCGGACGAAGGCGCCCAGTCGCCGCGCTGCGTGCCATCCCAGCCCATCCACACCATGTCTTGCTCGCGCACATCATCGGCGCCCATGCCCGTGGGCGTGATCAGCATGCCATCGCCCCAGCGGCAACTGGCATTGCCCGTGCTGCCCCGGTTCATGCCCAGTGCGTCCAGGCGCTGCACGGCAGCCACGATGCCGGCGCGGACCGTGGTTTCATCGTCGTTCATGCGCGCCCCTTCATCAGCTGGCGCAGCGCCGCTTCCTGCGCAGGCACCACACCGTGTTCGGTGATCAGGCCGCTGACCAGCCGTGCCGGCGTGACGTCGAAAGCCGGGTTGGCAGCGGCCGTACCTTCGGGCGCAAGACACACCTCCACCAGCGCGCCATCGGCCGCCAGGCCCTGCAGGTGGGTGACTTCACGTGCCGAACGCTCTTCGATCGGGATTTCGGCCAGGCCGTCGCTCAGGCCCAGGTCCAGCGTCGATGTGGGCATGGCGACGTAAAACGGCACCCCGTTGTCGTGCGCCGCCAGCGCCTTCAGGTAGGTGCCGATCTTGTTGCAGACGTCGCCGCGTGCGGTGACCCGGTCGCAGCCCACGATGCACAGGTCCACCTGACCGCGTTGCATGAGGTGGCCGCCCGCGTTGTCGGCCACCAGTGTGTGCGGCACACCGGCCTGGGCCAGTTCCCAGGCCGTCAGGCTCGCACCCTGGTTGCGCGGCCGCGTTTCATCCACCCACACATGCACGGCCAGGCCCGCTGCGTGCGCCTGGTAAATGGGCGAAGTGGCGGTGCCCCAGTCCACGGTGGCCAGCCAGCCGGCGTTGCAATGTGTCAGCACCTGCACCGGGCCCGCACTGTTTTGAAGCTTGCGCGCGGCCGCGGCCTGCAGCAGCGCCAGGCCGTGCTGGCCGATGGCAGCGTTCACAAGTACGTCTTCTTCAGCGATGGCGTCCGCCGCGTCCCAGGCCACCGCGCGGCGTTGCTGCGGCTGCAGCGGGCCCAGCACGCGGGCCATGCGGTCCAGCGCCCACATCAGGTTCACCGCCGTTGGGCGCGACGATCGCAACCACGCCGTGCTGGCCGCCAGCGCAGCGTCGGACGCATCGGTGTTGCACTGCAGGGCCACGCCGTAAGCGGCGGTGGCACCGATGAGCGGCGCGCCCCGCACCCACATGTCGCGGATGGCGGTGAACACGGCCTGGGGTGTGGCCAGCCGTTCCATTTGCAGCCGGTGCGGCAACAGGCGCTGGTCGATGACCTGCACCGCGTCGCGCCCCGGCATGGCGCGCAGTGGTCGCAAGGCCTGGCCGGCGACGATCATGGTGCCGGCTTCAGCACACGCCCGGCCACACCCTGGAGCTTTGCCACCAGTGCCGGGTCGCGTGCCTCGGGTGCGGTGATGAGCGCAAAGCTAAGCGCCTGGCGACAGCTGCAGGCAGCTGCCGTGGCGTCGGTGATGATGGTGCCGGCCAGGCCCGCCACCAGTGTCTTGGCCGCCTGCGCGTTGGCCAGCAGCACCTGGATGACGGCGTCCACCGTCACGGCTTCGTGGCCCATGTGCCAGCAGTCGAAGTCGGTGACCATGCTCACCGAGCAGTAACACAGCTCGGCTTCGCGGGCCAGCTTGGCTTCTGGCATGTTGGTCATGCCAATGACGCTGGCGTTCCAGCTGCGGTAGAGCTGGCTTTCGGCCAGGGTGCTGAATTGCGGGCCTTCCATCACCAGGTAGGTGCCGCCACGTGCATGGGGCACGCCCTGCCCCGCCAACGCGGCCTGCACGTGGTCGCCCAGGCGCGGGCACACCGGTTGCGCCATGGACACATGCGCCACCATGCCGGTTCCGAAGAAGCTTTTGGCGCGGGCAAAGGTGCGGTCGATGAACTGGTCGACGATGACAAAGGTGCCTGGCGGCAGGTCGGCCCGCAGACCGCCCACGGCAGAGATCGACAACACGTCGGTCGCGCCCAGTTGTTTGAGTGCGGCGATGTTGGCGCGGTAGTTCACCTCTGAAGGCGGGATGCGATGGCCGCGCCCGTGGCGTGGCAAAAAGGCCAGTTCAGCGCCGTTCAGGCGGCCGCGAAACACCTGGTCCGACGGCGCGCCCCAAGGGGTGTCCACGGTCTCCCAGCGCGTGTCGGTCAGGCCCGGCAGGTCGTAAAGGCCGCTGCCCCCGATGATGGCCAGCAAGGGTTGGGTCACGGTCGGGTTTCCTTCTGTGGGTGGGTGCGCGGCGGCCCGGGGCGGGCACGGCGCCAGAAGATGCTAAGCCAAGGCAGGGAGTCGGGCACTGCCAGCCGCCGCCTGGGCCATCACCTGATGCGGCGACAGCGCCTTCAGCCGGTGGTCAGACCACACCTGGCGCCAGCGCCGTGCACCCGGCAAACCGTTGCGCAAGCCCAGCATGTGGCGCGACGCATGCGACCAGGGCGTGCCCTGCGCGGCCAGCCCGTCCATGTAGGCGACGTAAGCCTGCTCGATGGTGTCGCGGGTGGCCGCAGGCCCACCAGCACCAAAAAAGCGGCGGTCCCAGCCGGTCATCGCAAAAGGCTCGTGGTAGGCATGCCGGCCCACCATCACGCCATCGACGTGCTGCAGCTGCGTTTCGATCTGCTCGTCTTGTGTGAAGCCCCCGTTGATGACGATGGTCAGCGCCGGAAAGTCGACCTTCAGCCGCCAGGCCAATTCATGCCGCAGCGGTGGCACCTCGCGGTTTTCCTTGGGGCTCAGGCCCTGCAACCAGGCGTTGCGCGCGTGCACGATGAACACCTGACAGCCGCCGCGCTGCGACACGGTGCCGACAAAGTCGCGCACGAAGTCGTAGTTCTCGCCACGGTCGATGCCGATGCGGTGTTTCACCGTCACGGGCAGGTCCACCACGTCGCGCATGGCCTTCACACAGTCGGCCACCAACTCGGGTTCGGCCATCAGGCACGCGCCAAAAGCACCGCGCTGCACCCGTTCGCTGGGGCAGCCGCAGTTGAGGTTGACCTCGTCGTAACCCCACTGCGCGGCCAGCTTGGCGCAATGCGCCAGATCAGCCGGTTCGCTGCCACCCAGTTGCAAAGCCACCGGGTGCTCTAGTGGGCTGAAGTCCAGGTGACGCGGCACATCACCATGCAACAAAGCGCCCGTGGTCACCATCTCGGTATACAGGCGCGTGTGGCGCGTGATCAGGCGGTGGAAGACGCGGCAGTGGCTGTCGGTCCACGCCATCATGGGCGCCACACTCAAGTGCCATGGGCTAAGTTGTTGATTCATAAGGACTAATCTTGTTCTTTTCGGCCCGGCCAAGCCTCGCGACGACGAACCCGATGGGGTCAAGGACTGTTCGCGGATTCTGCATGCCAATCAACGGGCGACACGCCGTGCTGCTTCCACAACTGACTGAGTTGCCGGACTGAGTTGCCGGACTGCGTGCGCCGTTTTGTCTGGCGTCAGTGCCACGGATTTGCTACCGCGCTCACGCCCGATAGGTATGGCGCCGCGGCCTTGCAGACACGCGGTATCACGATCGCCGAGACCGCGATGAGTCGAGCCTGTGCCCGCTCCTGGGCAGGCCGACGCAAGCGACTTCCGCCGTCCGGTCGGGCGCGCACGCCGACGAGGCCGGTTGCAGCCGTAACTCAATCGCAATACACTGCCCCGATGAAGTCCGCTGTCATACCCCAAATCCGCGTTGAACCAGAGTTGCGCGCAGAACTCGAGTCCGTTCTCAGGCAGGGCGAGACCCTGACCGACTTCGTCGAAGCGACGGTGCGAGACGCCATCGCTTTCAGGCGCGTCCAGACCGCATTCCACGCTCGGGCACAAGCTGCGTCCGAGGAGTACCACCGGACAGGCGTTTCCGTGCCCGTTGAACCCGTCCTGGAAAGACTGCAATCCAGGCTTGACGCCAAGCGCAAGAAGCTTGGCCGATGAGCTTTGTCGTCGAGCTGTCTCCTGCGGCTGTGGATGACCTGGAACGTCTCTTTGACTTCTTGCTCGAACGGTCCGAGACGACTGAAGACCTTGATCGAGCCCAAGCCGCGATCGAAGCGATCAGAGCGACTGCGAAGCACAGGCTGGCGATCACGCCCTTCAGCTTCCGCAAAGCCGCCCAGAACCCAGCCCAGCGGGAATCGATCATTCCGTTCGGAGGTACCGGGTATGTCGCGCTGTTCGAGATCGTCAGCCCGTCAAGAGTCCTGGTGCTCGCGGTACGCCACCAGCGTGAAGAGGACTATCACTGACGCCGGTCATCGACGGCTTCACGCCACACGCTCGAGGCGTTCAAACGCACTGAGTTTGGTGCCGCCGTGAAGAACGGACGAAGAAGCCCATCGCCCAGGTGGCCGCCCGCGCTGGCTGCCACCGTGAGATCGACTTGAAGGGGTGCCAGGCACCGGACTTACGCGACAGTCGTCCCGCGTGTGCCGGTGCGCCAGTGGGTACTGTCGTTGCCGATTCCGCTGCGCCTGCTGCTGGCCGCGCAACCCAAGCTGCCAACGCCCGTCCTGCAGGTCGTGCACCGCGCCATCACACGCTTCCTGCTCGATCAGGCCGGGTTGAAGGCCGAGCAGGCCGACAGCGGCGCGGTCAAACGCGGACCAGCGGATTCATCACCTTCAGCGCCGGAAAGCGGCCGAAGTCGCGGTCGGCCGACCACAGCTCGTGCACGCCGTGGTCGATGCAGATGGCGGCGATGCGGGCGTCGTGGATCAACACGCCGCTGATGCGGCCGGTGAGCGCGGTGTCGCGCAGCCGCGCCAGATGCCCTGGCGCTTCGCCAATGAAAGCAAAGTGCGGCGTCGCGCGCCAAGCATCGATCGCGTCGAAGGCCACTTCGAGCGGCATCGGCACCTCGAACAGCCTGCGGTTGGTGGCCACGCTGATGAACTCGTGCACGCAGGGCCACGGGATACACCAGGGCTGGCCGGACTGCACCAGCCCGGCGATGCGGGCCGCCGCGACGGCGTGCAGCGGCATGTCTCGCCGCGCTGAATACACCAGCAGGTTGGTATCGACGGCGATCAAGCGCCGTGGCCTTCGTAGATGATGTCGCGGATCGCCGGCCAGCCGCCGGCAGCCACCTCGGGGCGCATGCCGCCGCCGCCGTAGAAGACCACGGGCTTGAATTTGAAAGGCTTGCGCGGTGCCGGCTGCGCGAGCGTCTCGCGCAAGCCCTGCTCGACCAGCGCACGCAGCGTGGTGCCACGCCGCGCCGCTTCACGTTTGGCTTGCTCGAACAGCGGGTCGGCAATCTCGATGGTCGTCTTCATGGTCGTATGGGCCCCTGGATATGGGTTCCCATACTACCATCGCGTTCAGTCCCGATCGGCCGGCATCGGCAGCGGCCCGGGGGCGCCACCGGCTTGCACCGCGGTGCCGTGCTGAACCACAGACTTGGGCTTTTTCACCCGCACCAGATAGCTGTACAGCACCGGCACCACCACCAGCGTCAGCAGCGTCGAGGTGATGACGCCGCCGATGATCGCGCGGCCCATCGGGGCTTGCAGCTCGCCGCCGTCGTTCAGCGCCGTCTCAGCGCCAGCGGCAGCGGCAGCGGCAGCGGCAGCGGCAGCATGCCGAAAACCATCGCTGCCGTCGTCATCACGATCGGCCGCATGCGTGTCAGGCCGGCCTCCAGCAGCGCATCAGCCACCGTCGCCCCGGTCTTGCGCGCCTGATTGGCAAAGTCCACCAGCAGGATCGCGTTCTTCGTCACCAGGCCCATCAGCATCACCAGACCGATCATCGAGAACACGTTCAACGTGCTCTTCCACAGCAGCAGCGCCAGCATCACGCCGATCAGCGCCAGCGGCAGGCCGCGCAACCCAAGCTGGTAACGCCCGTGCTGCAGGTGTTGCATCGCGCCATCACGCGTTTTCTGCTCGATCAGGCGGGTCTGAAGGCTGACGAGGCCGACAGTGGCGCGGTCACGCTGATCCAGCCGAGCTTGCCAATGACGGGTTCGGCCGCCAATCTGAACATTCACCTTCACTGCCTGGTGCTGGACGGTGTGTACCGGTGCGACACCGAAGGCGAACCTGTCTTCGTCGAAGTGCTCGCGCCAACCGATGAGTCGCTGCAGGCGGTGCTGCACAAGATCATCACCCGCATGACGCAAGCTGCTCAACCGTCGGGGGATGCTCGTCGAAGAGCAGGGCCAGACCTGCAAGGCCGACGACGACGCCGATTCGGACGAGGCCCGCGTGCTCAGGCCGTTGCAGGCCGCCGCGTGCACCTACCGCATCGCCTTCGGCCCACGCGCCGGCCAGAAGGTGCTGACGGTGCAGGGCGCTGAGCGTGGACATGGGACCGTCCTTGCGGACGGTCCCGTGCCTCGCGAAGAGTTCGCGCTTGCAAGCGCGAGCGCGGCCTGCAAGGCATGCCCAGGGACGCCGCCTTCAAGCAATCGCTGTGTGCCGACATCGCCGGCAACAGAGCAGCACGCCGCCGTGCGCTGTGCCGCCGATGATCGCCAGGCGCTGGAGCAGCTTTGCCGCTACATCACGCGCCCGGCCCAGGACAGAAGATCGCGTGCAAACCAACGCGGCCGGGCAAGTCGTGCTCAGGCTCAAGACCCCCTGGCGCGACGGCACCACGCACCTGGTGATGTCGCCGCTGGAGTTCATGCAGCGGCTGGCTGCGTGGGCGACCGAAGGGGCGCCCGCTAGGCGCCCTTGCCACGCCCCAGACTGCACCACACCCCATCGCCCGGAAAACCCGGAGACGGCCGCCACGGATGACGCCCTTTCGGGCTGCGGTCGACCCTCAACAGGCCGCTGCCGAACCGGAACCCAAGGACCGCACCAGTGGGTGTTCAAGAGCATTGACGGGGGCCTTTGGGATAGAGAGTGCGTTTGAATTGCCTATCCGCCCGCAGCCAACCGCGCCCTGGCATGGGGCTTGCGCTCAGCCAGGCATGTCCAAGCTTGTGCAGTCCACCCCAGACCGCCTGACCTTGCTGCTGGAAAGCACGGGAGAGGGCATCTTCGGCATCGACATGGACGGCCGATGCACCTTCGTGAACCGCGCTGCGGCGCAAATGCTGGGTTGTCGCACCGAACAGGTGCTGGGCCAGAACATGCACGAGCTCATCCACCACACCCATGGCGACGGCCGGCACTACCCCGAGTGCGACTGCCCCATCTACAATGCCTTCCGTCGCGGCCTGCCCTGCCGCATCGACGACGAGGTGCTCTGGCGCGCCGATGGCTCCAGCTTCTGGGCCGAATACAGCAGCTACCCCGTCATCGAACACGGCCAGGTGCTGGGCGCGGTGGTCACCTTCGTCGACATCACCGAACGCCGCCAGGCGCAAGACCTGTTGCGCCGCACGAATGAGGAACTGGAACTGCGCGTGGCCGAGCGCACACGCCAGCTGCGCGACCTGGCCAACCACCTGGAAACCGTGCGCGAGGCCGAGCGCACGCGCATCGCCCGCGAGATCCACGACGAGCTGGGTTCGCTGCTCGTGGCGCTGAAGATGGACACCCACTGGCTGGGCAAGCGGGTGGCCCCCCAGCCCGAACTGGTGGCCAAGTGCACGGGCATGGGTCGGCTGATCGACACTGCCGTGGACAACGTGGGGCGCATCATCACCGACCTGCGTCCCAGCATCCTGGACCATCAGGGCCTGTGGGCAGCGCTGGAATGGCATGCGCAGGACTTCATCGAAAGCAGCGAGCTAGACGCCACGCTGCAGGTGCATGTGGCAGCCGCCGTCAGCCCGCCCGAAGGCGGCGTGGCCATCGCCGTGTTCCGCATCTTCCAGGAGATGCTGTCCAACGTGGCCCGGCACGCGAAGGCGCGCAGCGTGCGCATGCACATTGCCGTGGACGGCCCGCCCGACCCGGTGCTGTACCTGGACGTGCGCGACGACGGCGCGGGCGCGGCGCCCGCCGCGCTTACCGATCCGCACAGCTTCGGCGTCATGGGCATGCGCGAACGGGCCGGGCACTTTGGCGGCCGCCTGACCATCGACAGCACGCCCGGCCAGGGCACGCGTGTGCGGCTGGTGATGCCCTTGACCGAAGGGCCGCAGTCTGGGGGTGCGGCGTGATCAGAGTACTGATCTGCGACGACCACCAGATCGTCCGCCAGGGCATCAAGATGGTGCTGGCCGACGCGCCCGACATCGAGCTCGGCGGCGAGGCCGCCAGCGGCCCCGAGGCCATCGCCTGCGTGCGTGCGGGCGGCATTGCCGTGGTGCTGCTGGACATTGCCATGCCGCAACGCGACGGGCTGGACGTGCTGAAGCAGCTGCGTCAGGAATTCCCCAAGCTGCCGGTGCTGATCCTGTCCACCTACCCCGACCGCCAGTACGCCGTGCGCAGCATGAAGCTGGGTGCCGCCGGCTACTTGAACAAGAGCGCCGACAGCGAACAGTTGATCGAGGCCATCCGCCGCGTGGCCAGCGGGCGTCTGTTCGTCACCCACAGCGTGGCCGAGCACCTGGCGGCTGCGGTGGGTGCGGGCGGGCGCGATGACCAGCCCCTGCATGAACGCCTGTCGCAGCGTGAATACCAGGTGTTCACGCTGCTCAGCCGGGGGCGCAGCGTGGGCGAGATCGCCGAGCAGCTGGCCCTGTCGCCCAACACCGTCAGCACCTACCGCGCGCGGGTGCTGGAAAAGACCGGTGTGCGCAACGACGTGGAGCTGGCGCTGTACGCCGTGCAGCACGACCTGCAGCCCGGTTGACCCGTTGCCGGGCTCAAGCCCCCAGCAACGCCAAGTCGAGCGGACGACGTTCGCCTGCACGAGCTGGGGCCCTGGGCCTGGCGTTGGTTCGCGGTGGACGTGCTGTGGGCGGTGACGGTGGGCCTGGCCGTCGGTTGGGGTGTGGGCCAGCTGGCGGGGCGTGTGGCGGCGCGCTCGCAGGGTCTGCTGCCCGGCATGGCGCCCTTGAGCGAGTTCAGCGCCGTGGGTGCCGTGGCGGCTTCGTTCGGCGCGGCGCAGTGGCTGGGCGGCTACGGTTTCCTGGCGGTGTTCTTCACCGGCCTGGCACTGCGCTGCGGGTTTGAACACGGTCAGGCCCGTCCTGGCCTGGCCGCGCTGAGCGTGGGGAGCGTGCTGCAGTTCAATGGCCACTTGGAACGTGGAACGTGTGGTCGAATTCCTGCTGGTCATCGTGGCGGGCGCGATGCTGGCTCATGTGCAACTGGGCTGGGCCCTGGTGGCGTTCGCCGCGGTGGCGCTGCTTGCGCTGCGCCCGGCGCTGTTGGAGGTGAGCGTGCGCGGTGCGGGCATCGCTCCGCGCCAGCGGCGGTGGCCGCCTCGGTGGTGCTGCACGGCATCTCGGTGACGCCGCTGATGGACCATTGCGGGCGGCGCTGGCAAGGCAAGCCCAAGCAGCGCCGATGGAGCCTCAGTCGAGCCCCAGAAACTCAGCGTTCCATCGCCGCTGCATCAAGCCAGCCGGGGCCGATCGTGGCAGCCGCGCTCAGGCCAACCAGTCGGCCCGTTCGTCGGCGTGTTCCTGCTCGTCGCTGGGGATGTCTTCGAGCAAGCGCCTGGTCGTGCTGTCCTTGTCACCGATCAACGCGATGATCTGGCTGTAGGCCTCGATCGCCACGCGTTCGGCCACCAGGTCGGCGCGGATCATGTCCTTCAGAACGGTCGAATCGCCATAGGCAGTGTGGCTGCTTTGCAGCAGTGAATCGGGCGAGAAGTCGGGTTTGCCGCCGAGTTGCACGATGCGTTTGGCCCGGCGATCGGCATGCCCGGCTTCCTCATTGGCATGCACCAGGAATTCTTCGGCGATCTTCGGTGAACTCAGGCCGTCGGCGGTGAAGTGGCGGCGCTTGTAGCGCAGCACTCGCACCAGTTCCGTGGCCAGCGAATCGGTAGGCGGCGAGCGGCCGTCTGGATGCGACCCACGAACCGGCGTGGCCTGGCCGGATGAGCGCGAAACCCTCCGTCTGTAGGGCTGCCCCTACAAGGCACCGCGCCCGCCCTACGACAAACAGCACTGCCCCGCGATGGTGCGCACGCTTCGTGCTTCTTACAGTGGGTCCATCCCCCCAGGAGCCCGCTGATGAGTGCTGACCGCCCCCCCTTCGACCCCTACGACGCCGACCGACCGCTGCGCATGGGGTGCGGTTGCGGCCGCCACGGCTCGGACGCGGAGCACGCCGTCGCCACACTGCGCGCACGCAGCGAGACGGCCGAATTCGAGACCTATTCGAACAGCTTCGTCGAAGCCAGCCTGATGAAGGCGCTGTTCCCGCAGGACGCCGTGCGCCGCAACTTCCTGCGCGCCGTGGGCCGCCGTACCACCATGGCCGCCATCGGCAGCGTGTTGCCTGTTGGGACGTTAGCCAGCCTGCAGGCCATGGCCCAGGGCAGCAGCGGCGGGCTCGAGAAGAAGGACCTGAAGATCGGCTTCATTCCCATCACCTGCGCCACCCCGCTCATCATGGCCAAGCCGCTGGGCTTCTATGAAAAGCAGGGCCTGAACGTGGAGGTGGTCAAGACCGCGGGCTGGGCCCTCATCCGCGACAAGATGCTCAACAAGGAGTACGACGCCACGCACTTCCTCAGCCCCATGCCGCTGGCCATGACCATGGGTGTGGGCAGCAATGCGGTGCCGATGAACGTGGCGACCATCCAGAACACCAATGGCCAGGCCATCACTCTGGCCAACAAGCACAAGGACAACCGCGATCCGAAGAACTGGAAAGGCTTCAAGTTCGCCGTGCCTTTCGAGTTCTCGATGCACAACTTTCTGCTGCGCTACTACGTGGCTGAATCCGGTCTGGACCCCGACCGCGACATCCAGATCCGCGTCGTGCCGCCGCCCGAAATGGTGGCCAACCTGCGCGCCGGCAACATCGACGGCTACCTGGGCCCTGATCCCTTCAACCAGCGCGCGGTGTTCGAGGAAGTGGGCTTCCTGCACCTGCTGACCAAGGACCTGTGGGACGGCCACCCGTGCTGCGCTTTCGGTACCAGCACCGAGTTCATCAAGGCCAATCCCAACACCTTCGCCGCGCTGTACCGCGCGGTGCTGCAGGCCGCCGCCATGGCGCGCAAGGCCGAGAACCGGCCGCTGATCGCCAAGGTGATCTCGCCACAAGCGTATTTGAACCAGCCGGAAACCGTGGTGGCGCAGGTGCTGACCGGCAAGTTCGCCGACGGTCTGGGCAAGGTGCAGAACGTGCCCGACCGCGCCGACTTCGACCCGATGCCATGGCAGAGCATGGCCGTGTGGATGCTGACGCAGATGCAGCGCTGGGGCTATGTGAAGGGCGACGTCAACTACAAGCAGATCGCCGAGCAGGTGTTCTTGCTGACTGACGCGAAGAAACTGATGAAGGAGATGGGCATGCCCGTACCTGCGGGCGCGTACCCGAAGTTCACCATCATGGGCAAGGCCTTCGACCCAGAGAAGGCGGCCGCCTACAGCAAGAGCTTCGCCATCCAGCGCACCTGAGCCCACGGTCATGACCAAGACCTTGGGTTTTCGCGCCGGTCTGCTGTCGCTGCTGCTGCTGTTGCTGATCCTGGGCGTTTGGCATGTGGCCACGCTCAGCGGCCCGGCTGCAGCGCCGGTGCTGAACATGACGCCGGAAGAGATCGAGTACGCCAAACTGCTGGGCAAGAACCCTACGGGCGAAGGCGGCGGCGCGGTCAAGTCGGGCTTCCCCGGACTGGCCGAGATGGCAGCGGTGACGTTGCAGCACCTGTCGCAGCCCTTCTACGACAACGGCCCGAACGACAAGGGTGTGGGTATCCAGCTCGGCCATTCGCTGGGCCGCGTGGCGCTGGGTTTCGTGCTGGCGGCGCTGGTGGCCATCCCGCTGGGTTTCGTCATTGGCATGAGCCCGCTGATGTACCGCGCGCTCGACCCGTTCATCCAGGTCCTGAAACCGATCTCGCCCCTGGCGTGGATGCCGCTGGCCCTGTACACCATCAAGGACAGCCACATCTCGGGCATCTTCGTCATCTTCATCTGCAGCATCTGGCCCATGCTGCTGAACACCGCCTTCGGTGTGGCCAGCGTGCGGCGTGAATGGCTGAACGTGGCCAAGACGCTGGAAGTGAGCCCGCTGCGCAAGGCCTTCGAAGTCATCTTGCCGGCCGCCGCGCCCACCATCCTGACGGGCATGCGCATCAGCATGGGCATCGCCTGGCTGGTCATCGTGGCCGCCGAGATGCTGGTGGGCGGCACGGGCATCGGCTACTTCGTCTGGAACGAATGGAACAACCTCAGTCTGCCCAACGTCATCTTCGCCATTGTGCTGATCGGCGTGGTGGGCATGTTGCTGGATCTGATGTTTGCGCGCCTGCAAAAGGCGGTCACGTATGTCGACTGAATTCCTCAAGATCGAGGGCCTGGCCAAGACTTACCCGGGCGCTGCCGAGCCGGTGTTCGACAGCGTCAACTTCGGCATTGCCCGGGGTGAGTTCGTCTGCATCATCGGCCACAGCGGCTGTGGCAAGACCACCATCCTGAACGTGCTGGCGGGTCTGGAAAGTGCCAGCAGCGGCCACGTCTTCATGGGCCAGCGCGAGATCGCCGGCCCCAGCCTGGACCGCGGCGTGGTCTTTCAGGGCCATGCGCTGATGCCCTGGCTGAGCGTGCGCAAGAACATCGCCTTCGCGGTGCGCAGCAAGTGGCCGCAGTGGAGCCGAGCGCAGGTCGACGAACACGTAGAGAAGTACGTGGCCCTGGTGGGTCTGGCCAGCGCCATCGACAAGAAGCCCAGCGCGCTCAGTGGCGGCATGAAGCAGCGTGTGGGCATCGCCCGCGCCTTCGCTATCCAGCCGCGCATGCTGCTGCTGGACGAGCCTTTCGGTGCGCTGGACGCACTCACCCGCGGCACCATCCAGGACGAACTGCTGCGCATCTGCGCCCAGACGTACCAGACGGTGTTCATGATCACGCACGACGTGGACGAGGCCATCCTGCTGGCCGACCGCATCCTGCTGATGAGCAACGGCCCGCAGGCGCGTGTGGCCGAGGTGGTGAAGAACACCATGAGCAGAGATCGGCAACGTGCGAACTTGCACCACGACCCGCAGTACTACCGCATCCGCAACCACCTGGTCGACTTCCTGGTGGCGCGCAGCAAGGACCTGTCGCACGGGCGCGCACCGGCGCAGCCGCTGGAGGTCAGCCCGGGGCTGGACGGCGAGCCTGAAGCCGGGTCGTCCGGCACACGGCCTGACACGGGCCTCGACGGCAGAGCCAAGATCGTGCCACTGCGGCATGTGGCCTGAAGCGCCCAACCCTCTTCCACACATCCACCTGGAGCACACCATGGACCGCATAGCCGTCACCGAAAAAATCGTCACCACCAAGGTGGCCAAGGGCCTGAAGTGGTCCGACATCGCCACCCAGGTGGGCCTGAGCAAGGAATGGGTGACCGCAGGTTGCCTGGGGCAGATGACCTTCAACGAAGCGCAGGCCGCCACGCTGGCCAAGATCTTCGACCTGACCGAGGCCGAGACGCAGTGGCTGAAGGTGGTGCCCTACAAGGGCAGCCTGCCCACCAGCGTGCCGACCGATCCGCTGATCTATCGCTTCTATGAACTGGTCAGCGTCTACGGCACCACGTTCAAGGAACTGATCCACGAAGAATTCGGCGACGGGATCATGAGTGCCATCGACTTCAAGATGGACCTGCAACGCGAAGGCAACCCCATGGGCGACCGCGTCGCCATCACCATGTCCGGCAAGTTCCTTCCCTACAAATCCTACTGAAGCCCGACGCGCTGCGCGCGCGGGTTCAGTTCTTCGCGTTCGAGCTGACACGGCTGCGCCGTGCAGCTCAACTGTCGGAGCCACACGCTCGACGCGTGTGGTGCTCGCTGCGCTTTGCGGTGGGTGATGCCTGGCGTTGGTCTTGCTTACGTTTTTTCTTTACTTTCCTTTGGAGTTGTCATGACACGTTCCCTGGACCTCGGTGGCCGTCGCGCTGCACTCAAGACCGGCTTGGCCGGCGTGGCTGGTGCATTGGCCGTGCCCGTCGTGGCGCACGCGCAGCAGCGCTTCAACTTCAAGATGACTTCGGCCTACGGCAAGGGTTCGCCTTTCTACATGGAGGGCCCTGGGTCGGCCACCGACCTGGCCAAGCGCATCTCTGAGATGTCGGACGGGCGCTTGCGCATTCAGGTGTTCGGCGCCGGTGAACTCATTCCCGCCTTCGAGGGCTTCGACGCCGTGCGCGCTGGCACGGTCGAGATGAACCACGCCAACAGCTACTTCTGGACCGGCAAGACCGCTGCGGCGCAGTACTTCACCGCCGTGCCTTTCGGCCTGAACTTCCAGGGCATCAACGGCTGGCTGTACGACGGCGGCGGGCAGGCGCTGTGGGACGAGGTCTACGCGCCCTTCGGCATGAAGGCCTTCGCCGCCGGCAACACCGGTGTGCAGATGACGGGCTGGTTCAAGAAGGAGATCAAGAGCGTGGCCGACCTGAAGGGCCTGAAGATGCGCATCCCCGGCCTGGCCGGCAAGGTGTACGCAGCCCTGGGCGTGGACGTGAAGCTGCTGCCGGGTGGCGAGATCTTCCCGGCGCTGGAGCGCGGCGTCATCGATGCCGCCGAATTCGTCGGCCCCTTCCAGGACCGCAAGCTCGGTCTGCACAAGGCCGCCAAGTACTACTACACCACCGGCTGGCACGAAAGCGCCACGGTCAGCGAACTGCTCATCAACAAGGCCGCCTGGGACAAGCTGCCCAAGGACCTGCAGGCCATCGTCGAGAACGCCGCTGCGGCCTGCAACGTCATCAGCGAAGCCTGGTGCCAGCGCAACAACGCCGACGCGATGCAGGACCTGGTGAAGAACCAGGGCGTGATCGCGCGGCCGCTGCCCGACGACGTGCTGAAGAGGCTGAAGGAAGTCACCGACCAGGTGCTGGCCGAGGCCGCCGCCAAGGACCCGATGACCAAGAAGGTGCATGACAGCTACATGGCCTACAAGGCCAAGTACGAAGCCTGGGCCGCCTACAGCGAGGCGCCGTACCAAAGCAAGGTGCTGCCAGCCTGAACGTGCAGGGCTTTTCGGAAGCGGTCGACCGCCTGGTCGACCTGATCGGCCGTGCCGCTTCCTGGCTCACGCTGGCCATCGTCGTGCTGATGGCCAGCAACGTGCTGCTGCGCTACGCCTTCGGCATCGGCTCGGTGTGGAGCCAGGAACTGGAATGGCACCTGCTGACGCCGCTGGTGCTGGTGGGCATGACCTATGCGCTGAACAAGGGCGAGCACGTGCGTGTCGATGTGTTCTACGCCCGCTATTCGGCGCGTACGCAGGCGGCGGTGGACGTGGCGGCCGCCCTGCTGGCGCTGGCCTTTGCCGGACTGATGATCCGCTACGCCATTGCCTATGTGCTGCAGTCCTACAGCATCGACGAGATCTCGCCAGACCCCGGCGGGCTGACGCACCGCTGGGTGCTGAAGGCGCTGATTCCGCTGGGCTTCGCGATCTTCGCGCTGCAGGCCAGCGCCCAGGGCGTGGCCGCTGCGCTGCGTTTCAAGGCGGCGGGCCGCACCAGGGCGCAGCCATGAGCCTGAACGAATGGCTGGCCATCGGCTTGCTGCTGGGCTTTTTCGCGCTGCTGATGGTCGGCATTCCAGTCGGCATCACGCTGGCCACAGCCGGCTTCGTGTTCGGCTTCATGGGCTTCGGCGAAAGCCTGTTCAACCTGCTGCCGGCGCGCGTGTACGGGGTGGTGGCCAACTACCAGTGGCTGGCTATCCCAATGTTCGTCTTCATGGGTGTGATGCTGGAAAAGAGCCGGCTGGCCGAAGACTTGCTGGACGTCATCGGCCACCTGGCCGGCGGGCTGCGCGGCGGCATGGCGCTGGGCATCATCGGTGTGGGCGTGCTGATGGGTGCGACCACCGGCATCGTCGGCGCCACCGTCATCACGCTGGGCCTGTTGACCCTGCCCACCTTGCTGCGCCGTGGCTACGACCCCGGCATCGCCTGCGGCGCCATCTGCGCTTCGGGCACGCTGGGGCAGATCATCCCGCCCAGCCTCGTGCTCATCTTGTTGTCGGACATCATGCAGCTCAGCGTGGGCACGCTGTTCGCTGCGGCGGTCTTTCCGGGTCTGCTGCTGGCCGGGCTGTACTGCGCCTGGATCGTCGTGCTGGGCATGCTGCGCCCCGACGCCATGCCGCCCGTGCCCCAGGCCGAGCGCGACGGCGTCGGCCGCGCGCAACTGTGGTGGCGGGCGCTGAAGGTGGCCTTGCCGCCGCTGGCCCTGGTGCTGGCGGTGCTGGGCAGCATCATCGGCGGCGTGGCCGCGCCCACCGAGGCGGCTTCGATGGGTGCGCTGGGCGCCATCGCCGTGGTGGCACTGGCCGGGCGGCTGAACCTGAAGGTGCTGCGCGAGGTGATGCAGGGCACCACGCGCATCTCGGCCATGGTGCTGTTCATCCTGATCTGCGCCCAGGTCTTCAGCCTGGCATTCCGAGGCTTGAACGGCGAGGTGCTGATCGAGGACCTGTTCCAGTTCCTGCCCGGGGGCGTGAACGCCGACATCTTCTTCCTGTTACTGCTGATCTTCGTGCTGGGCTTCTTCCTGGAATGGATCGAGATCAGCTACATCGCCGTGCCGCTATTCCTGCCCATCTTCGCCGCCGCCGGCGTCGACCCGGTGTGGCTGGCGATGATGATCACCGTGATGCTGCAGACCAGTTTCCTGACGCCGCCCTTCGGCTGGGCGCTGTTCTTCCTGCGCGGCGTGGCACCGCCGCAGATCACCACGCGCCACATCTACCTGGGCGTGCTGCCCTTCGTGGGCCTGCAGTTGCTGGGGGTGACGCTGGTGTTCAGCTTCCCGGCCATCGCCACCTGGCTGCCCCAGGCCATCGGCTGGTAGGGGCAGCGGGTTTCAGCTGACAGCTGCGGGCGCCTGCGAACGTCAGTGCCCGCTCAGCGGGGAGAATTGTGCCGTGAACGCCCCGCTGATGTTGCCTTGGCGCCGGGGACGGCTGCCTGGCATGCAAGAAACTGAAATCTCATCACCGGGAGTCGCATGGACTCGCGCAGGCGCTGCCACTGCAGCCCGGCTTCAGGCGGCCCTGAAAAACCTGGGCCATCTTCTGGAACGCCGTGGCGATACCGCAAGTGCGCAGGCAGTGGTCGACAGCGCCACGCCTGTCGAAGCCGAACACCGCCTGCACGCGCTGAACAACAGTGCGCGCCTGCTGGAACAACTGCGCCGCTACCCCGAAGCCGAAGCGTTGATGCGCCCCAGCCTAGAGCTGAAAGCCGCGCAGCCCGATGTCATTCAGCGAAGCAAACGGCCGGCGTCGTCGATGGTCCGCAAAACCGGTCTCGCAGGCGCCCAACGCCGCGCGGGCCGGTGCCGGCTGCTGCTGCTGCCGGCGTCGAGTGTGACGCCCAGGTCGGCGGCCTTGTGGTGGCCCTTGGTCTGCGAGGCCGGGTACAGCGCGGTCGGGACTTCGAAGCGCCTGAGTGCGCCAGCACATGCTCTTGAAGATCGGCCAGCGCTGCTCGCGCGTCCGTCGAAACCCATGGACCGCGACG
>JBBRCN010000034.1:0-39442 GCA_038204775.1 Burkholderiales bacterium | reverse complement strand
GGTCGCCAAGCTCTACGACAAGTGGTTCATGCAGCCGATCCCGCCGAGCAACACCAAGGTCGGCCTGCAGGCCTCGGACCTGACCAAGGCGGCCTGGGCCAACCCGAACGACAAGCCGGCCGAGGACTACGCCGACCAGTGATCCTGATTCAGGAAACCGGCGCCTGAGGTAAGTCCTAGCGCCGGCCGGCGCGGAGTGTGCTTACATTGGCGGTCAGCGCGGCGCGGAGCCATTCGCGTCGCGCTGTTTCGTTTTCGGCACCGGCATCCGCCGCGAAGACCCGGGAGAGGGAGAACGCGTGGGCAAGTGGGATTGGCAGGTCTTCCTGCAGGACACCGGCGGCGGCGAGACTTACCTGCATTGGATGATGTCGGCCTGGGGCTGGACGATGTCGGTGGCGGTGCTCTCGCTCATCGTCGCCCTCGTCGTCGGCTCTTTGATGGGCATCCTGCGCACCACGCCGAGCAAGCTGCTCGTGTTCATCGGCAACGCCTGGACCGAGCTGTTTCGCAACATCCCGCTGCTGGTCCAGATCTTCCTCTGGTACCACGTCATCCCCTCGATCTTCCTTTCGCTGCGCGCCGTGCCGAGCTTCGTGCTGGTCGTCTTCGCGCTCGGCTTCTTCACCTCGGCGCGGATCGCCGAGCAGGTGCGCGCCGGCATCCAGTCGCTGCCGAAGGGCCAGACCTACGCGGGCCTGGCCACCGGCCTCACCCGCACGCAGGTCTACCGCTACGTGCTCCTGCCGATGGCGTACCGGATCATCATCCCGCCGCTGACGAGCGAGTCGATGAACATCATCAAGAACACGTCGGTCGCGTTCGCCGTGTCGATCGCCGAGCTGACGATGTTCGCGATGCAGGCGCAGGAAGAGACCTCGCGCGGCGTCGAGATCTACCTGGCGGTGACGCTGCTCTATTTCGTCTCGGCGTTCGCGGTCAACCGGATCGCGGCGCTGATCGAGCGGCGCGTCCAGGTTCCCGGCCTGCTCGGCGCCAAATGAACAGCGTCGGCAGACCCTGAGCCGCGGCCATGAATCTCGACTTCGGCTTCTTCAACTGGCAGATCGTCCAGAGCTTCATCCTGAAGGGGCTGGCCTTTTCGGTCCAGCTCACCCTGATCGCCATGGTCGGCGGGATCGTCCTGGGCACGGTCCTCGCGCTGATGCGCCTCTCGGGCAAGCCCTGGTTGGCGATGCCGGCGGCGGCGTACGTCAACGTGCTGCGCTCGATCCCGCTGGTGATGGTGATCCTCTGGTTCTTCCTGCTGATCCCGCTCCTGCTCGGCCGGCCGCTCGGCGCCGAGGTCTCGGCGATCGTCACCTTCACCGTCTTCGAGGCGGCGTACTACTCGGAGATCATGCGCGCCGGCATCCAGTCGGTGCCGAAGGGACAGGTCGCGGCCGGCTACGCGGTCGGCATGACCTACGCGCAGTGCATGAAGCTGATCGTCCTGCCGCAGGCGTTCCGCAACATGCTGCCGGTGCTGCTGACGCAGACGATCATCCTGTTCCAGGACACCTCTCTGGTCTACGCCATCGGTGCCTACGACCTGCTCAAGGGCTTTGAGATCGCGGGCAAGAACTTCAACCGGCCGGTGGAGACTTACCTGATCGCGGCGGTGGTCTACTTCATCATCTGCTTCAGCCTGAGCATGCTCGTGCGACGATTGCAGAACAAGATCGCGATCATCCGGTGAGCACCGTCATGACACGTGGATTCATTGACCAAGGACAGGCACGGATCCGGCTCTGCCGGGCCGTCGCCTGCGCCCCCTCGGGGGGCAGCGACCGAAGGGAGCGTGGGGGCACATGATCGACATAAAGAACGTCAGCAAGTGGTACGGCAGCTTCCAGGTGCTGACCGACTGCACCACGTCCATCAAGAAGGGCGAAGTGGTGGTGGTGTGCGGCCCTTCGGGCAGCGGCAAGAGCACGCTCATCAAGACCGTCAACGCGCTGGAGCCTTTCCAGAATGGTGACATCACGGTCGATGGCGTCAGCATCTCAGACCCCAAGACCGACCTGCCCAGGCTGCGCAGCCGCGTGGGCATGGTGTTCCAGCACTTCGAGCTGTTTCCCCACCTGTCGGTGACCGAGAACCTGACGCTGGCGCAGATCAAGGTGCTGGGCCGCAACCAGGCCGACGCCAGCACACGCGGCCTGAAGATGCTGGACCGCGTGGGGCTGATGGCACACAAGGACAAGTTCCCCGGCCAGCTGTCGGGCGGCCAGCAGCAGCGGGTGGCCATTGCGCGGGCACTGAGCATGGACCCCATCGTCATGCTGTTCGACGAGCCCACCTCGGCGCTGGACCCCGAGATGGTGGGCGAGGTGCTGGATGTGATGGTGCAGTTGGCGCAGGAAGGCATGACCATGATGGTGGTCACGCACGAGATGGGCTTTGCGCGCAAGGTGAGCCACCGCGTGATCTTCATGGACGGCGGCAAGATCGTCGAAGACTGCAAGAAGGAGGACTTCTTCGGCAGCCCCGATGCGCGCACACCGCGAGCACGCGAGTTTCTGTCCAAGATCCTTCAGCACTGATCGGGGGCGGCGTGCAGGCGACAATCGCCCGCATGAGCCCGACCCTTTCGACGCTTTCACCGCTGACCCTGCGCCGGCCCGACGACTGGCACCTGCACCTGCGCGACGGCGCGGCCCTGGCCGCCGTGCTGCCGGCCACGGCGGCGCAGTTTGCACGGGCCATCGTGATGCCCAATCTGCGACCGCCGGTGACCACGGCAGCAGCGGCGCTGGCTTACCGTGAACGCATCCTGGCTGCTCGGCCGCCAGAAGGTGCGGGCAGCAACTTCCAGCCGCTGATGACGTTGTACCTGACGGACAACACGCCGCCCGACGAAATCCGCCGCGCGCGCGATGCTGGCGTGGTGGCACTGAAGCTGTATCCGGCAGGCGCCACCACCAACAGCGACGCCGGTGTCACCGACATCCGCAAGACCTACACGACGCTGCAGGCGATGCAGCGCGAAGGCCTGCTGCTGCTGGTGCACGGCGAAGTCACCGACCCGGACATCGACATCTTCGACCGCGAGGCCGTCTTCATCGACCGCGTGATGCAGCCCCTGCGCCGCGACTTCCCGGAGCTGAAGGTGGTTTTCGAGCACATCACCACCGCCGACGCCGCACAGTACGTGGCCGACGCGGGCCCTTTCACGGCGGCAACCATCACGGCCCACCACCTGCTCTACAACCGCAACGCACTCTTCATCGGCGGACTTCGCCCGCACTTCTACTGTCTGCCGGTGCTGAAGAAAGAGCAGCACCGCCTGGCGCTGGTGCAGGCGGCCACCTCGGGCAGCGACCGCTTCTTCCTGGGCACCGACAGCGCACCGCACGCCGCGGCCTTGAAAGAACAAAGTGTCTGCGGCGCCGGCTGCTACACGGCGCCCGCCGCGCTGGAGCTGTACGCAGAGGCTTTCGAGGCGGCCGGCGCGCTGGACAAGCTGGAAGGCTTTGCCAGTGAACACGGCCCGACCTTCTACGGCCTGCCGCTCAATGAAAGCACGGTCACGCTGCGGCGCGAAGTCTGGGTGCTGCCGGACACACTGCCCTTCGGCGACGCGCTGATCAAACCCTTGCGTGCCGGCGAGACCCTGAACTGGCGCCTGGGCTGACGGCAGCATGCACGTGCTCGTCAAATGTTGCCGATCGAGAATCAGCGCGAGATGGCCGCCTTGCTGCCGCCGCAGTTGCTGCGCTACGAAGAATTCGAGGGCGCAGGTCACGGCCTGGTTGCCGACGCGCCCGAGCGCGCCCTTTCCCTGATGCGCGAGTTCATCGCGCTGGAGACCACTGCATGAGCCAAGACCGCGTGATGCTGCTCATCGACGCCGACAACCTGTCGGTCGACGTCATCGAGCAGGCCGTGCGCCTGCTGCTCAACCAGCACGGCGGGCTGCACGTGCGCCGCGCCTACTGCACGGCAGAAAGTGCGGTCGCCAACCAGGCTGTCTTCAAGCGGCTGGGCATCAAGCCCATGGTCAACCTGGCGGCCGGCAAGAACAGCACCGACATCGCAATGGCCGTCGACGCCATCGACCTGGTGCTGGCCGAGCGGCCCGAGGTGGTGGTGATCGCGTCGTCCGACAGCGACTTCGCGCCGCTGGTGCACCGCCTGCGCGAAAAGGGCTGTGTCGTGCGGGGTATCGGACAGCAGGGCAAAGTGGCCGACGAGACGCAGGACGTCTACGACGACTACACGGTGCTGGAGCACCACAAGGCGCCAGCGCGCAGCGCCGGTGCGGAAGAGCCCGCGCGCAAGACGGCGCGCAAGACGGCGCGCAAGACGGCAGGCACGGCTGCTGCCAAGGCGCCAGCAACCGCCAAGAAGGCGCCTGCGTCGAAGAAAGTGGCGGCCAAGACAACAGCAAAGTCCGCTGCGAGCAAGGCCGCACCGCGCAAAACGGCTGCGCGCAAGTCGGCAGTGGCCAAGGCGGAAGAACTGTCTGCGCAGACCGCCGCACCAGTGGTTGCGCCAGCACCGGTGGCACCGCCGCCGCCCGGAGCGGCAAGCGCATCAGCACCCACACCCGTACCCGCTGCACAGAACGCCTCGCGCGGCGTTGGCCGCGGCGGTGCACGCGGTGGCACCCGTGACGGCACCCGTGACGGCGCCCGTGACGGCGCCCGTGACGGCGCCCGGGGCGGCGCGTCGGTGCAGGCCGTGCTGGACTGCCTGCCCGAGTTGGCCGCCGGCCAGAGCCTGGCGCTGAACGTGGCCGTGCAGCGCTTGCGTGAGGCGCAACTACTGGGCAAGAACAGCTCTTCGCTGAAACTTTTTGCCCAGTTGGCCGAGCACTTCGATCTGTTGCCGGCCAACAAGCCCACCCAGGTGCGCCTGCGCCGCTGACGCTGTGGCGGGCCGGGACGATAGCCCCCACCCGCGGCGGGCCTGCTTGAAAGCGCCGGCCCAGCCCTAACATCTGCGCTGTCCGGATTCACTCAGCGGCACTGGAGGCCGCCTTCGCCATGAAACGCATTCTGCTGTTTGTCTTCACCAACCTGGCCGTCATGCTGGTGCTGGGCGTTGCTGCCAGCCTGCTGGGCGTCAACCGCTTCCTGACGGCCAACGGCCTGAACCTGGGCATGTTGCTGGCCTTTGCGGCGCTGATCGGTTTTGGCGGCGCGATCATCTCGCTGTTGATGAGCAAGACCGTGGCCAAGTGGAGCACCGGCGCCAAGGTCATCAACGACAGCACCGACCCCACGCACCGCTGGATCGTGGGCACCGTCGAAGGTTTTGCCAAGAAGGCCGGCATCGGCATGCCCGACGTGGCCATCTTCGAAGGCGAACCGAACGCCTTTGCCACCGGTGCCTTCAAGAACTCGGCCCTGGTGGCCGTGAGCACCGGCTTGCTGCACACCATGAACCGCGAAGAAGTCGAGGCCGTCATCGGTCACGAGGTGGCGCACGTGGCCAACGGCGACATGGTGACGATGACGCTGATCCAGGGTGTGATGAACACCTTCGTGGTCTTCCTGTCGCGTGTCATCGGCTACTTCGTCGACAAGGTGATCCTGAAGAACGACCGCGAAGGTGCGGGTATCGGCTACTACGTGACGACCATCGTGCTGGACATCGTGCTGGGCGTGCTGGCGGCCATCGTGGTGGCCTGGTTCTCGCGTCAGCGCGAGTACCGTGCCGACGCCGGCGCGGCTGCGCTGATGGGCCGCAAGCAGCCCATGATCAATGCCCTGGCAAGGCTGGGCGGTTTGGACCCCGGCGAACTGCCCAAGAGCATGGCCACCATGGGCATCAGCTCGCGGCCCAGCGGCCTGATGGCGCTGTTTTCCAGTCACCCGCCGATGGAGGATCGCATTCGCGCGCTGCAGCAGTCACAGTCGCAGTGAGCTGAACAAGTTGTCTGGGGCCCGGCAGTGATGCCGGGCCCCTTTTTCACGTCTGGGACCGCCTGACTGCGGGGTGCAAGCTCAGCGGCAGAGCAGAAAGCTGCAGCTAACATCCCGGGGTTGTGCCTGTCGTCCTCGGCACACCGCTTCTCACCAAACGGGGCGAAGACCGGGCGGCGAGCTTGACGTAGAGTCCCCCGCAGTTTGCCGCCTTGGCGTGTCCTTTGGCCGCCATGGATTGCCAGGGTTTGGCGCGTCTGCTCCTCGACCGGGGAATGTAGAAGCAGTTCTTGTTCTTCGGTCAGCAGAGCGTGCAGTTGGTTTTTGTTCCGTCCTTCGGGGTTGCAGCGTGGTGCCGTGCGGGTGCGCGCCGGTGCGCTTTGCGGATGTTGTCCGCGTGGGTCCTGGCCCTGTTGGCCCTGTCGACCGTTGCCCCCGCCGTTGCGCAGCCAGCACCTGAGCGTGCGCCCCCGCAGCCCATGCTGCGGCTGGAGCCGGGTGCCCACTGGGGCCCGGTGCGGCGCGTGGCGTTGAACCCCGACCAGTCCCTGCTGGCCACCGCTTCCGACGACAAGACCGTGCGGGTGTGGCAGCGCGACACGCAGGCCCTGGTGCACACCCTCAGGCCGCCGCTGGGCGAAGGGGCAGAGGGCCGCCTGTATGGCGTGGCCTTCCACCCCCTGCTGCCGCTCATCGCGGTGGCCGGCACGCCGCTTCATGGGGCTGTCGCGCGCATCCACCTGTTCAATCCGCTCACGGCCGAGTGGGTGCGCGCCTTTGATGCGGGCCCGGGCGAGGTCAAGCGACTGGTCTGGTCGCGCGACGGCCGCTGGCTGGCAGTGGCCTTGGCGACACCCGGCGCGGTGCGGGTGTTTTCGTTGCTTGGCGAGCAGAGTGCGTCGATGGCGCTGGCTGGCGATGGCTACGGCCTGGACCTGTCAGCAGACGGCGCACTGGCGGCCACCGACACCGCCGGCTACCTGCACCTGTTCCGGCTGGGCCCGGCGGGCCAACTGAGCCCGCCGCGCAGCCTGGCCGCACCTGCGGGCGAGCCCGTGGCGGTGGCGTTCTCGCCCGATGGCAACCGTCTGGCGCTGGTGCACTTTGCGCGCGACCGCAACGGCTGGGTGGACATCCTGTCGGCCAGCACCGGCGCCTGGCAGGCCACCTGGCGACCCGGCAGGCCGCTGAACGGCCGCACGCAGGCGGTGGCCTGGAACGGCGCCGGCACGGCCGTTGCCGTGGGTGGTGTGCGCTCTGACCCGCGCGCGGTGGGCCGCGAGGCCATTGAATCGGTACGGGGCTTTGTGCTCACCTATGACGCCAGCAGTGGCCGCGAGCTCTCGGACAGCCCAGTGGCCACCGATGCCGTCACCGACCTCGCGGCGGTGTCGGCCGACCAGTTTGTCTTTGCCAGTTTCGATGCCAGCTGGGGTCAGGTGGACGGCCGCGCCACGCAGCCCGTGCTGTCTCGCGCGACGGACTACGTGCGCCGGGCCGACCGGCTGTGGCTGTCGGCCGACGGCCTGTCGGTGCAGTGGCAGACGCCATCGAGCCAGGGCCCCAGGTCCTTCACCGTCGCTGACCGCTTGCTGCGACGGGCCGCGCTGCGAGCACCTCGTGCGCCCGACCGCCCGGGCCCCTTTGCCAACAGCCGCGAATGGGAGAGCGCGCCCACTTCGCGGCCCACGCTGAAGGGAGTCGAACAGACCCTGGCCGTGGGTGAAATTTCGCGGGCCGTGGCAGGCATCGGCGGCAGTGCCGACTTGGCCTGGGGCACGGGCCACCGCCTGATGCGCGTGGCGACTGACGGACGCATCGTGTGGACGGTGCAGCCCGGCGCTGAGGTGCGGGCGGTGCACAGCTCGGCCGATGGCCGGCTGCTGGTGGCCGCCCTGGCCGACTCCACGCTGCGTTGGTACCGCGCCAGCGATGGTGTGCTGCTGCTCAGCTTTTTTGCGTCCACGGGCGGCCAGTGGGTGCTGTGGTCGCCGCTGGGCCACTACGACGCCAGCGAAAGTGCAGAGCAGCTGATCGGCTGGCATCTCAACAGCGCTGAAGGTGCGGGCAGCGCGTTTTTTTCGATCGGCCGTTTTCGCCAGCGCCTGCTGCGGCCCGACGTCATCGACCGGGTGCTGAGCACGGCGGACCCGGCCACGGCTTTGGCGCAGGCCGACCGCGCACGTGTTGCCGATCTGATGCAGGCCAGCCCGCCCGGGCCCACCCCGTCATTGCCCAACCTGGCACAGACACAGCCCGCACAGCCTGTGCCGACCCTGCCCGAGATGCCGACGCTGGCCGTGCTGGACATCGTCCAGCGCCTGCCGCCCATGCTGGTCTACAAACAGCCCCGTGCGGTGCGCACCCGCTCGGCCACCGTGGGGCTGGAGTTTGGTGTCGTGCTGCGCCCCGGTGAAGAGTTGACTTCGCTGGTGGTGCGCCGCGACGGTGTGCTGCAGGACATCCTGGAGCAGCGCCTGCCGCTCACGGCAGACGGCAAGACGGGTGGCTTCATCCGCATCCCGGCTGAAGAGGGTGAGTCGGTGGTCCACGTGGTGGCAGCCAACGCCAACGGCTATTCCGATCCACTGACCTTCGTGCTCAAGCGCGAAGTGGCGCCCGAGCCCAAACAAGTGCAGCGCTCGAAGTTGTACGTGCTGGCCGTGGGCGTGGGCGCCTACGCCAGCAAGGAAATCGGCGCGCTGGAGCTGCCGGCCAAAGACGCCACCGACTTTGCCGAAGTGCTGGGCGCGCAGGACGGCCGTGCCTACAGCCAGGTCCAGGCCCGCGTGCTGACGGAAAAGGCGGCCACCACGCAGGCCATCGAGGCCGGGCTGGAATGGCTGCGCGCATCGGTCGGGCCCGGTGACACCGGCATGCTGTTTCTGGCCGGGCATGCGCTGAACCATCCCGATGGCCGCTACTACTTCGTGTCGCACGACACCGCGCCGAAAAACGTGGCCGCCAGCGCCTTGAATGAAGAATCCATCCGCGCTGCACTGGTGCGTCTGCGCGGGCGCGCCGTGCTCTTTGTCGACACCTGCCATGCCGGCAACGCCATCGGCAACGGCCGGGGCTTCACGCGCGACATGACGCGCATCAGCAACCAGCTGGCGTCACCCGAAAACGGCGTCATCGTGTTTGCGTCCAGCACCGGCCGGCAGGAGTCGCAGGAGAACAGCGAATGGGGCAACGGCGCCTTCACCAAGGCCGTGGTGACGGGCCTGCGCGGCGGTGCGGACTTTCTGAAACGTGGCCGTGTCACCTTCCAGGCGCTGAGCCTCTTTGTGTCCAGCGAGGTCGAGAGCCTGACCAACGGTGAACAGACGCCGGTGCTGATCGCGCCGCCGCCGGGGGTGCCCGACTTCACGCTGGCCATCCTGGGCGCCAGCGGTGTCGGCCGGCCTTTGCCAGCGCCCGCTGCCGCGCGGCCCTGAACCACATCGAAAAAGAAGAGGGAGTTGAAGATGCACAAGGTCAATCGCGGGGAGACGATGCGCAGGCTGCAGCTGGCGGTGGCCGCTGCGGCCCTGGCTGCGCTGACCGCTTGCGGCGGTAGCGGCGGTGGCGGTGGTGGCAGTGATGCGGGCAGCACCCCGCCCGTGGCCGCACCACCCGTTTCGCCGCCTGCCGTCACGGCACCCACCATCGCCAGCCAGCCGCAAGCTGCCACCCGAGTGGTGGGCCAGGCCTTCAACCCGTCGGTCACTGCCGCCGGCAGTGACCTGAGCTACACCTGGGAAACCAGCGTCGACGGCGGCACACGCTGGACGCAGGTCAGTGCCTCGGCCACCGCCACGCTGGCGCGCGCGCCCGTGTCCATGGCCGACAGTGGCAGCCGCTGGCGCGTGCGCATCACCAACAGCGCCGGCAGTGTGACCAGCCAGAGCGCCTTGCTGACCGCGGTGTGGGGCGAGGTCGTGACCAGTGCCGACACCTCACGCCTGGAACTGCTGCACGGCGGTGGTGATGGCGGCACCGACGGTGGTGCCGACGGCGATGGCGCAGACGGTGGCGGTGGCCTGGGCAAGGTGCTGAACGCCCGCCTGACCGTCACCCGCGTGGCCGACGGCGCCTTGGTGGGCAGCGCGCTCACGCACCCGGTGACGGGCTTGGTGCGCATCAAGGCCGGGCCCGGCGCCGGCCCCTTTTTGCTGACGCTGGAAGGCGCTGCAGGCGCGACCTACTTCGACGAGGGCAAGAACACGCTGCTGCCCTTCGGTGCCGGCCAGGTGTTGCACGCCCTGGTGGACCGCATCGACGAAAACCTGGCGGTGTCGCCGTTGACCGAAGCCGCCTACCGCTACGCCATCAACAACTTCGTGGCCAACCCCGCGCAGGTGCGAGCCGGCACGTCGCCGCTGCTCAGCACTGCCAGCGTGGCCACTTTGACGGCGGCGCAGATTCGCCTGGCCAACGAACAGGTGCGGCTCGAAATCAACCGCCTGCTGCCGCAGCAGTTGCAGGTGCCGTCGGTGAAGTCGCTGCCCACGCCCATCGACGCCACCAGCGGGGCCAGCACGCTGCCGGTCAGCCGCTACGGCTTGGCCGCGGTGGTCACGGGTGGTCTGGTGCGCAAGGCCAACAACTACCTGCCCACGGCCACGGTGCCGGCGCTGGAACTGACCGAACAACTGGCGCGCGACCTGACCGATGGCTTCATCAACGGCTTTGCGCTGGATGGCACGCCGGCTTCAGGCGCCGCCGCGTACTACGACGTGTCCCGCGATGGTGTGGAACTGGGCACCACCAGCGCTTCGGTGTCGCTGCAGTTCGGCGCCACCACCACCTTGGCGCTGAGCCCCTTTGTCAGCGACTTCACGCTGGCCACGTATTACGGCGGCACCACCGCGACAGACAGCTGTGAGCTCCAGTACGACAAGGCGGCGCTGACGCGCGAGGGCCGCATCAACCTGCAGCGCGTCACCCCCAGAACCGGCGAGCGGTGCCTGGGGCCCATCGGCAACACCGTGCAGCTGCTGCGCGGCTTCGTGGACGACGTGCGTTTCTTGCGCGCCATCTATTCACAACTGTTTGCGGTCAAGAACGATGGCAGTGTCGTGGCCTGGGGCGACGCCAACTGCGGCCGGCTGGGTGACGGCGGCAGCCGTGGCCGCCGCGACACGCCCGTGGCGGTGGTCGGCCTGCGCGACATCACGTCGCTGGCCGCTGGCAACTACCACGGTGTGGGGCGTGACAAGCTGGGCTTGGTCTACACCTGGGGCGCCGACAGCCAGGGGCAGCTGGGGCTGGGCAGTTCGGTGGTCTACGACGACACGGCCTGCGACATCTTTGGGGGCCGTGTCGGCGTGGCGCCCTCACCAGCACGCGCGGTGTTCACGCCGCGCCAGGTGCCGGGGCTGAGCAACATCGTCAGCGTCGCGGCCGACCAGCAGACGTCCCTGGCGCTGGACAGCTCGGGCCGGGTCTACCAGTGGGGCTCGGTCACGAGCGAGCTCAGACTGTTCGACAACGCGATCGCCCCCACGCTGGTCACAGGCCTGAGCTCGATCTCGGCGCTGGCCACCGTCGGCGGCTTCAACCTGGCGCTGCGGTCCGACGGCACGGTGTGGGGCTGGGGCGCCAACACCAGCGGCCAGGCTGGTGACGGCACCCGCACGCCCAAGCCCACGCCGGTGCAGATCCCCGGCCTGGCCGACGTGGTGCAGATCGCAGGCGACTCGAGCGGCTCTGCCGCCGCGCTGCTGCGCGACGGCACCGTCATGCTCTGGGACGTGCGCGACTACCCGACCTACACCGCACCCGCCAGCTATCGCATCTGCCGCGTCGACGGCACGGGCTACAACTACTACTACGGCCCCGGCACCTGCCTGAGCCTGGAGGTCATGCCCTTCCCCAAGATGCGCCACATCTCGGGAAACGGCTTCCAGCTCACCTTCGTCGGGCTGGACGGCAAGGTCTACACCCGTCAGCGCGGGCAAACCGAGCTGCTGCTGATCGACCCAGCCTTCCTGGGCGCGCCCTGACAGCGCACAGGCCTCCGACCTACGGCCGCACCAGCAGCCGCAGGATCTCGCCCACCCGCTGCCGCGCCACGTCTTCGGCATGGAAAGGCAGCTGCGGCCACTGCTTGGCTGAAAACAGTTTCAGCTGGTCGGTCGCGTGCGGCGACGCCGGGTCGGTGCTCTGACCGTAAGTCAGGATGGCCTGCGCCACCGGGCCGCGCTCGTCGAAAGTGACGGTCTGCACGTAGCTGGTGCCGTAGTCGATGCGCAGGCCCTGCGGCGTGATGCCGCGTGTGAACTGGCTGCCCACGTTGTTGAGAACGCCTTCGAAGTCTTCTCCACCGTGCACGGCGATAGGTTCGTCGGTGATCAGCGGGCGCTGCACCGTGCCCAGCGGCGCGTCCAGCGCGAAGCCCGCGGTCTGCACTTTTTTCACCGCGTTCGCCAGAGCTTCCCACACCTTGGCCGCCACGGCCGCGTCGTCCATCTTCAGACCGGCCGGCGTGGCCACGGGCTGGGCCTTGTCGTAGGGCACACGGTAGACGCCGGGCACGGCACTGGCGGCCTGCCAGAACTCGCGGAACAGGTGCGCGCCGCGTGAGTCGTTGTTGTTGACGCGGTCCCAGCCGCGCAGCGCGGTGCAGCCGTCGCGTGTTTCCGGGCCCGGCGCGCCGGCGGCGCATGCGGCCAGCAGGTCGGGCAGCACCACACGGGCCAGCAGGTTGCGGTTGGCAAACAGTTGGGCCTGCGCGGCCTGCGGCGTGACCGGTCCGCGCGCCACCAGTTCGGGCACTTCGATCAAGCCCGAGCGTGTGCGCGGCCGGCGCAGGATGTCGTCGCCCACCATCGGCGAGATGCCCGTGAAGCGCTGATCGGGGTGGCTGTAGAAGAAGCTGTCGTTGCTGTTGTGCACCCAGTCGTTGCGGATGGCCAGCGGCAAACGTTCGATGGGCGTCAGGCCCGCGACCGGCGACGCGGCGTCTTGCTTCCAGCCGCAGGCGCTCTTGCTGCCGTCCAGTACCACGATGCCCGCTGCTCCGCGCAGCGCGGCGGCGCGGGGGCTGGGCACACAGGCGGCCAGTTGTGCGGCGTCGACGTCGGGCACCACGCTCACGTCGGTGTACATGGCGCTGCCATGGCGGTCGGCGGCAATGGTGTTGACCCAGGGCACGCCCAGGTTGCGGTGCGCCGCGTGCAGCTCGCGCACGTTGCTGGCGCTGGCGAATGCCAGCCAGCTGTCGACGCTGCGCGCGTTGCCGGTGTTGGCGTCCTGCAGTGCGTAGGCGCGGGTGTCGGTCCAGGCCAGGCCCAGGCGCGGCACGGTGATCACAGGGCCCCAGCGGGTGGACCACAGGGTGCGGGTCTTGGTGTTGATGGCGCTGGTGGTGGTGCCGCCCGCGCCCCGGCTGCTGATGCTGAGCGTGCGCGACTGCATCTTCTGCGGCTGGCCGTCCACCAGGTAACTGGTGGGGTCACCCGGCACCAGGGTCAGTTCGTGCACCGTGAAGCGCTTGCCCGTGGACACGGTGTGCGACCAGGCCACGTCCTTGTTGAATCCGATCTGCACCACTGCGCCGTGGCCAATGGCCGCACCCATCACGTCCATGCGCCCCGGCACCGTCAGATGCATCTGCCAGAAGCGATTCACACCCGACCAAGGGAAGTGCGGATTGCCCAGCAGCAGGCCGCGCCCGGTGCCGGTGGCGTCTTTGCCGAAGGCCCAGGCGTTGGAGCCCAGCGGCGGGTCGATCAGGCCCAGCTCGCGCGCGACCGCGGCCAGTTCAGCCGGCGGCAAGTCGGCCACTGCCGCGGCATTCGCGGCTTTCGCGGCATGCGCTGCTTTCGCTGCAGGCGGCTGGGCTGCCAGCAAGGCCTCGGCCAAAGACGCGCTGCTGGCCAGAATGCTGGTCAACTCGCTGAGCCGGCGCATGTCGGCCAGCGTCATGGGTGTCACCCAGGACTGGCCTTTGCAAGCGACCGGCAGGGCGTTGGTGTTGTCGGCCAGGAAGCGGTTGTAGCCGGCCACGTAGCCGGCCATCATGGCACGGGCATCGGCGCTGGCCGTGGCCCAGTGTCGCTGCAGCGCGGCGTCGTCCATGTGCGCGGCCATGAAGAAGTCGATCTGCTCGTTGGGCACCATGCCGCGGCCCAGCAATGCCGTGCCGGCGGCGCCAAAGGTGCGTGCACGCTCGCCACGCACGGTGACCAGCTGCTGCGCCGTCTGGCACACGTTGTCCTGGGCATGGGCGTACGCCACGCCGTAGGCCAGTGTGTGCATGTCGGGCGCGCTGATGTGCGGCACGCCGTGTGCGGTGCGCTGGATGGTCACGGCCTTCGGTGGCGCACCGCTGGGCGCTGAAGCGCAGGCAGCCAGCAGCGCCGACGCTGCAGTCGCGGCCCATGCGATCGGGAATCGTTGCATCGACAGTCTCCTGTGTTGTGCTGCTTTGGCTGCCCCATTCGGGATGCAGCGCTTCAGGGCTTCAGGCCTTGACCTTGGGCACCCGCCCCATCAGGAAAAATTCGTCGTTGGGCCGCATGCCCGTGAGGTTGGCCATGCGGTTGCTCAAGCCGAAAAATGCCGTGATGGCGCCGATGTCCCAGATGTCTTCGTCGCTGAAGCCGTGCTCGTGCAGCGCGGCAAAGTCACTGTCGTCCACGGTATGCGATGCAGTGCAGACCTTCATCGCAAAGTGCAGCATCGCGCGTTGCCTGGGCGTGATGTCGGCTTTGTGGTGGTTGACGGCAATCTGGTCGGCCACCAGCGGCTGTTTTTCGTAGATGCGCAGGATGGCACCGTGCGCCACCACGCAGTACAGGCACTGGTTGGCGGCGGACGTGGCCACGATGATCATCTCGCGCTCGCCCTTGCTCAGCGAGCCAGTGTCCTTCAGCAGCAGCGCGTCGTGGTAGGCCATGAAGGCACGCCATTCGGCGGGCCGGTGCGCCAGCGCCAGGAAGACGTTGGGCACGAAGCCGGCTTTGTGCTGCACATCAAGGATGCGCGTGCGCAGGTCCTCGGGCAGGTCCTTCAGCTCAGGCACCGGGTAGCGTGAGATGGGTTTGGGCGATGCTGTGCTCTGGGTGGTAGTCATGAGGTGTCTCCTTCAGCTTTTGAACTGCATGGCGTGAAGCCTGGCGTACAGGCCGCCGGCGGCCAGCAACTGGGTGTGTGTGCCTTGTTCCACCAGCCGCCCGCCCTCCAGGGCCAGCACGCGGTCGGCGTTTTCGATGGTCGACAAGCGGTGTGCGATGACGATGGTGGTGCGGCCCTTCATCAGACCGTCCAGTGCATCCTGCACCGCTCGTTCGCTTTCGCTGTCCAGCGCCGAAGTGGCTTCGTCCAGGATCAGCACCGGCGCGTCCTTGGCGATGGCGCGCGCGATGGCCAGGCGCTGGCGCTGGCCGCCCGACAGCTGGCTGCCGTTGTGCCCGATGACGGTGTCCAGCCCTTGCGGCAGGCCGTCGGCAAAGTCCAGCAGGTGGGCCGCCTTCAATGCCGCGCGCACCTGGTCGCGTGACATCGGCGCACCCAGGCTCACGTTGGCCGCCACGCTGTCGTTGAACAGCACCACGTCCTGGCTGACCAGCGCAAACTGGCGCCGCAGCGCCAGCACGTCCCAGTCGGCCAGGGGCACGCCGTCCAGCGTGATGCGGCCCGCCGTGGGGTCGATGAAACGCGGCAGCAGGTTGACGAGCGTGGTCTTGCCGGCGCCAGACGGGCCCACCAGCGCCACCGTTTCGCCCGCATGCACCTGCAGGTCCAGCGCATCGACGGCGGCCGGGCTGTCTTCGCGGTAGCGCAGGCTCACGCCTTCGAAGCTGATGTTGCCGTGCGCCCGGCCGCCGTTCTGGTCGGCCTTGTGCGTGCCGCCCACTTCCACCGGGCTGTGTTCGATGAGGTCCAGGCCGCGTTCCACGGCTGCCAGGCCACGGGTCAGCGGCGCCATCACATCCGACAGGTGCTTGATGGGTGCGATGAGCTGCAGCATGGCCATCACGAAGGCCACGAAGCTGCCCACCGTGGCGCCACCGCTGCTGCTTTGCCACAGCGCCGTGGTGATGACGCTGGACAGCGCGCAGGCGGCCAGCATCTGGGTCACCGGGGTCATGGTGGCGCCAGCCACCACGGCTTTCAGCATCAGGCGACGCACGAGGTCGGCGCGGGTGTGGAAGCGGTCGGCCTGGTGCGGCTCGGCGCCGTGCAGGCGCACGATGCGCCAGGCCAGCATGTTTTCTTCGACCACATAGGCCAGTTCGTCGGTGGCCTTCTGGCCTTGCACCGTCAGGCGGTGCAGACGTTTGCCCAGCGCACGCATCACCAGCCCGACGGCCGGGAACAGCAACGCCACCACCATCGTCAACTGCCAGTTGAGCCACAGCAGGTAGCCCAGCAGCGCGATCAGCGTGAAGGTGTCGCGCACCAGCGTGAGCAAGGAATTGACCAGGATGGTCACACCCGTCTGCGCTTCATACACCAGCGTGTTGGTCATGCCGCTGGCGGTCTGGCGCGAAAACAGCGCGGGTTCGCTGGCCAGCAGGCGCGCGAACATGCTGTGGCGCAGGTTCAGCACGGCGCGGTTGGCGGTCCAGGCCAGGCCGTACTGGGCGACAAAACCCGAGGCGCTGCGCACGGCGAACAGGCCGATGATGGCCGCCGGCACCATCCACAGCGGCAGCTGGTTGCGTGTGAAGCCCTGGTCGAGCAGGCGATTCATCAGCGCCGGAATCAGCGGCTCGGTGAGTGCCGTGACCAGCGCAGCCAGCGTGGCCACCACCAGCCCGGCACGGCTGTTGCGGATGTAGGGCAGAAGCCGCGCGAAGCGCTGCAAGAGGGTGGGCATGGGCTGGATGGCTGCCGGGCCTGCTGATGACTGGGGCGGCGGTGGATTATCGGCGTGCCCGAGAGGGTGTCTTCAGCAAGGGAACCCGCAGTTCGCTTGTGGGTCGTACGGGCCTGCCTACAATGCGCCGCCAAGCCCAACGCGCCCTGCCTGCCGTGCAAGAGCCCACCAAGAAGACACTCCACTGGCCCCGCCGCCGCTGGCTGACCGCTGCAATGTCCACCACCGCAGCCCTCGCTTGGCCTGCACGGGGCCAGTTGCGGGTGGAAATCAGCGGCGTGGGTGCGACGCAGATTCCGGTCGCGCTGGCGCCCTTTCGGGAAGAATCTCAAGTCGGTGTGGCCTTGGCGGCCATCATCAAGGCCGACCTCGAACGCAGCGGTGCTTTCCGCGTCATCGACGGCGAAGCGGGCCTGGACGAACGCAGCACCGTGGACCTGCCGGCCTGGCGCGGCCGCGGCGCCGATGCGCTGGTGGCTGGTTCTGTGCTGCGCCTGGCCGACGGGCGCTTCGACGTGCGCTACAAGCTGTGGGACGCCGTGCGGGGCGACCAGTTGCTGGGCCAGAGCAAGGTGGTGCTGCAAGCTGACCTGCGACTGGCCGCGCACCGCGTGGCCGACGAAATCCACGAAAGACTCACCGGCGACAAGGGTGTCTTTGCCACCCGCATCGCCTACGTGCTGCGCACCGGCAAGCGTTACACCCTGCATGTCACCGACCCCGACGGTGAGGGTGGGCAAGTGGCGCTGGCCAGCCCCGAGTCCATCATCTCGCCGGCCTGGTCGCCCGACGGCAAGAAGCTGGCCTATGTGTCCTTCGAGACGCAGAAAGCGGCCGTCTGGGTGCAGGACGTGACCACCGGCGAACGCCGCATGGTGGCCAATTTCCGCGGCAGCAACAGCGCGCCAGCCTGGTCACCCGACGGCCAGCGCCTCGTGGTCACGCTGTCTCAGGGCGGCCCCGCGCAGCTGCACACGGTGCCGGTTGCGGGTGGCGCACCGACGCGGCTGACCACCAGCAACGCCATCGACACCGAAGCCGTCTACAGCCCCGACGGCCGCCACATCTACTTCGTCAGTGACCGCGGCGGCGGCCCGCAGGTGTACCGCATTGCAGCCACCGGCGGCGCGGTGGAGCGCATCACCTTCACGGGCGACTACAACATCAGCCCCAGCATCAGCCCGGACGGCAAGCAGCTGGCCTACATCACGCGCCAGGCCGGCGCCTTTCGCCTGATGCTGCTGGAAGTGGGTGCCACCGCGCCGGTGCCGCTGACCGACACCCGCGACGACGAAAGCCCCAGCTTTGCACCCAACGGCCGGCTGATCGTGTACGCCACGCGCGCCCCGGGTGGCGACGTGTTGATGACCACCACGCTTGATGGCAAGATCAAAACGCGCCTGCTCAGCACCGGCGCCGACATGCGCGAACCCGCATGGGGCCCATTCGGTCGCTGAAACGCGGCGCCCGAACACCGGCTTTTGCAGGATCCGTTTTCTGATATTCACCCAGCCCTGGAGCACCCGATGAAACACTTCACTTTCCGCACGCTGAGCCTCGTTTCGATGATGGCCGTTTTGGCGGCTTGCGAGTCCCCCAGCAAGGTGGCGCCCACCGCTGCTGTGCCCGTTGAAACGCGTTCACCTGTGGTTTCCGCTGCCGCAGCGGGTGGCACTTCTGCAGGCGCGGCCACGGCCACCGGCACGCCGCAGTCTGGCGTGTCCACGGTCAACCTCACACCCCGTTCGGGCGCGGGTGCGGGTGGTGCTGCTGCCGGCAGCGCCCTGATGGCCGCACCCACGCAGCGCGTGGTGTATTTCGACTTCGACAGCTTCGTCATCAAGAACGAATTCCAAGGTCTGCTGGACGGCCATGCCAAGGTGCTGACACGCACCAGCGGCAAGCGCATGGTCATTGAAGGCCACACCGACGAGCGTGGTGGCCGTGAATACAACCTGGCGCTGGGCCAGAAGCGTGCCGAGTCGGTGCTCAAGTCGCTGTCGCTGCTGGGTGCGCCCGAGGCGCAGCTGGAAGCCGTGAGCTTCGGCGAAGAGCGCCCGGCCGCCAGCGGCGCCGACGAGACAGCATGGTCGCGCAACCGCCGTGCAGAACTGAAGGACCGTTGAGATGAATCACCCCCGGGACGCCTGCGGCGCCCCCCCTCAAGGGGGCGCAGCCTACGGCCGGGCCAAGCCCGTCCGTGGCGGCCGCTCGATCGTGGCGGCAGCGTTCCTGTGCCTGGTGGCGCAGCCGGGCTGGGCTTTTCTCAACGACGAAGAGGCACGCAAGGCCATCGTCGAACTGCGTGGCCGCGTCACCACGATGGAAGACCAGGCCAAGGGCCGCGCCACCGAACTGGTCGCAGCCACGTCGCAGAACGCCCAGCTCGTTGAACAGCTGGCGGCGTTGCGCCGCAGCCTGCTGGACCTGAACAACCAGCTCGAAGCAATGCGCGGCGAAATCGCCAAGCTGCGTGGCAACGACGAACAGGCGCTGCGAGAGATTGCCGACGTGCAGCGCCGCCAGCGTGATGTGGCGCAGGCCCTTGAAGAACGGTTGCGCCAGATGGAGCCCGTGAAGGTGGCCATGGACGGCCGAGACTTCACGGTGGGCCCGGAAGAAAAACGTGCCTTCGATGAGTCCTTTGCCGCCATCCGCGGCGGTGACTTCGACAAGTCGGTGGCGCTGTTCGCCAACTTCATGCGCCGCTATCCCGGCAGCCCGTACACCGATGCGGCGCGTTTCTGGCTGGGCAACTCGCAGTACGGCCGTCGCGACTACAAAGAAGCCATCAGCGTCTTCCGCAACTTCGTCGGCAATGCACCTGAGCACCCGCGTGCACCTGAAGCGCTGCTGGCTGTGGCCAACAGCCAGGCCGAGATGAAAGACCCACGCGGCGCGCGCAAGACCATCGAGGAACTGATGAAGGCCTACCCGCAGTCCGAAGCCGCACAAGCGGGCAAGGACCGGCTGGCGTCGATCAAGTAGCCGCACCGCGTGATGCAGGAATCCGAGCTTCCCGGGCTCGTGGCCCAGGTGCTGTGGGCCGCGTTTGCGCTGGCTGTCGTGTTTGGCGCCATCGCGCAGCGCACCCACTTCTGCACCATGGGTGCAGTGGCCGACATCGTGAACATGGGCGACTGGTCGCGCATGCGCATGTGGGTCATGGCCATGGGCGTGGCCATGATCGGTTTCAACACCATGGTCTGGCTGGGCTGGGTGCAGGCCGGGCAGAGTGTGTATGCCGCGCCGCGGCTGATCTGGCTGAGCAACCTGCTCGGCGGTTTGCTCTTCGGCTTTGGCATGGTGCTGGCTTCGGGCTGCGGCAGCAAGACCTTGGTGCGCATCGGCGGCGGCAGTTTGAAGAGCGTGGTCGTGTTTTTTGTCCTGGCCGTGGCCGCCTACGCCACGCTGCGGGGCGTGGTGGCGGTGGCGCGTGTCGCCACGGTGGACAAGGTGGACCTGGTATTGCCAACGGGCCAGGACTTGCCCTCGCTGCTGGCCCACGCCACCGGCATGGCACGCGGGCCGCTGGCCCTGGCTGCGGGTCTGGTGATCGGCCTGCTGCTGGTCGGTTTTGCACTGGCGCGTTCTGAAGGCCGCAGTGGCCAAGCGCTGCTGGCCGGCCTGGGCCTGGGTGCTGTCATCGTGGGTGTGTGGTGGGTGTCCGGCCGCATGGGCCATCTCACCGAACACCCGGTGACGCTGGACGACGTTTTTCTGGCCACCAACACGCAGCGCATGGAGTCGCTCACCTTCGTCGCGCCGATGGCCTACACGGTGGACTGGCTGATCCTGTTCAGCGACACGAGCAAGGTGCTGACCATCGGCATCGTGACCACGCTGGGCGTGGTCGTGGGCTCGGCGCTGGTGGCGCTGCTGACACGCAGCTTCCGCTGGGAAGGTTTTGGCGGCACCGAAGACACCGCCAACCACATCGTGGGCGCGGTGCTGATGGGCGTGGGCGGTGTCACCGCCATGGGCTGCACCATTGGCCAAGGGCTGAGCGGTGTGTCGACTTTGGCGCTGGGCAGTTTCATTGCGCTGGCCGGCATCATCGTCGGCGCCGTGGCGGCGCTGCATTACCAGGTGTGGCGTCTGGAAAGCGGCAGCTGAGCGCTGTCGCCGCTGTCGTCGCTGTCGCCGCTGTTTCCACTGTGTCCGCCATGTCCGCTGCGACCGAAACCAGTGCCGACCTGGAGCGCCGCTTTGGCGGCCTGCGGCGGCTGTATGGCGATGCGGGCTACCAACGGGTGCGCCAGGCACGGGTCGCGGTGGTGGGCGTGGGCGGTGTCGGGTCCTGGGCGGCCGAGGCGCTGGCCCGCAGTGGTGTGGCAGTGTTGGTGCTGCTGGACCTGGACCATGTGGCCGAATCCAACATCAACCGCCAGGTGCAGGCCCTGGGCCACACGCTGGGCATGGCCAAGGTGGTGGCCTTGCGCGAGCGCATCGCCGACATCCATCCGGGCTGTGACGTGCTCGGCGTTGAAGAATTTGTCGCCGCCGACAACTGGCCGGCCCTGTTGCCCCGGGCGGTGGATGTGCTGATCGATGCCTGCGACCAGGTCAGCGCCAAGGCCGCACTGGCGGCCTGGAGCCTGAGCAGCGGCGTGCCCCTGGTTTGTGTGGGTGCCGCAGGCGGCAAACGCGCCGCGCAGCGTGTCGAGGTCGAAGACCTGGCCGACGCCACACACGACCCGCTGCTGGCCAGCCTGCGTCAGCGCCTGCGCAAGGCCGGTGCAGCCCCCCGCCAGGGGCGCATCGGCGTGCGCTGTGTGTTCTCACGCGAAAGTGTGGCCGCGCCCGCAGCCGTGTCCGATGCCAGCTGCGAAGTCGATGCGGCCGCGGCGCCTGCCAACGGCAACGACGGATCACTCAACTGCCACGGCTACGGCTCCAGCGTCACCGTTACGGCCACCTTCGGCATGGTGGCCGCCGGTGAGGCGCTGGGCCTGCTGATGGCGTCTGCAGCAGGAAAGACCAGCCCTCAGGTGCTGATATAATTTGAGGCTCTTCGGATGGGTCGTTAGCTCAGTCGGTAGAGCAGCGGACTTTTAATCCGTTGGTCGCGTGTTCGAGTCACGCACGACCCACCACATGCGACTGAACAAGTTTCAGGGCTCCTAGCTCAGTTGGTAGAGCAGCGGACTCTTAATCCGTTGGTCGACAGTTCGAATCTGTCGGGGCCCACCAAATGGAAGCAACGGTCCAGACCGCAAGGGCTGGACCGTTTGTGCTTTCAGCCCGGCGCACTTGCAGGCCCGGCGCCTTCACCCCAGCAAGGCTGTCAGCGGCACCGGTTCCACGCGGTCAGTCAGGGGACTTGGCCGTGAAAGTGCGCCAGCATGGCTCAGAAGCGGTAGATGGCTCGAGCCGGCACGTTCATGCCCAGATGCGGCAGGTCGCGTTCAACCACGGTGCGGATGAGGTGGCGCCGCCAGCCACGGCTGTCATCGCCACTGGCGGCGGTGAAAGAGCGCGGGAAGCCACCGCGCCACCACAGCCGGTGGGTCTTTTCGGCGCCGGTTTCCTGCAGCGTGAAACCGCCAGCTTCGACGTTGCGCTGCACCTGCGGGTATTCGAGGTCGAACCATGTGGCCTTTGCACCGTCGACCTGAGGATTGCGGGCCAGCGTGGTCTTGCCCACCTGACGCGGGCCTGCCGAGGCGACTGCGGGTGACCGGAACAGGGCGCGTTGGACCTCAGCCAACAGGGCGGGGCGTTGGAGCATGTGGCATGTCGGTTTGAAAAAGCCGCAACGCGTGCGGGAACTTCAAGGTTTGTCAGCGCAGCGCGAAGCAGGCGGTGATGGCGCCTTCCCCCCATGTCCGACGAAGCCGGCGGCGACCCAGCCGCTCAGCCCGCCCGCATCGCACCCAGCAGTTCCTGCGAACCGGCAGCCAGCAGTCGGGCGTCCGAGCCCAGTGTCACGAAGCGGAAGCCCAGGTCCACTCGCGCCCGCGCCACGTCGGCACGGCCGTTGTGGATGCCAGCCACCACGCCGTGGGCCTTGGCGCGTGCCACGATGTGCTCGATGGCCTGCTGTGCTTTCGGGTCAACGTCATCGAACACCGGCTTGCAGCCCAGACTGAGCGACAGGTCCGAAGGGCCGATGTAAATGGCGTCCAGGCCTTCCACGCTGAGGATGCTGTCCAGGTTGTCCAGCGCCTGCGCGGTTTCGATCATCGCGAAGGCGACGATGGTCTTGTTGGCGTGTTCCGGGTAGTCGGGGCCGCCGTAGATGCTGGCGCGTATGGGCCCGAAACTGCGTGTGCCCTGCGGCGCGTAGTGCGTGTAGTGCACCAGCTTGTGCGCGTCTTCGCGGGTGTTGATCATGGGGCAGATGACCGCATAGGCACCTGCGTCCAGCGCCTTCATCAGGATGCCGGGCTCCAGCCAGGGCACGCGCACGATGGGTACGGTTGCCGTGGTGCTGATGGCCTGCAGCATGGGCACCAGCGCGTTGTAGTCGATCACACCGTGCTGCATGTCGATGGTCAGCGAGTCCCAGCCTTGGTTGGCCATGACCTCGGCGCTGAAGCTGTTGGGAATGGCCAGCCAGCCGTTGACGGCGGCCTTGTCCTGGGCCCAGAGCTCACGCAGGCGGTTGGGTCTCATCGATGTGCTCCTGGCTTCACTTGAAGCCGTGAATCTAGCGCGCCTTCTGGGCCGGTGGGTCCAGCGCAAACGTGGTGCATCCCAACTGGCGGGAAACAGCGCAGCGGATGGGGTCGCCGAACTCTTCGCGGTCCTGGCAGAAGCCCTGATCGAAGGTGACCTGGGCCGGCCAGCAGGCCGGACATCAGCCGGCTCACCAGCACACCGGTCTTCCGAAGCTCGTTCGATTCACTCCAGAAGGTCGGCCATCGCGGACCGGGGTATGACCGCACCGCGGTGTTGCACCACACGCGATGCCAGCCGGTTGCCCGCGTGGGCCGCAGCAACGGCATCGGCACCCGCCAGGCGCGCGGCCAGATAGGCCCCTGCGAAGCTGTCGCCCGCGGCCGTGGTGTCCACCACCTGTGCCACGACGACAGTGGGCACTTCCTGCAGCGGCTGACCCAGCCGTCGCACCAGGGTCGCAGCAGCGCCGCGCTTGATGACCACCTCGGCGCAGAGCAGGGCCAGCGTGCGTTGCAACTGCGCTGTCGCATCGGGCTGCGCCCACAGTGCCTGTTCGTCGTCCAGCGTCATGAGCGCCAACGTGGCCACGTCGGTGGCGGCGGTGAAGGCGGCGCGGGCGGTGCCCACGTCGGCCCACAAGCGCGGGCGGTAGTTGTTGTCGAAGGCGACAAGGCCGCCTTGGCCACGCACGCGTGCGGCTACCGCCAGCAGGCGCTGTCGCCCAGCCGGCGGAAGGATGGCCAGGCTGATGCCGCTGAAGTACAGCGCGTCGATGGTGTCGGCCTGCTGCTCCAGCGGCGTGCTGCCTTCGGGCGCGTCGAAGTAGGCACGTGCTGCAGCCTGGTCGCGCCAGTAGCTGAAGCGGCGCTCGCCGCGTTCATCCACCTCGATCAGGTACAGCCCCGGCAGCCGCCCCGGCAAGCGTTGCACCAGGCCCGTGCCCAACCCGTCGGCGTGCCAGCGCTGCAACAGGCCGCTGCTCAGCGGGTCGTCACCCAGGGCTGTGGCGTAATCCACCTGCAGGCCTTGGCGGGCGCCGCAGCGAGCCAGGTAGACGGCGGAGTTGAGGGTGTCGCCGCCGTAGGTCTGGCGCATGTCGCCGAAGGCCGTGCCTTGCAGTTCGAGCATGCATTCACCAAAGGAAACCACCCGCAAACCGGGCCCCGGTGGCCTGACCATGGAATCCCCTAGCTCAGCTTGGAACAACGGTTCGATACTCTCCGAAGGCTCAATCAAAGACAATTCAGGGCTGACCCTGCGCCGATGACTGCACCCTTTCAGACCCTGCTCCTGACCGGCGCGGCCGGCACCCTGGGCCGCGCCCTGACACCCCCGCTTCAGACCTTGGCGCAACGCCTGCGGGTCTCGGACCTGGCCGCGCCGCTGGCGCGTGTGACGCTGCCGTCAGATGTCCATGCTGTGCCTTGCGACCTGGCCAACGCGTCCAGTGTGCACGAACTGCTGCAAGGCGTGCAGGCCATCGTGCACCTGGGCGGCATCAGCGTCGAAGGGCCCTTCGAGCCCATCTTGCAAGCCAACATCTGCGGCCTGCACAACCTGTACGAAGCGGCGCGCCGGCAGGGCGTGAAGCGCATCGTATTTGCCAGCAGCAACCACGTCACGGGTTGCTACCCGCGGACGCAGACCTTGACGCCCCTGGACCGCCCGCGGCCCGACGGCAACTACGGACTGAGCAAGCTCTTCGGCGAGGGCATCGCCAGCCTGTACTGGGACCGCTTCGGCATCGAGACCGTGTGCCTGCGCATCGGCACCGCCACACCCACGCCGCCCGACCAACGTGGCCTGTCCACCTGGATCAGCCTGCCCGACCTGGCCAGCCTGGTGAGCTGTGCACTGACCGCGCCCGACGTGGGCTTTCTGGTGGCCTATGGCATGTCCGACAACACACGCGCTTTCTGGGACACGGCGGATGCCTGGCGGCGCCTGGGCTTTGTGCCCCGGCACGATGCCGAGACCTTCGCCCCGCAGGTGCAGCACCTGCTTCAACCGGAAGGGCCGCAACGGCTGCTGCAAGGCGGCAGCTTTCTGGGCATGGGCCCCTATGGAGACAACAAATACAACACGGCGGCTTGACCCCCTTCCAACAAGAGACCCGATGGAAGCTGAAGAACCCCGGGATTTCCGCCGCGCTGGCTGTGTCGATCACCATACCCGCATGGGCCCATGAACTGAAGGCCGCCGATGTGCACCCCACCCGTTGCCCGAATGCGGCAGCCGCGGAAATCGTGGGCAGAAACTGGACATCGTGCTGATGATGATGGCCTGCATTCCCCGAGCTCAGCCTGTGGCTGCCAAGGCGGGCGGGTCCTTGAGCGCAGGCCCTGTGTTGCGGCGTTGAGTCTGACTCTGAGCCCGCCGGCCGAATCTGCCTGGCGCCTACATTCAGGAGCCCGCGATGGAGCGGCCGCACTGAAGGAGATCTGAAGACATGGACACCGGCCCGCAATTCAACTTCCAGCCTTCGCAGCGCCTGCCCGACCCGCGCATCGAGATCTTCGACGAACGTTTCACGGCCTTGCGGCTGCTCTCGGGCACGGTGGAACAACTGGCCACCGGCTTTTACTGGGCCGAAGGACCGCAGTGGTTTGGCGACGCACGCCACCTCTTGTTCAGCGACATCCCCAACAACCGCATCCTGCGCTGGGACGACGCCTCGGGTGCGATCAGCGAATTCCGCAAGCCCAGCCACCACGCCAACGGCTTGGCGCGCGACCGCCAGGGCCGTCTGCTGGCCTGCGAACACGGCGCGCGGCGTGTCACGCGCACCGAGTACGACGGCAGCATCACGGTGCTGGCCGACCGCTATCCCAACAACCCTCAGGGCAAGCGCCTGAATTCGCCCAACGACATCGTCTGCACCCGCGACGGCAGCATCTGGTTCACCGACCCGCCCTTTGGCATCCTGGGCTGGTGGGAAGGTGAACCGGCCACGCCAGAACTGCCCCACGGCGTCTACCGCATCGCGCCAGGCAGCGGCGAGCTGACGATGGTGTTGAGTGACCTGCAAGGCAGCAACGGCCTGGCTTTCAGTCCCGACGAAAAGATCCTGTACGTGGTGGAAAGCCGTGCCCAGCCTCATCGCAAGATCTGGCAGTACGACGTGAATGGCGGCGCCTTGGGCAACAAGCGTGTCTACGTCGACGCCGGCGGCCCCGGCGCCTACGACGGCATTGCCGTGGACATGCTGGGCAACGTGTGGTGTGGCTTCGGCAGCAGCGGCGCACCCGGCGCCGACCTGGAAGCGCTGGACGGCGTGCGTGTCTACAACGCCGCCGGCCAGCCGATGGCCCACATCCACCTGCCCGAGCGCTGCGCCAATGTGTGTTTTGGCGGCGCCAAGAACAACCGGCTGTTCATGGCCGCCAGCCATTCGCTTTACGCGCTGTACGTCAACACACGCGGCGCGGTGTAGCGGTGGCGCTGGCGTTCAGCCGCGCGACGCGGCCCGCAGCAGCAGGTAGAGGCCGGCCACGGGCTGCTGCTGGTCCAGCCGGAGGTCCTCTTTCGCAGCGGTCACTACCTCGAATCCATGGCGCTGCGCCAGCGATCGCAGGTGGCGTTCAGACTGCGCGTAACGTGAACTGGGGCGCAATTCAAAGTCCACCGCGTCGCTGGACAGCTCCACCGAAAAGGCCAGCAGACCGCCAGGCCGAAGCGCCCGTGCGGCGCCACTGAACACGGCGGTCAGGTCGCCGATGTAGATGAACACGTCGGTGGCCAGCAGCAGGTCGTGCCGGCTCGCGGTGTCGTGCAGGTGCTGCACGATCTCGGCTTGCAGCAGCTCGTCGTACACCGCCCGTGCACGCGCCTGCGCCAGCATGCGCGGCGACAGGTCCACGCCCGCCAGCCGGTCGGCCAGGGGCCGCAGCAAGGCGCCACAAAGACCCGTGCCGCAGCCCAGGTCCAGGGCCGATGGGAAACGTCTGTTCTGTTGGCGCACCAGCTGCGCCAGCACCTCGGGTGCCCGGTACTGCAACTGCTGCACCAGGTGCTGGTCAAAGCCTTCGGCGTAACTGTCGAAGAGCTGTTCGACGTAGCCCGGCGGCGCTTGCGGTGGCGCCAGTGCGCCCGTCAAGGAAGCCAGCAGGTAGCCGTTGACCGCGGGGTCGGCACCCAGTTCGATGGCCCGTTGCAGCGCCTGTGCCGCGGCCGGGTGCCGACCCAGATCTTTCAGCAGCGCACCGCGGCGCGCCCAGCCCAGGGCCAGCGTGGGGGCCAGGGCCAGCAGCTGGTCGATGCAGGGCAGTGCCTCATCCAGGTGGCCCAGCCGGGCCAATGCGTCGGCACGTTGCAGCCAGCCTTCGGCGTGGCCGGGCTCGACTTGTGTGGCCTGCTCCAACAGCAGCAACGCTTCCTGCGGTCTTTCCAGGGCCAGCAGCGTGGCGCCCAGGTTGGTGAGCGTGGACGCGCGGCCCGGCAGCAGGGCCAGCGATCGGCGGTAGTGGCTTTCGGCCATCAGCAACTGCCCGGCCTGCTGGCCGGCCAGGCCGTCCACAAAGGCCTGTCTGGCGGCTTCGAAATCGGGGTTCATGTCGTGTGTGCAGGCTGTTGCCAGGCGGCATTTAGCGTTCGGCGATGTAGTGCTGCATGCTGGGCGCCGTGCCCGGTTCCAGGTGCGGCAGCAGCAGCACTTCCAGTTGCTGGTCGGCCAAGGTGGCGCGGGCGCGCTGGTGCAGGTAGTCGGCCCAGCGCGTGACGATGAAACGTTCGACGTAACGCGACGGGTCGCCCAGGTCGCGGTAGATGCGCCAGAAGGTGGCGCCGTCGCGCTGGCGCGGCGCGCGCATCAGGCTCACTGCGTCGAGAAAAATCTCGGTCGATTCAGGCCGCACCCGGTAGCTGATTTCCACCGCCACCGGGCCGGCTTCGGGGTCGGGCTGGTGGGCCACAAAGAGGTCGGGTGACAACGGTGCTTGTGTGACTTCGCCCAGGTCGCTCATGCGCAGCGGGAAGGGCCGCACCAGCAGCAGCCCGGTGGCCATGGCGGCAGCGGCCATCAGCAGCGCGGGTGTCAGGCCCACGATGTCGGACAAGGCACCCCAGAAGGCCGAGCCGATGGCAAACGAGCCCAGCGCGCACAGCGTGTGCATGGCGGTGGCGCGTGCGCGCACCCAGGGCGGCACGCTGGTTTGCGTGGCCGTGTTGTAGGTCGACATCACGGCCATCCAGGCGCCACCGCCGGCCACCAGCGCCAGGTAGACCAGTGGCGGCCAGGTGGACAGCGCGGCCACCACCATGGCGCTGGCAAACACCATGCCGCCGATGGCCACCAGCCGTTCCAGCCCCAGGCGCGCGCGCAGGCGGCCGATGAACAGCCCGGCCAACACCGCACCCGTGCCCAGGCAACCCATCAAGAAACCAAAACCCGTGGCACCCAGCCCCAGCTGCCGCTGGCCGATGACCGGCAGCAGCGCCCACAGAGCCGATCCCGCCGTGCTGTAGGCCATGGTGCGCACCAGTTGCGCCAGCACGGTGTGCGAATGGCGCACGAAGCGCAGCGCGCTGAGCATGCCGCCCCACAGCCGTTCGGCCGGCAGGCGCGACGGCGGATGCGGCCGGGGCGGGTGCTGCCGCACGGCCTGCAGCAGCACCACGATACCGACCACCGCGCACACAAAAACCCAGGCACTCCCCAGCTGCGCAAACACCCAGCCGGCGACGGCCGGGCCCAGCGCACGTGCGCTGTTGTAGGAAATGCCCACCACGGTGATGGCCTGCGGCAGTTCGTCGCGCGGCACCACGTCGACGATGGCCGAATTCCACGACGGCGACAGCATGGCCGTGCAGCAGCCGGTAACGAAGGTCAGCAGCAGCAGCGTCGCCGGTCCGGCCCAGCCGATGAACATCAGCACCGCCAACAGCGTGACCACCACGGCCTGCACGCTCAGCGATGCCAGGATCAGGCGCCGCCTGTCGGTGGTGTCGGCCATCACACCGGCCGGCAGCGAGAGCAGGAACATGGGCAGGAAAACGGCGGTCTGCACCAGCGCCGCCAGAAATGAACTGCCGGTGAGTTCGACCATCAGCCAGGCCGTGGCCATGGCCTGCATGGCGTTGCCCACGAAGTACACGGTGCCGCCGCTGACAAGCGCGCGGAAAGGCCGGTGCCGCAGCGTGGCGCTGATGGAATCGGTGCCGGCGGTCATGCCGACATTGTCAGGGCTTGCCCAGATCGGTCCGGCGCTATTCAGTCCGGCGCCATTCAGTCAGGCGCCATTCAGCCAGGCGCCATTCAGCCAGGCGCTTTTTAGTCCGGCATCACCTCGTGATGCGCCATCAGTTCCAGCGACTTGACCAGCGCCGAGTGGTCCAGATGGTCCCAGCCCTGCGCTGCGCAAGTCTGCATCAGCTGGGCCGCAGCCGCCGTTTGGGGCAGCGCCACGCCCAATGCCTTGGCACCCTGCAGCGCCAGGTTCAAGTCTTTCTGGTGCAGCGCGATGCGAAAGCCTGGCTTGAAGGTGCGCTTGATCATGCGGTCGCCATGCACTTCGAGAATGCGCGAAGCCGCAAAGCCGCCCATCAGCGCCTGACGCACCTTGGCCGGGTCGGCGCCGGCCTTGCTGGCAAACACCAGCGCTTCGGCCACGGCCGCGATGTTCAGCGCCACGATGATCTGGTTGGCCACTTTGGTGGTCTGGCCGTCACCATTGCCGCCGACGTGGGTGATGTTCTTGCCCATCAGCTGAAACAGCGGCAGCACCCGTGCAAAGGTGGCTTCGCTGCCGCCCACCATGATGGTCAGCGAGGCAGCCTTGGCGCCCACCTCGCCACCGCTGACCGGTGCGTCCAGGTAGTCGCAGCCCAGCGCGTTGATGCGCGCGGCAAAGTCCTTGGTGGCCATGGGCGAGATGCTGCTCATGTCGACCACGGTCTTGCCGGCGCTCAGCCCCTGGGCCACGCCGCTGTCGCCAAACAGCACCTTGTCCACGTCGGGTGTGTCGGGCACCATGAGGAAGATCACGTCGGCCTTCTGCGCCACCTGCGCCGCGTTGGCGCAGGCCACCGCGCCGGCTGCCAGCAAGTCCGCTGGCACCTGGCTGCGCGTGGTGACAAACAGTTCATGGCCGGCAGCACGCAGGTGGCCGGCCATGGGCGCGCCCATGATGCCCAGGCCGATGAAGCCCAGTTTCAGTCCGATGCTCATGCGCAGTTCTCCGTGTGGGTGTCAGCCCCGGCGGGCGCAGCTGTCGCAAACTATCGCAAACTATCGCAACTGCCGGCGCGCCTGCTCCAGCCAGCCCAGGCCCGATTCTGTGCCGCCCGCGGGCAGGTATTCGCAGCCGATCCAACCCGTGTAGCCGATGCGGTCCAGATGGTGGAACAAAAAGGGGTAGTTGATTTCGCCGGTGCCCGGTTCGTGGCGCCCCGGGTTGTCGGCCACCTGGATGTGGCCGATGCGCGCCAGGTATTTCTGCAGCGTCGCCGCCAGCTCACCCTCGCAGCGTTGCGCGTGGTAGATGTCGTACTGCACAAAGGCGTTGTCGGCGCCCACTTCGTCCAGCACCGACAGCGCCAGTGCCGTGTGGTTGAGCCAGAAGCCGGGCACATCGAAGTTGTTGATGGGTTCGATCAGCAGCTTCAGCCCGGCTGGCTTCAACGCCGCTGCCGCAAATCGCAGGTTGGCCACAAAGGTGGCACGTGCCACTTCGTCGGGTGTGCCGGCAGGCGGGATGCCGGCCAGGCAGTTGAGTTGGGGCACGCCCAGCGTCGTGGCGTAGGTCAGCGCTTGCGCCACGCCGGCGCGGAATTCTTCGACGCGGTCCGGGTTGGCGCCGATGCCACGATCGCCGGCGGCCGCGTTGCCGCCCGGCAGGTTGTGCAGCACCATCGTCAGGCGGTTGGCCACGAGCCGGTCGCGGATGGCGCCGGCCGTGGCTTCATAAGGGAACTGCACCTCGACGCTGGAAAAGCCGGCGCGGGCCGCGCGTTCGAAGCGCTCCAGAAACGGCACTTCGGTGAACAGCATCGACAGGTTGGCGGCAAATCGGGGCATCGTTGTCTCCAGGCGTTTTTCACTTTTGGCACGGGCTGCGCTGCGCATTGTGGTCGGCCAAAGTTCCACGGCGCGCAGGAAATTCGCCGTAGAGTTTTTGTGGCCATGGCCCAGGGATCGAGCAAAATCACTGAACGATGGAACTCCTCTCAAGCCCCGAAGCCTGGATTGCATTTGCCACTCTGACCGCACTCGAGCTCGTCCTGGGCATCGACAACATCATCTTCATCTCCATCCTGGTGGACAAGCTGCCCAAGGAAAAGCGCGAGTTCGCGCGCAAGATCGGCCTCTTCGGCGCCATGTTCATGCGCATCGGCCTGCTGCTCGTGCTGGCCTGGATCGTGGGCTTGGTGGCGCCGCTGTTCACGGTGATCGGGCAGGAGATTTCCGGGCGCGACCTGATCCTGATTGCGGGCGGTCTCTTCCTCTTGTGGAAGAGCACGGCCGAGATCTCGCACTCGCTGCAGGGAACCGAGGAAGACCCCGGGTCCAAGGCCGTCAAGGCCACCTTTGCGGCCGTCATCCTGCAGATCATGATCGTCGATCTGGTCTTCTCGCTGGACTCCATCATCACCGCCGTGGGCATGGTGGACGACGTGCGCATCATGATCGCCGCGGTCATCGTGTCGGTGGCCCTGATGATGGTCTTTGCCGGGCCCATCGGCCGCTTCGTGTCCGACCACCCCACCATCAAGATGCTGGCGCTGTCCTTCCTGGTGGTGGTGGGCGTGGTGCTGGTGGCCGAAGGTTTCGACAACCACGTGCCCAAGGGCTACATCTACTTCGGCATGGCCTTTTCGCTGGGCGTGGAGATGCTCAACATCCGCATGCGCAAGAAGGCCGCGCGGCCAGTGCAGCTGCACCGGCCGCAGATCCCGGGCGATTGACGCGCGCTGACCCGCGTTGACCTGCGGTCAGCCCGGCCGATGTCGGCCGATGACGCGGCGGCAACGACGACTGAACCGACCTCGCTGACAAGCCGACGCGGCCCGGCCAGCCACGGCGACAATCGCTGCCGTGACCACACCCGCCATCGACACCGCCTTGCAGCGCTTTCGTGAGTTGCTGGCCGCCAGCATCGAGCAAGGCCGCTGCCTGCGCCTGGTGCTGGCCAGGCCGCAAGGCGCAGAGCCGGGCTTGCAGCGAGTCGTGGTGCGCCCGCTGCTGTTGCGCGGCCAGCCGCAGCTGAGCTTCGTGTACAGCCACGCCACACGCGACATCACCAAGAACCTGCCGGTGCCACAAGGGCTGGCCCTGGTGGATGAGCTGATCGGCGGCAGCTTCCGCAACGCACACCTCTTCACGCCGCAGGAAGAAACGCAGCTCACGCTGAGCAAGAAGGGCAAGGCGCATCTGATCGTGCATGCGGTGGCCGCAGCGGAAGGATCGGTGCGGGTCCGGTCTGCCGGGTCGGCCGCGCCAGCCGCACCGTTGGCACACGACCGTGAAAAACAACGCTGGATCGACATCCAGCGCCCCTTCCTCACGGCGCTGGGCATCACCACCGCGCAGCACCAGCTGGTGCCGGCCATGGCGCGCAAGTGGAAGCAGATCAACAAGTTCGTCGAAGTGTTTGCACACGCATTGGCCTCTTCGCCGCTGGCGGGCGCCCAGCAGTTGCGTGTGGTGGATTTCGGTGCCGGCAAGGCCTACCTGAGCTTTGCCGTGCACGACTGGTTGCGCCGCACGCAAGGTCTGCAAGCCGAGGTGGTGGCCGTGGAACTGCGGTCCGACATGGTGCAGCAAGGCCAGCGCACGGCGGCCGAACTGGGGCTGCAGGGCATGCATGTGGTGCAAGGCGACGTGCGTGAATGGACCGCCGGCCCGATGAACGTGATGATCGCGCTGCACGCCTGCGACACCGCCACCGATCACGCCATCCACCTGGGGCTGAAGGCCGGTGCGGACATCATCCTGTGTTCACCGTGCTGCCACAAACAACTGCGCCCGCAGCTGCTGAGCCCGCACCCGCTGCGCAGCGTGTTCCAGCACGGCATCCACGCCGAACAGCAAGCCGAGATGCTGACCGACAGCCTGCGTGCGCTGCTGCTGGAAGCGCAGGGTTACGACACCCAGGTCTTCGAGTTCGTGACGCTGGAACACACACGCAAGAACAAGATGATCCTGGCGGTGAAACGCAGCGCGCCACGGGCTGGGGCCCAGGCTGACGTCAAGGCGGACGCCGCGCTGGCGCAGGTGGATGAGCTGAAGCGCTACTTCGGCGTGCGCGAACACTGCTTGCAGACGCTGCTGCAGACCGACCCGGTCTGAACAAAGTCCGTGCAGCACTCACGCAGAGCCTCTCGCCACGCGCCGCAGTTGGTGAACAGCTCTGTGTGCAGATCAAGAGCAAAGCCGATGGCAGCAGGCGATCAGCCCGGGCAGCGCCCCTGCAGCGCAGGCACGAAGCGCGCGCCCTCGAACCGCTGGGCGGTGGGCGGCACACGCAGCACCTGCAGTTGCTGACCCTCCAGTCGCAGTGCGGTGCGCGGCCCGCCGATGTCTGCGGGCTCCTGGCTGCGCAGCGCCACGCCGTCGATGCGGCCATCGAACACCGCCACCGGTGCGGCTTGGCCCGGCACCCGCAGCGTGGCTGAAAACTGCTGGAAGCGTTGGCTGATCTGCAGCGAGCCGCCAGCCGCGCACCACAAGCCCTGAACCTGCGCCGGCACGCGCCACAGGTGCACCTGGCTGCGTTTTTCACGGCCGATGGTCTTGTCGGGCACCTCCAGCGTGACGGTGCGGTCGGGCGCCCAGTCGGCCATGTCCCAGTCGTGGCTGACGATGCGCGTGCCGGCGGACAGGGCCAGCAGGCGCGGGCGCAACTGCAGGTTGACCTCGGGCAGCAGGTACATCGTGACGACGCTGAAAGGCGCCAGGTCCAGCGTGAACAGGTCCTGCACGCGAAACTGCGCGCGCTCGGCCACACCGGCCTTGCGTGCGTTGACGCGGCTTTGTGCCACCAGGTCGGGCACGATTTCAACGCCCAGTCCGCTGGCGCCAAAACGCCGGGCGGCGGTGATGACGATGCGGCCGTCGCCCGAGCCCAGGTCCACCAGCCGGTCGGCGGCCGTCACGCCCGCCAGCTCCAGCATGGCCAGTGTCACCTTGTCGGGCGTGGTGATGAAGGGCACCTCGTCCTGCGCCGCCGCACCAGCGCAAACCACCAGCAGGAGGGCAGCGATGCGACCATGAAGTGCCAGGCCACCCCCAGGCTTCCCGCCGCGGAACCGGCTCTGCCGGGCCGCAGGCGGACGGCCCCCTCGGGGGGTGGCGAGCGCCAGCGAGCCCGGGGGCCTCATGTCGGAAGTGCGTGGTTCTTGAACTGCTCGCGCAACTTGATCTTCTGCATCTTGCCGGTGGCGCCCAGCGGGATGGCGTCGACGAACACCACGTCGTCGGGTGTCCACCACTTGGCGATCTTGCCTTCGTAGAAGCCGATCAGCTCTTCGCGCGTGACCTCTGCGCCGGTCTTCTTCACCACCACCAGCAGCGGTCTTTCGTCCCACTTGGGGTGATGCGCGGCAATGCAGGCGGCCATGGCCACGGCGGGGTGGGCCATGGCGATGTTTTCCAGGTCGATGCTGCCGATCCATTCGCCGCCGGACTTGATGACGTCCTTGCTGCGATCGGTGATGACCATGTAGCCCTCGGGCGTGATCTTGGCCACGTCGCCGGTGGGAAACCAGCCGTCCTTCAAGGGGTCGCCGCCTTCGTTCCTGAAGTAGCTGCTGATGATCCACGGGCCGCGCACCAGCAGGTCGCCCGAGGCCTGGCCGTCCCAGGGCAGTTCGGTGCCGTCTTCGCTGACGATCTTCATGTCCACGCCGTACACCGCGCGGCCCTGTGTGGCCATCACGGCCAGTTTCTGCTCGGGCGACTGGCCCAGGTGCTGGCTCTTGAAGGCCGCAGCGGTGCCGATGGGGCTCATCTCGGTCATGCCCCAGGCGTGGATGACACGCACGCCGTAGACGTCCAGGAATTTCTTGATCATGGCCGGCGGGCAGGCGCTGCCGCCGATGGCGCTGCGCCGCATGGTGCTGAACTTCAGCTCGTTGGCGTCGACATAAGCCAGCAGGCCCTGCCACACGGTGGGCACGCCGGCGCTGATCGTGACGCCTTCGCTTTCGAACAACTCGTAAAGGCTCTTGCCGTCCAGGCCCGGGCCCGGCAGCACCAGCTTGGCACCGGTCATGGGCGCCAGGTAGACGATGCCCCAGCTGTTGACGTGGAACATGGGCACCACGGGCAGGATGGCGTCTGTGGCGCCGCAGCCCAGGCAGTCGGGCAGCGCAGCGGCCATGGTGTGCAGCACCGTGCTGCGGTGGCTGTACAGCACACCCTTGGGGTTGCCCGTGGTGCCGCTGGTGTAGCACAGGCTGCTGGCGGCGTTTTCGTCCAGCGCCGGCCATTCATAACGGTCGTCCTGCGCGGCCAGCAGGTCTTCGTAACACAGCAGGTTGGGGATCTTGGCGGCCACGTCGGCTGCCGGCATGTGGGCCCGGTCCGTCATGGCCACCCAGTGCCTGACCGTCTTCGTGCGCCCGGCCACGGCCTGGATCAGCGGCAGGAAGGTCATGTCAAAAAACAGCACCTGGTCTTCGGCGTGATCGGCGATGTAGGCAATCTGGTCCGGGTGCAGCCGCGGGTTCAGTGTGTGCAGCACCGCTCCAGAACCGCTGACACCAAAGTACAGCTCCATGTGGCGATAGCCGTTCCAGGCCAGCGTGGCCACACGGTCGCCGGCTTTCACGCCCAGGGCGCCCAGAGCCTTGGCCACCTGGCGCGAGCGTGCAGCCACTTGTTTGTAGGTGCAGCGGTGGATGTCGCCTTCCACCCGTCGCGAGACCACTTCGCGTTCCGGGTGGTGCCTTTCGGCGTGCACGATGAGAGAGGAAATCAGCAGCGGCTGCTGCATCATCTGGCCGTTCATGGGGTTCCTTCGGTGTCGCCGCTGCCACTGGGGCGCAAATGGCTGGGCCGCCATTCTGGGGCCGTCCCAGGGCCGGGGCTGACAGGCTTATCCCTGCATCGCAACGGGCCGCAACGGGCGTTCGCAAGTGAGCGACCCTGAACAAGCCCGTCCAGGCGCGGCCCATCAGCCGATCAGGCCATCAGGCCATCAACCCTTCCGACAGCGCGCGGTGGCGTCGCACCAGGGCCGGCAGGTCCAAGGCCACGAACGCGCCACCACGAATCCGCACCTGGCCATGGATGACGTTCAACGCCACCCTGGGCACGTGGCAAAACAGCAGCGCAGCCGCGGGGTCGTGACCGGCGCCGGCCATGCCCACTTCGTCCAGCGGCACGGCGATGAGGTCGGCGGCCATGCCCGGCGCCAGCGCGCCGATGTCGTTGCGCCCCAGCACCCGTGCACCGCCAAGCGTGGCGATTTCCAGCATCTCGCGCGCCGGCATGGCCGTGGCGCCACGGGCCACACGCTGCAGCAAAAGGGCCAGCCGCGCTTCGGCCAGCAGGTGGCCGCTGTCGTTGCTGGCCGAGCCGTCCACCGCCAGGCTCACCGGCACGCCTGCGTCGCGCATGGCGCGGATGGGCGCGATGCCCGAACCCAATCGCATGTTGCTGCCCGGGCAGTGCGCCACACCGGTGCCGGTGGCGGCAAACTGGCGGATGCCGGCCGCGTCCAGCTTCACGCAGTGGGCGTGCCACACGTCGGGGCCCAGCCAGCCCAGCTGTTCGGCATATTCGGCCGGGGTGCAGCCGAACTTCTCGCGTGTGTAGTGGATGTCGTTGTCGTTTTCCGCCAGGTGCGTGTGCAGGTGCACTTTGAACTCGCGCGCCAGCAGCGCGGCTTCGCGCATCAGCTCGCGGCTGACGCTGAAGGGCGAGCACGGCGCCACCACGATGCGTTGCAGCGCGTGGCGCGCGGGGTCGTGGAAAGTTTCGATCACTCGCTGCGTGTCGCGCAGGATGCGGGCTTCGTCCTCGACGACTTCATCCGGCGGCAGGCCGCCCTGGCTGACACCCACGCTCATCGCGCCGCGGGCGGCATGAAAGCGCATGCCGACTTCGGCGGCGGCATGCAGCGTGTCGTCCAGCCGGCAGCCATTGGGGAAGAGGTAGAGGTGGTCGCTGCTGGTGGTGCAGCCCGACAGCATCAGCTCTGCCAGGCCCAGCTGCGTGGACACATGCAGCATGTCTGGCGTGATGCGTGCCCAGATGGGGTACAGCGTCTGCAGCCAGCCAAAAAGTTCGCAGTCCTGCGCCGGGCGCACGGCGCGTGTCAGCGTCTGGTACAGGTGGTGGTGGGTATTCACCAGGCCCGGCATCACGACCTGATCGTGGGCGTCGATCACTTCATCGGCACGGGCTGGCAAATCGGCCGTGGCGCCCACGGCTTCGATCACAGGCCCGCGGATGAAGACGGCCCCGTCGGCGATCTCGCGCCGCTGCTCGTCCATCGTGACCAGCACATGGGCGTGGCGGATGAGCAGCGTCTTTGTCACGGTTTGGGCGCCGGTGCGGCCTTGTCGCTCCACAACTGCCCGGCAGTGGCCCAGTCGTGGCGCTGCACGTCGGTAAAGATCACGTCCACGGCGTCGGGCGGCCCACCCAGGGTCTGCACCGTGGCGTCGGTCAGGGCCTTGGCCAGGGCGCGCTTCTGGTCCAGCGTGCGGCCGGCGAACATTTCAACGTGGATGGTGGGCATGCGCGGTTCTCTTTCGGGATGGGCGGGGCTGGATGTTCGCATGCGTCAGCCGGGTACCTGCCTTGCGAAATGAAGTGCAGCAGAGCCCGGCAGCTTTCGCGCGGCGTCGCGCCTCATCCGAAGACAAACTCGCTCGCGAACTGGACACCGGCCAGTCGCTGGCGGTATTCCCGCGTGTAGCCGGGCCAGATTGCGACGTTGCGGCCGTTGTCGGCCCGGTACCAGCTGCGGCACCGCGTCCATACCGATCCCACCAGGCGCTGCTGCAGCTGTTCGTTGAAGGCCTGCATCGTGTCGCCACGCACGTCCATCCAGCGGCTGCCGCGGAGTTCGAGTTCCTGCATGGCGCGCAAGACAAATTGCACCTGCGGCTCGATGAACAGCAGCGTGCTGGTGTGCCCGGTGGCGGTGTTGGGCCCCAGCATCAGGAACAGGTTGGGAAACCCCGCCACCGTGGTGCCCAGGTGCGCCATTGCACCGTTGGCCCACAGCGTCTGCAACGAAACGCCGCCGCGCCCGGTGATGGGCACCGACAGCGCGTGCTGCACGTCAAAGCCGGTGGCGCACACCAGCACGTCCAGCGGGTGTTCGGTACCGTCGGCCAGCCGCACGCCGGCTGGTGTGATGCTGGCGATGGCCTGGGTCTGAAGCGCGACCTGCGGCCGCGTGAACGCCCGCAGGTAGTCGTTGGAAAAGACGATGCGTTTGCAGCCGATGGGGTAGGCGGGCTGCAAGCGCTGGCGCAGCGCTTCGTCGCCACGCAGCTGGCGTTTCATGTGCCCGCGTGCCAGAGCCATCAGCCGGCCCTGGGCTGCGCTGCCGGGCTCGAAGCCGCGGCGGAAAGATTCGGCCGTGGCAGCCCAGAAGGCGCGCACGAGGCGATTCCAGCCTGGCAGGTGGAAAAGCCACCGGTCCATCGCCCCATAAGCCCTGTCAAAGCGCGGCAGCACCCAAGTCGGCGTGCGCTGGAAGACGGTCAGCCCAGCGGCGCGCCGGGCCAGTTCGGGCACCAGTTGCGACGCGGTGGAACCGGTGCCGATGACGCCCACGCGACGGCCTTCGATGGGCACGCTAGCGTCCCAGCGCGCGCTGTGCAGGCGCGGCCCGGCGAAGCTTGCCAGGCCATCGATGGCCGGCCAGCGTGGCACCGACAGCGGTCCGGTGCTGCAGACGAAGATGCGGGCATCGATGAGCTCGCCGCTGTCGAGCTTGATGTGCCAGCGACCGCTGGCGTCGTCGAAGCTGGCGCTTTGCACGGCGGTGTTCAGCCGCAGATGCGGGGCCAGGCCGTGCCGTTCGACCAGGCCCTGCATGTAGCCCAGGATCTCGGGCGCGGCGGCAAAGCGCCGCCGCCAGCGTGCGTGCGGCGCCCGGCTGAAGCTGTACAGCGGCGCCGGCACGTCCACGCAGGCGCCGGGGTAACGGTTGTCCCACCAGGTGCCGCCGACGCC